>JBBQAX010000188.1:0-8570 GCA_038316905.1 Verrucomicrobiota bacterium | reverse complement strand
CAGAAGAAATTTGAGCCTCGTTACCTCGTCTCCTACCATGAAATAAATTCTTCATCGTGAATCAGGTTGAATGTTTTCATCCAGCGGCTGACCAATCAGCCGCTCCATCTCGACGAGAAATTGATGGTAAGAAGTCGCGGTCTGGATGAGTTCCTGTTTGATGTCGAAAAGAGTGCGTTGCGCGTCCAACACTTCGAGATACGAAAACCGTCCTTGCGCGAAACCGTCTTTTGCAATCACCAGCGCATCTTCCGCTTTCGGCAAAATTTCTTTTTGCAAACCCTCCATGACATGAGTGTCGTGGATCATTTCTTCGTAAAGACCGAGCAGGACAATCCCAATCCGAACTTCAGCAGCCCGGTGTTCCGCTTCCGTTTTCCCCAAGGCCGCGCGCGCTTCCGCCGACTCGCCTTGATTGCGATTAAACAATTGCAACGGCGCAGAAATACTCAGCACCAACGCCTGATCATCCGGCCCTTCCAATCGCCGAACACCACCGCCCACCACGATGTTTGGAATTCGCTTTGCGTCGGCGAGTTTGATTTCTGCTTCGCGCAGTTTTTTCTCGGAAATCCATTTTGCAATCTGTGGACTTTCGGAAATGCGGTGGGCCAGTTCTGCAAAAGGTGGCATCGGTCTGCGCGCGAATAGATCGGCTTCCGCCAGTTTAAAAAACGGATTTGGATTTCCCCAACTTGCCGCGAGCTTTTTCCTAGCCGCGCTCAAATCATGTTGCGCTCCTTCGACCAGCACTTCACCGCGCGCCAATGCGACTTGCGCTTTCCGTTCATCCAAAGCCGAACCTTTCCCCGCCGTCATGCGCTCTTGCACGACCGTCAAAGTTTCCGCCGCCAACGCTCGATTTGTCAGCGCCAGTTCCAACGCGTGTTGATTCGCCACCACTTCAATAAATCTTCGGGTGACATCGCCCAGCACTTCGACCCGTTTCAATTCATATTCCGATTTCGTGACGCCGCGCGCTTGCGTCGCCGCTTCGGTTCGCGACGCCCGTTTGCCGCCCAGTTCGATGGCTTGACTCAATTGCAAAGTCGTTTGCGCCTGACGAACTCCGCTGAATTCTCCCGTTCCAAAAACATCTTCCACTTGCAATCCAAGTTCAGGATTTTGCCGCAGCCCCGCTTGCAGAACCCGCGCCTCATTGATTCTTTCGTCCCACGAAAACGGAGCCAGTTCTGGATTCTCCGTCAAAGCCAGAGCCAGCGCTTCCCGCAAACTGAGACTCCCGGTCGGCTCTTTGCTCGCCAACTGTTTTATAGATTCAGCGGCAGGATTGCCCGGAGCGTTCGTGGCGCGGACTTCGGGTTGCGTCGCATCATCCAACGTTGGTTTCGTCACGCAACCGGACAACACGGCCAGCGCAACTGCGAACAAAAATGGAATTCCAGCAAAAAATAGTTTCATAAATTAAACTCAAACGGACAACAGAACGACGGAAAATTGGACGACAATCCGAAAACGACGGGAAAGAGTTCTCAGGCCGAGAACTTTTTAAGAAGCGATGGAAGGAGCGCGGGCTGGAAGTGCCGTGCGCGAAGAAAACTGCCAGGTCGTAGCGAACTCAAGCGGCGGAGAGCCGGATATTCCAATCTCTCTGCCGCGTTCTTGTGAATTCTGCTGAAGAAGAAAAAGGTTGAGCGCAAAAAATTGACTCAACTCCGTTGGCGCGTCGGAAAATAACTTTTGAAACTCGGCGCGATGGGAATCAATTCGACAAATTCCGTCTGCGGCATCGTGGGAACTCGAAGCAGGACCTTGCGCGTGATTATGATCCCCGTCCTCGTGAATCAGTTCTAAACCTTCCAGAAGCGCGTGCGATGAAGTCAGCGAAAAAATCGCCAGCAACAAAACCGCCACGATTGTTCTGAGACTTTTCACGCGAGAACTAGATATTCCCCGTGAGGGAGTTAGTCAATAGGTCAAACAAGTCAACCGCCGGTTTTGTCGGCTTCGATCACGGGGATGAGCGAGCATTTTTCTGCGAAATCCCAAAAGTGCATGATGTTTCGCAAGGAGAGTTTCTTGTCGATGATTGCGTTTGCGCCTTTGATGCGGACCCGCCCTTCCATGGTCTTCGCCAATTTAATCAGGACATCGGGCTGCACTGGATAGAACGTTGTGACAAAACGTTTGCGCCCGTTGAACGACGGAGAATTCGTGGAAGAGAACGTCAACACTTCGTCATCAAGATTCAGGACCAGCGACTCGCCGGGTTGAAGGGTAAAATCCGCAGGGGCGATAACTTCGGTGAACAAATAAAATTTCTTTTCACCGCCGGGTTTGGTTTCGCAACGCGCGTTGAGGTAAACCACTCGTTGGTCAAACGGTGTTCGCGTCAGGTTGTTTCCGATGAGTTGATCGACCTGCGCGGTTTCCACTTTGTCATGGTTGCTGACGTTTCTTCCGAGCCGGCCGGCACATCCACACAACAAGACAACGCACGCAACAATCAAAATGTTTTTCATCGAGGCACGTCTTCGCACAGGGAAAAATCGAAGTCAAAAGAGAAACACGTTGTCACAGGAATTTAACATTGGGAACAAGGCGCGAGTAAATGTTCACACAAACGTAACTGCTCCGCCGTTGGATCGTAATCTCCTTTCTGTTTACTCCGCGCATGGAAAATTACCTCACCCCGATTTTCGCAAACGCGCTCTCGTTTGCCTTCGAGAAAGCCACGCTCGAAGGGAAAATCACCATCACTCTTTTGGCCGTCGTCTCCCTGGTGAGCTGGACGGTGATGATTACAAAGTTTCGTCAGTTGATGCGCGCACGCAAAATGGCAAAAAAGTTTTTCGAGGCGTACCGAGTGACGCGTGATCCACAGGAACTTTTCCGGGGAAAAAAAGAATTTGATGGCGCGCCCGCTTATGAAGTTTATCACGCGGGCGGCGAAGAACTGGCGTATCACCTCAAAAATAATCCAGTGCAAGTGACGCGGGTCAACAACGCCTCCGGCAATCATGTCATTGGCGCGGAGACCAATTTCCTCGCGCGTTCCACCACGATTAAAATTAGCGGACCGTCATTCGAGTCAGTGAAAGTTGCGCTCGAACGCAGCGTCAGCGCCGAATCGCTCTCGTTGGAAAAAGGAATGATCGTTCTCTCTACAGCGGTTTCGGGCGGCCCGTTCATTGGTTTGCTCGGAACGGTTTGGGGCGTGATGGAAACTTTTTCCGGCATCGCCAAAGCAAACACCGCCAGTCTCACCGTCATGGCTCCGGGTGTCGCGGGGGCTTTGATCGCGACGGTCATTGGGCTGCTCGTCGCGATTCCTGCAATGTTTGCCTACAACTTCATGGTCACGAGTATCCGCGGCATCACGCAGGAGTTGGACAATTTTGCCACGGAATACGCGACGGCGATTGAACACAACTACGTTGATAATCGCGCGCTCGCGGATGAAATCGCGGACGCGTTGAAGGGAATGTTGAACAAACAGGAACCGGCGTATCGGGAATTTGAAACGGCGGAGGCATTGAAAGTTTAACCCGCCGATTCGATTTCAACCACGAATTCAGAAACATCAACCAACGAGTATCGCAATCCAATGAGCGTTCAATTTCAACGCAGAGGGCGCAAAGGTTCTCGCAGAGGAGCGCAGTGGAAAAGCCTTTGCGACCTTTGCGGAAACCTCACCGTCCTCTGCGTTTAATCCATCTGTTCGTGATTTCTCCCCCACCATGAAAAAATATTCGAAGACTTCCCATCATTCGCTCAGCGAATTGAACATCACGCCGCTGCTCGATCTCGCGTTCGTGTTACTGGTGATTTTCATCATCACGACCGCGCCGACGGTGAGTGACATCTCGATCAATCTGCCCAGTGCGCAAAGCGTGGCCAAAGATGCGCCGCCCAAAATCAATTACATCAGCGTCGATAACGCCGGGAAAATTTATTTCAACCAACGGGAAGTCAGCAGCGCAGAATTGCTCGCGTTTCTCATCGAATTTCGCACAGCCGATCCTGATTTGAACGTCGTGGTGCGCGGCGACAGCGCGGTGCAATACAAAAAAATCGTCGAGGTGCTGGACACACTTTCTCAAGCCAACGTCACCAAGGTCGGTTTGGCGACGGAGCCACAATAGCCCTTCACCCTTCAGCCCATGCCGCGTGTAAAAAAGGGTTCAACCAAATCCAGCCTGACGATTGCGATTGTCGCGCACGTTTTGGTTTTCCTCGTAATTTTTGTCTGGGCCGCAAAGACCGGAAAACTCGATCCGGTTTTACGCGTGTTCAATATCGTGCCGATAAAAAAACCGGAGCCGCCCAAAGAAAAGCCGAAACCAGAGGAACCCAAACAACCCAAGCCTGCGGAACCGACGGAGATTGCCGAGCCGCAACCGACCGAAGCGCCGCAGCAACCCGCGACTCAAGCGTTGACCACTTCGGCTCCCAATCCGAATGCGCCACCGTCCGCAACACCCGGTTTTTTCACCGCACAGAAACGTGATTCAGCGGCCAAGCCCGCGCCGTTTCAACCGCGAGTGGTTGCGGGAAATTCAACGAGCAAAGCAACGGGATCTGGAGCGGGACCGAAAAGCACTTCGTTATTTTCCAAAGAAGCCACGAAACCGAGCACCGTTGCGTCTGTGCTGGAAGAACGCCGCGCTGCGGTTGCTACGCAAGACGCCATCAGCTCGGAGCAAATCAGCAAAACGACAGCGAGCGACGCGGCGGCGGTGGTTTCAAAAATTTCCGGCGCGTCGATTGTCGAGGGAAAATTCGTGGTCGTGCGCGGGTTGAGCGATCGCTACAACACGACGACGTTGAACGGCGCGGACATTCCCACGGCTGATCCGTATCGCAAAGCGGCGCAACTCGATTTGATTCCGACGGCGATGATTGACCGCATCATCGTGAATAAAACTTTTACGCCGGATCAGCCCGGTGGTTTCGCAGGTGGCGCGGTCAACGTGGTCACAAAATCTTTTCCAGAAAAAGCGTTTGCATCGATTTCCTTCGGCACGGAATACAACACGCAGGCGAGTTTGAATGAAGATTTTCTTGGTTACGATGGCGGCTCGACCGATTGGCTGGGCATGGATGATGGCACGCGTGCGTTGCCGGGCGAGTTGGAGAATGTCGGCTTTCCGTCACCGCCTCAGTCCTCGACCCCAAACGCGCAAGAGCAGGCAGACCGCCTCGCGCAATTGACGCAATCATTTGAAGACATTCAGTTTGCCGGGAAGAAAGAAACAGCGCCGTTGAATCACGGTTTTTCTTTTGCGATGGGCGACACGGCGCTTTTCATGGAAAGGCCGGTCGGTGTTTTCGCCAGCATGAGTTACAAGCGCGAATTTGATTTTTACGAAAACGCCGTTTCCGCGCGCCACGGCAATACGTTGACCCTGGACAAGTCTTGGGATGAAACACGCGGCATCGAAAGCGTGAACTGGGCAAGCGCGGTCGGTCTCGCCTATCAACTGCATCCCAATCACGAGCTGGGATTTAATTTTCTTTACAACCAAAACAGCGAAGACACGACGCGTCGGCGGATCGGGGAGGATTTTATCAACTCGCCTGGACTGGTCAGCGATTTGAATACGCTCTATTTCATTGAGCGCCAGTTGCACACGTTTCAATTCAAAGGGAGACATGAACTGCCCGACGTGTCGGATTTGAAAATCGATTGGCTGGCCGCGCTTTCCAACACGTCGCAGGAAGAACCGGACTTGCGATTTTTCAACTATTACCGCTCGGAGGACGGCACGGTTTTTCGTTTCGACAACACGCTCCCGCAACCGATCCGGCCGACGCGTTATTTCCGCGCGTTGGAGGAAGACAACGTGAACCTCAAGCTCGACGCGACCCTCCCGTTTTGGTCTTTCAACGGCGAAGATGGCGAAATTAAAGCAGGCGTTTTTTCCAGCAGTTCCGAGCGCACCTTCGACGAACGAACGTTCAGTTATGGATCGCAAGCAAGCGACGCTGGATTCACCGATCCACTCGATCCAAACACGTATCTCAATTCGTCGAACTTAAACTACACGGTGTTCGTTGATCGGAGAGGGCGCACCAACTATGTGTTCTCGCGCTTCTTGAATTCGGAATTGGGCAACAGCAGTTACGAAGGCACACAAGACATTCGAGCGGCGTATTTGATGTCCACGGTGCCGTTCCATTCGCGATTGCGCGCCGTCGGTGGAGCGCGTTTGGAATCGACGGATCTGAGCGTTTCTGCGATCAGCGCCTTTTTAGGTTCGACGAATTCCGCGATTCGTCAGACTGACCTTTTGCCTGCGATCAGTTTGATCGGCGACCTCGCGCCGAACCTCGCGTTGCGCTTGAGTTACGCGAAATCGATTACCCGGCCAACCTTCCGCGAATTTGCCCCCGTGCGCACTTATGATTTGCCCACCGACACTCTGCTGGAGGGCAATCCCAATCTACAGATGACCGCGATAAAAAATTACGACGCGCGGCTGGAATGGTTTCCCAATCCCGGAGAAATTTTCGCGGTCAGCGTTTTTTACAAAGACCTGGAACTGCCGATTGAAAAATACGCTCTCACTCAGGACGCTTCGATTCTCACCTATATCAATCGCGACAAGGCGAAACTTTACGGCGTCGAATTTGAAGCGCGCAAATCACTTGGTTTCATCGATCCGCTACTTTCCTCATTCAGTTTAGGAATGAACTTATCGTTGATCGAATCGGAAGTGGAACTCACCCCCACCGAGATCAATAACAAACCTGCAAACACGCCAACGACACGTTCGCTCTACGACCAGTCGCCTTACATTTTCAATGCGGATTTGAACTACGACAACCCGTATCTCGGCACATCCGCTTCACTCACGTTCACGCTGGCTGGGCCGCGAATTTTCTTCGTCAACCCTGCTGGACCAGACATTTATGAACATCCGCCCACGACGCTTGATTTTACATTGTCACAACGGCTCACGCCAAATCTGCGCATGAGATTCTCCGCGAAAAATCTATTGGATTTGCCCTATGAAGTTACTTACGGAGACGAGGCCGGAAAATATGTTTATACGGCTTATCGGCGCGGCATGACTTTCGGCGTTTCACTCGCCTACGATTTTTGAATCGTGTTCTTCGACGGAACGCCGGTTTGCAACCGGTTTTGCGTCATCGCATAGGTTCAAAGCTGGTTGCAAACCGGCGCTCCGTAGTTCGTGTCTGTTGGCGGACATTCGTGGTTTCCCTCTACACGGTAACGACCAGAAATATCCTGCGAAGAAAAGTTCACAGCTTTGTAACTCCACTGACCTTTGATCGTCGCGCTTCTGTGTCAGCTTCGTCCGCGTAAAGAAATCGTTACTAAATTGACACCTTACTATGAAAAAAATCCTCTTCTCGCTTCTTGCAGTGCTGGCGATACAAAGCGCCGAAGCCTCCATCATAAATATCTCAGGCAGTTTGACCGGAACAAATAATTGGACATCCATCAACACCTACATTCTGAACGGTCCGGTGTATGCGTTGAGCAATGCGGTGTTGAACATCGAAGCTGGCACGGTGATCAAAGGCCAGACCAACGCAACAGCGGCGACGATCTCGGCGCTGTTCATCACGCGCGGCGCGAAAATCAACGCCAACGGCACGGCGAACAGCCCGATCATTTTCACTTCGGTTTTGGACAACACCGATGACCCGTTTGATCTCACTTTGTATCAACGCGGTCTGTGGGGCGGCGTCGTGATTTTGGGCCAGGCCAAAATCAACACCGCCGTCAATGCTGCCGGCAACGCGGCCAATCCGAAATTCGATGTCTATGAAGGATTGAGCGCCAACCCGGTTCATGGCGAATTGGTCCATCACTTCGGCGGCAACAACGACGACGACAACTCCGGCGTCTTTCGCTACGTCTCGATTCGTCACGGCGGAAAAGTTTTGGAATCCAGCAAAGAAATCAATGGCTTGTCCCTCTGTGGCGTCGGTCGCGGAACCACGGTTGAGTTTGTTGAAGCCTACGCGATTGCCGACGATGGGTTTGAGTTTTTCGGCGGCACAGTGAACACGCGTTATCTCGTTTCCGCGTTCAACGACGACGACACGTTTGACGCCGACGAAGGTTACACCGGCAAAAATCAGTTTTGGTTTTCAATCCAGGAACCAGGCGCGCGCGACAAAGGTTTTGAATTGAACGGCGAACCCGACGGCATTGGCGTCAATGCAGCGCACAAAGCGAAGTTCGTCGTTTACAATGCGACGACCATTGGCGCAGGAACCAATTCCGGCGGCGCAAACAACAACGCGTTCAACATCAAGGGCTATGCTTCACCGAGCATATTCAACAGCATCTTCACGGAATACGCGCAACGCGGCATCGCGATCGACGCGACTTCGTTTACGAACTTCACCTTGGGCGATGCGGATTTGCGGAACAATCTCTGGTGGGGATTCACGGGCGGCAGCAATCCAAATTCGATCACCAACATTTGCACCACGACCAACGCGCAAATCCTGTTCACCGACGCGGCCCGCAGCAACTCGATTGTCAATCCGCTCCTGCGCGGCATCAGCCGGTTGGATGACGGAATGTTGGACCCACGTCCGCAATCCGGCAGCCCCGCTCTCACCGG
>JBBQAX010000187.1:0-8573 GCA_038316905.1 Verrucomicrobiota bacterium | reverse complement strand
GGTCTGGACAATTTATTCGTGGCTTTTCACCGTGCTTGTTCCCATATCCAACATCGCGTGGCGGGTGGCACTTTCCTCGGCGGTGGCGGGAGCATTCTCGTGCGGATTGATCGCCCTGATGGTTTCGCGCGGCAGCAGCATGTTGCTTGAAAGCATTGGGCAACTTAAAAATATCGATCGCAAAAAAGAAAACTGGCTCTGCCTCGTCTGCGGTTTGGTGGCGGGTCTGGCGTTCGGTTTCAACGGGTTTTTCTGGAGTCAGGCGGTCATCGTTGAAGTTTATACGCTTGGCGTTTTGTCGTTCGCTGCGGTTCTTTGTTTTCTGCTCCGTTGGATGTACGCACCGCACCAACGCCGCTATCTATACTGGGCATTTTTCCTTTTCGGCGTCAGCTTTACCAACCACCAAACCCTGATTGTCGGCGCAATGGGAATTGAAATCGCGATCATTCTCGCTCATCCAAAAGTCGGTCGGGACATTCTGGTCTGGAACGTTCTGGGATTTCTCGCTGGATTGATCACCAAGAAAATTCCCGCCACGGACGTTGTCACTTCGCAAATCAATCCGCTATTCACGATTTTTGCTCTCGTCGGAATCGCTTCAATTATTGGTCTCATCTGGCTGATCATTAAAACGGGCAGTCTTTTTAGTGAATGGAAAACGATGTTGATGGTGGCGCTGACCTTCCTTTTGGGTGCGTCCTTCTATTTCTACATGCCGATTGCGTCGATGACGAATCCGCCATTGAACTGGGGCTATCCCCGCACCGCAGAAGGATTCGTCCACGCTTTCACGCGCGGCCAGTACGAAAAAACGCGACCCACGGACAGTATTCCTCGTTTGGCCGATCAAGTGGTGATGTACGCCGAAAGCGCGGCGGAAGAATTCACGGCCGTTTACGTGCTGATCGCTTTCGTTCCGTTCTTCTTTTTGCGACGGATGCAATCGCGAGAAAGGGCATGGATCATCGGCTTGGCCGCCATTTGGCTCTTTCTTGCGCTGCTGTTGATGGTGCTGCTGAATCCATCGACGGATAAGCAAAGTCGCGATCTCACCAAAGTTTTCTTCACCGCATCCTACGTGATGGTGGCTATGGGCATTGGCTATGGGCTGGCCATCATTGGAGGATTGCTTCTAACCGAATACGAAAAATATCGGAAATGGGCAATCGGAGGGGCAGCAATAGCCTCAGCGCTCGCACTCTATTATTTATCCGATCAAATCAGTGCCATTTTTGAAAATCGAACTGAGTTAACCGGAGTAAAACTGATGTTCTACGGGTTAGGCCAGGCTTTCAGTGGTCAGAATATGCTGGATGTTTTTCCGGGACTTTTCCTCCTTTGTTTGACGTTGGCTTTCTTGTTCGTTTTGCTGGTTGGACGAACCCGATTCTTTCTGACCGCGGGTTTGATCTTGTTCGCGATCGCGCCGACTCACCTCATCGTTTCCCACTGGGCAGACAACGAGCAACGCGGCCATCGATTCGGCTATTGGTTCGGTCACGACATGTTCACGCCGCCGTATGAAATCTATCCCGAGATGGCGCGTGACACCGTTCTTTTCGGCGGGACCGACCCCGGCCGGTTTAACCCAACCTACATGATTTTCTGCGAAGGATTCATCCCGCCGGAGAAACGGTTCGATCCCGCATTTGATCGCCGTGATGTGTATCTCATCACTCAAAACGCGTTGGCGGACGGCACCTATTTGAGTTACATCCGCGCGCACTACAATCGCAGCGCGCAGATTGACCCGCCCTTTTTCCAGGAATTTTTCCACACCCGCGCCTTGGCCTGGTTGGATAAAATTTTCTTGAATATCGGCGACAAAATGGAAAAGGAACGCCGCGTGGGTAGTTCGTTTTTCAAAAGCGAGCATCTTTTGGACGTCAAAGGTTTTGCCGCGAAACTTCGCGACCGCCAGGATCCGGTTTCCGATTTTATCTTCAAAAATCTAGAGCCGGAAACGCAGAAACTCTTAGCCGGAAGCGAGGAAAAACAAATTCGCAACGCATTGGTTACGGATTTGAATGTCATTCTCGAAAAACCGGCTCCGCAGTCCACCAACGCTGAAGAAACATCCGATTCCAGCGGCCAACCACTCTACTCCGCGTCGCGTTTTGCGAAGGTAAAACTGTCCGATCATTCCCAGCGTTACATCAAAGAAAATCCGCAAGGCCACACCCGCATTCGCTGGCATCGATTGTTGCTCGAAGACGCTTACCCGAAAGAAATTTCCAAAAGCGAAGGTGGCGTTTATCCCGATCTCGAAATTAAAACGCCATCGCCTACCGATTCCCAAATCGCCTTCAACGAATATATCGAAGACGCACAACGCCGTTATCAGGTTGGCCAGATGAAACCCGGCGAAGATTTCCGCGTGGAAGGCGGGCGCGTTCAGGTTTCAGGTCAAGTGGCAGTCATGAGCATCAACGGCATTTTGACCAAGATGATTTTTGACGCGAATCCGGGTCATGAATTTTATGTGGAAGAAAGTTTTCCGCTCGACTGGATGTATCCGTATCTCAGCCCGTTCGGCATCATCATGAAGATCAATCGGGAACCATTGCCGGAGTTGACCCAGGAAATGGTGGATAAAGATCACGCGTTCTGGAGCAAATATTCCGAGCGCCTGATTGGAAACTGGATCACCTACGACACGACGGTTCAAGAAATTTGCGACTTCGCCGAACGCACTTATCTGCAACACGACTACAAAGGTTTCAAAGGCGATCGAAAATTTGTTCGTGACGATAATGCGCAGAAAGCCTTTTCAAAATTGCGGAGTTCCATCGGAGGCATTTATGCGTGGCGGGTGAACTCGGCCAAACCAAATTCGCCTGAACAACAACGCATGATTAAAGAAGCGGATTTCACGTTTAAACAGGCGTTCGCCTATTGTCCTTACAGTCCAGAAGCGGTTTATCGATACGTTAATTTACTGATGAGCATGAGCCGCTTTGACGACGCGATTGCTATCGTCAAGACGTGCCAGAAACTTGATCCACACAATACTCAAATTGGAAGTTTATTGGCGCAGGTGGAGGACATCAAACAACGCGCACTCGGTGGTCGGACGATACAACAGCAACCTCAGGCGCAAACCGCGTTTGCTCAAGCCATGCAACAGATTCAAAACAAGCAAACGAACGAAGCCATGGTGACGCTCGACCGGCTCTTGGCGACGGCAGGCAGCGATTCGACTGTCATAATGAACGTTGCCCAGGTTTACGTCCAACTTGGACAGATCGCGCGCGCCGAAAATGCCATGCAAAAGCTGACCGCACTCACGCCTGAAAATGCTGAAGCGTGGTACAACCTCGGCGGACTTCAAGCTGCGCAAGGGAAAATCATGGCGACACAAGCGTTGCAAAAGGCTTTTGATCTGGGTGCCGTTCGATTGAAAAACGATCCGAAGGCAGTGGACCTGCGGGCGCATGCGAAAACGGACCCGAATCTCGAGCCGATTCGCAACACACCGGAATTTCAAAAGCTGGTTGGGAAATAACGGGATCTGTGGCTGCTCACGAGAACAGGGACTCCGTTGGCTTTAGCACGCCTTCGCAACCGCTTCAGCTAGTGAGTTCGTAATTCAGAACGGACAGGCAAAAAATCGCAGCGGTTTCGCAGCGCAAAACCAGACGACCAAGTGTGATGGTTTTCACGCCAACGGATATTAACGCCGCCATTTCCGCTGGAGAAAAATCTCCTTCCGGCCCCACCCAGATGCAGACGGTTTGCGGTTTGCATTTTTGTTCGGTGGCGAATTTCTGGAAATAGGCGCGTGGATGCTGGCTGTCATGCTGCAGTCCTGCCACGAGCGGCACATCAAATTGTTCCCCACGCGCGAGAAAATCTTTGATTGTGATCGGCGCATCCACCTGCGGCAACCACGGCTGGCCGCATTGTTTAATGGCTTCAATCGTCGTGAGCCGCCACTTGTCGAGTTTGTCAGCGGAACTTTCTTCGTTGAGTTGCATCGTCACGCGTTCCGCCAGAATGGGAACAATCCGTGCCACACCCAGCTCGGTTGCTTTCTGAATAATTGATTCAATGATTTTCCCCTTGGGAATGGCCTGGAGCAATGTGATCTGGAAGAGGAGTGGCGGTGTGAATTTCTTTTCGCAAATCGTCAGCGCCACATTCTTTTTGGAAACGGAAGCAACGTCGCAAAAGAACTCGTGCCCGACGCCGTCCAGCACGACCACCTTTTCGCCCACGCGCACTCGCAAAACCTGCGCTGCATGATGCGCTTCGCGATCCGTGAGCGTCAGAGTGGCCCCGCGAGCTTCAGTAGCCGGCAAATAAAACCTGTGCATGGATTGAACTAACGAAGAACTCGCGCAACGCGCAAGCGCGGAAATACAAGCGGCAAGTAGGGGAGCACAGCCGCCCCGGCTATTATTCGGCGCGCCCTCGCGCCGAATCCGAACGCGTCAGATACGCCAAAAGTTTCAGAGATTCTCAGACGTGAAAAGTGGGTCGCGAGGGCGCAACCCACTGCGCCCGGGGCGGGCGCGGTCCCCATCCATTAGCGAAACAAGTTTTTCGCTTTTTCGAAGAATCCTTTGCTGATCGGGTTCACATTCGAATCACAAAGCTCAGCAAACTCCTGGATCTTCGCTCGTTGCGCGCTGTTCAAATGCGTCGGTACTTCAACGGTGACGCGCACATGCAGATCGCCCACGCCGTAACCTTGCACGTTTTTGATTCCTTTTCCCTTCATGCGAAAAGTCGTCGAAGGTTGGGTGCCGGGCGGAATTTTGATTTGAGCGGTTCCGGTTAAAGTGGGGACATCGACCTCAGCGCCAAGCGCGGCTTGCACGAAGCTGATCGGCACTTCACAAACCAAATCATCGCCTTCACGTTCGAAAATTTCATGTGCCTTGATGTGCAGCACGACATACAGATCTCCTGCTGGACCACCGCGCGCTCCCGCCTCGCCATTTCCCGAAGAACGCAGCCGTGAACCGGTATCTACGCCCGCCGGAATTTTTAGCTTAATTTTGGAAGTCCGCTCGCGACGACCACTGCCGTGACAGATTTTACACGGCTTATCCACGATCTTGCCGCGTCCTTCGCAGCGCGGACACGTCTGGGCGATGCTGAAAATTCCGCGCGCACTAATCACCTGTCCGCGTCCACCACAAGTCGCGCACGTTTTCGTGGTTGAACCTTTTTCTGCGCCAGTGTTTTCGCAGGCATCGCACGCATCAGGCTTGGTAACGGAAATTTCCTTTTCACAGCCAAGCGCCGCTTCGACGAAACTGATCTCCATGTCGTAACGCAAGTCTCCTCCGCGCTGTGGTCCGTTGGGATCGCGACGTTCGCCGCCGAATAAATTTTCGAAAATACTCCCGCCGCCGCCGCTTCCGCCGAAGACTTCGCGGAAAATGTCCGCTGGATCATGGAAACCTCCGCCATGACCGAAGCCGCGTCGGCGCGGATCAAAGGCAGCGTGGCCATATTGATCGTAAGCGGCGCGGGTTTGAGGATCACTGAGCGCTTCGTATGCCTCGCCAAGTTCCTTGAAATTATCTTCCGCAGTTTTATCGCCCGGATTTTTGTCGGGGTGAAACTTCAGCGCCAGCTTTCGGTAGGCTTTCTTAATTTCGTCAGCTTCGGCACTGCGCTCGACGCCGAGCACCTCGTAATAATCGCGTTTAGCCATATTATTTTCCGGCAGGCTTTTTTGCGACGATCACCGTGGCGGGCCGGATGAGGCGGTCGCGTAATTTATAACCTTTACGCAACTGCTGAACCACGTTTCCTTCAGGAACCTCTGCTGTTTCCTGTTGCGAAACGGCTTCATGAAAGTTTGGATCAAAAGCTTGTTGGGCGGCATCGATCTCCTCCAAACCAGCGTCAGCCAAAGCCGTTTTCAATTGCGTGTAAATCATGTTCACGCCGGTTTGCAGAGAATCCGCCGACGCATTCGGCGCGCTTGCCGCAGCCAGCGCCGCTTCAAAATTATCGACCACTGGAATCAATTTTTGCAGCAGCGATTCATTCGCGTATTTGGTGGCATCCTGCTTCTCGCGAGCAGCGCGTTTTTTGTAGTTATCGAAGTCAGCCGTTTGCCGCAGAAGCCTGTCCCAATGTTCATCCGCCTTTTCCGCGCGAGTCAGCAACTCGGCGATTTGGTCAGGCGTCAAGTTCGCTTCAGCCATCGGACCACTCTCAGCCGTGGGCGTGGAGGCATTCTCGGCGAGGTCACTATTAATTTGTTTCCCGGTTTCGTTCATGATTCTAAAAAAGAGGGCGGAACATATACAAAGGTTCTGGTCACGGCAACTGTGTTAAAGTTACACCGAAAATGAAAAACGAAAAGTTCAGGGATTTTAACGCAGAGACGCGGAGGCGCGAAGGCTCAAAGTTTTTGGTGGTTGATTCATGGAAATTTTCATCGGCTGCACCGGGTGATTTTCTGAAAATTTTTTCGTTTCCCGTTTCGCGCCTTTGCGTCTCCGCGCCTTTGCGTTAAATCTTGTTCCGATGGAACTCACCGAAAATTTCCTGGCGCAAATCGCCGGATGGGAAGCGATGAAACAGGCGCGCGCCGTGTTGCAATCCGGCGCCGTGCTGAGTTCCAATTGGACTCCGCCAGTCCTGCGCGGCGTGGTCCAGGAAGGCTCCACTTCTTATCGCGCCGGACTTGTCATCAAGAGCACGGTGGACATCGAGAATGTTTGCCACTGTCGCCAATCGCGGGAATGGGGAACGATTTGCGCGCACTCGGTTGCGGTCGGTTTGCACCACATCAAGCGCGACCAACCTCAAGCAGCTTCAACGCCAGCCCAACTTGCTGCGACAAAACCAGTCGCCCCCACCAAACCGAGTCAACGACTCCAACGTGCTGGTAATTCAGATTCGGGTGAACCGCTCGAGTTGTTCGTCATTTTTCCGCCGAACCTGGCTCCAGCATTGGAGAAGGGAAAAGTCATGCTCTGCTTTGAAGGAAAATGGAGAAGCGGTCAAACGCCACTGAGTTCTTTGCCGAAGTCGGTTCCATTTCAATTGTCCCACATTGATTCCCAATTGCTGGATGCACTCGAGAAAATTACGCCGACCGAGATTCCTGCCATGATGATGCTCGATGCTTCCGCGTTGGCCGATCTGCTTCCTGTCCTGGTTGAACATCCGCGTCTCACCATTGGGAAATCGCAATCGCTCCACGTTCTTCGCGAACCGTTGCGCTTGAAATTGAAGTTCACTCTGGAAGCGGCTGGTGAAATCTCTCTCTCGCACAGCGAAAACAATTTTACCGGAAAAATAATTTCTGCGCCCTCGACGGGAACGTGGATTTTCCGCGATGGCGTTATTCAACCGCTGCCCAAATGCGCGGTCAGTATTCTTTCCGCAGGCCAAAACGCGCCGCGATTTGGGCTGCCGGAATCCCAGCGCATTCAACTTCCACGCGAACGGGTTCCGCAATTTCTAAGTCAGGAATGGGCCGCGCTGCAACACAGTTGCGACATCGAATCCAATTTCTCGATTGAAGATTTTTCGCTCGCGCCGCAGAAACCGATTTTTCTTTTGAATCTCGCCGGCGGAATTGCCCAATTGCAGGCGCAACTGCAATGCGCTTACGGAAATCGCATCATGACCGTCGGTGTCACTTCCAAAGACGAAACGCTTTGGTTGCCCGACCCCAAAAATCACACGCGCTATTCCACGCGCGATCTCGCGGCAGAACAAAATGCTTTGGGTCGATTATTGCGCTCCGGGTTTTCTGCGCCTGACGGGCAAGGTCGTTTGCAATTGCTCGGACAGAATCTGGTCTTGAATTTTTTCGCGCGCGAATATCCGCGTTTGCAAAAAGAATGGAGCGTCACACTCGAAGAACGGTTGCGCATCAGCACGCAGAAAAATCTGGAATGGGTCGAGCCGAAGTTTGAAGTCACGTCCTCGGGCGTGCAATGGTTTGATCTCAATGTTTCCTTTTCCTCGAACAGTGGCGAACGGTTTTCTCCCACGGAGATTCAGCGACTCGTTCTTTCCGGCCAAAGTCACACGCGATTGAAGAATGGAAAATTTGCAGTGATCGACACCGGCGCAGTGGAGGAATTGCAGGAGGTATTGCTGGACGCTGCGCCGACACAACACGCGCAAGGTTATCGGCTGAACAATGCGCAAGCCGGTTTTCTCGAAGCAACGTTGCGTGAAAAAAACGGCTGGCAAATCCAGGCACCCACCGATTGGACACAACGCGCGAAGCAGCAAAGTGGCGAAGCGAAGCTCGAATGCCCGCCGCTCGGTGATTTAGAATCCGTGTTGCGCCCGTATCAAAAGCATGGCGTGGCGTGGATGCATTTTCTTCGTGCCAACGGTTTCGGCGGAATCCTGGCGGATGAAATGGGTTTGGGCAAAACGCTTCAGGCGCTGACGTTTCTCAAAACAATTCCCAAACGCACTTTGCCTACGCTGGTGGTTTGTCCGACGAGTCTCGTTTTCAATTGGGTGGCGGAAGTTGGAAAATTCACGCCGGAACTAAAAGTTCTTGCGTTACATGGCGCGGATCGGCGTCCGCTTTTTGACAAAATTGCGGAATCGGATTTGGTCGTGACGAGTTA
>JBBQAX010000186.1:0-8678 GCA_038316905.1 Verrucomicrobiota bacterium | reverse complement strand
GTTGAAAAAGATGTCGCCAACACACCTGCGCGCGTGTTCACCGCTGAACATCTGGCCGCGATTGCCCTCCAGACAGGTCGCGCTAAGGACAAAGCTCGACTGCTCCAATTTGTTGAAACAGGCGCGCTCGATCTCGCGCGGTTTCAAGCCATCAATTCCCGGCATGGATTGATGGAAGCGTGGCAACATTTTGAAAAACAATTTCTCTCAGACCCAAAATGACATTCGATCTCGCCAAAATCCGGCAAAGCAAACGAGCATTCCGACAACGCCTCGCCGCCCTGCCGATTGAGGAAAAGCTGGCCATGCTGGATTCCTTGCGCGAACGCGCACTTGCCATTCGCCCGACGACGTCCACACCGGAAGAAGGCCGTCTGCGTGAACAACCTCCGTCATACCGGGTTGAAGGGAAGAAATCAGAATGAAGATACAATGTGGCGAACGGTCTTGGGCCGAAGTGAACGTCTGGCGCAAAGAACTCCATCGCGATTTCGAACACGCTCTGACCGAAACCAAACTGCCCGAACGCCCCGACGACGAAGCAACGAATTGTTTTCTTATCAAAGCACGAAAGGAAATGGTGATATGAACGTTGAACAATTTTGGGCAATCGTTGAGCGGGTTCACGCCGCATCGCCTGATGACATGGAAGTGAAATGCACTCTGTTGGCCAAGGAATTGCGGCAACTTCAACTGGACGAGCTAAAGTCTTTCGACGACCACTTTGGCGATTGTTTCTTTCGCGCTTACACTTGGAATGTTTGGGGAGCAGCGTTCGTTATATGCAACGGGTGCGGTGATGACAGTTTCATGGATTTTCGTTTCACGCTAATTTCTTTGGGCCGCAAGCCGTTTGAAACCGCTTTGGCCGATGCGGATTCTCTCGGCCAATTTGATATTAATCCAGACTGGGCGCAGTATGAAGGTTATCAATACGTGAGCAGTAAGATTTACAAGGAACTCGGTGGCGAAGAGCCTGAGTGCGATTGCCCTGAATGCCGCCCGGCTGGTTCACCAAAAAACAAAACCCATCCCAAAGAGCCCGCAGGAATTCCTTTTATCGAATGGGAAATGTCATCACGCTTTCCAAAACTGGCAGCAAAATATGAGTTTAAGGATTCCGAATGGCGTGATGGGAAAATTCGCTCGGACAAGCGAGCCAGAGACGAAGAAGAGGCTGGTCGACTGGCGGTCAGGATGCTTGAAGCTGGAATAATTCCGACCTGCGGACTGATTCCTCCACCTCGAATTGTCGCCCGAGTATTGCGGGATGGTCACGCGCCTGAGTCAACCGGTCGAAAACTTACTTGGAAACCTTACGAACTCGACGAAGGGCGTTATTGGATCGCAGTGGGCAGATTACAGAACGTTCGACCGGAGGAACTGGCTTCTCGGCCTGACCTGCTGGGTATTAAACTGAATTTGGACGTCGGTGCTGCAGGCGCTAATGATTTTGACGACTGGACCCGGACAATCAGGGCGCGAGGCTTAGCATGATCATTGACCCACGCCTTCATCGCATCGTCGCGGCGCAGCCGTATCCGCTGTTGTTCGCCACAATAAGTGGCGCGCATCTTTACGGGTTTCCGTCGCCGGATTCAGATTTTGATTTGCGCGGCGCGCATGTGTTGCCGCTCGAAAAAATCATTGGCCTCGAAGTTCACGACGAAACGCTTGAGCAAGAAATGATTGTGCCACCCGACACCTCATCCGGCCTACGGCCACCTTCTCCCCAAAACGGAGAAGGAAACGGGCCGTTGGAAACGGACATCGTGAGCCATGATGTGCGGAAGTTTTTCGGTCTGTTGCTCAAGAAAAACGGTTACGTGCTCGAACAACTTTTTTCGCCGCTCATCGTCCACACCACACCGGAACACGCGGAGTTGAAAGAGATTTGTCGCGCTCGCCCTCACCCCCAGCCCCTCTCCCATCCGATGGGCGAGGGTAGCGTCGGATCGAACACCTCACCCAACCCTCTCCACGGTCGAGGCGGAGAGGGGAACCAGACGGGCGTGATTACGAAACATCACTCGCATCATTACTTCGGGTTTGCCGAGACGCAGTGGAAATTATTTCTGAAAGAATCGCCGCGTCGCGTGAAGCCGTTGCTTTACGTTTATCGTGTGTTGCTCACGGGAATTCATTTGATGCGCACGGGCGAAGTAGAGGCGAACCTGGTGAAATTGAACGAGGAATTTCGTTTGCCCTACATCGACGATCTCGTAGTTCGGAAGCTGGCTGGCCCTGAAAAGTCCACGCTGGACGACGCGGACATCGCTTTCCACGAATCCGAACACGAACGGTTGCGCGGCGAATTGCAGGTCGCGCACGAGGCCAGTCAATTGCCTGAATTGCCGAGCGACGAGACGCGCGCGGCGTTGAATGATTTGCTCGTGCGAGTTCGCACTCGCGGGCTTTCGCGTGTGTAGCGTGCTGTGGTCGTTTGCCGAAACAGAACCGGAACGTAAGCCAGAATTGAAGAACCTCCAAACGGCATGTTGTCGCCCCTTAATTGAGATCGAACAAAAGAACCTGGGCTGATTTGGTGGCGCTCAGTTCGAGCAAACCTTCTTCATCGATGACCGCAGCATCGCCGCCATTGAGCGTCTTTCCATTGAGCAAGATCTCCCCTTCCGCTACATGCAACCACGCATGGCGTTTGCTCACGATCGAATGCGTGATCTTTTGTCCTGGATCGAATTTGCCCAGCCAGAGATCAGCGTCCTGATGAATCGCGATGGAACCATCGCGCCCCGTTTTGCTGGTGACGAGGTGCAGTTTCCCCGTGGGGGCATCTCGCAACGACTTCTCCTCGTAGCGCGGCGCAACGCCGATTTGGTCAGGCTGAATCCAGATTTGCAACAGATGCACGGCTTCATCTTTTGAAGGATTAAACTCACTATGTTTCACGCCGGCTCCTGCTGCCATGTATTGCACGTCTCCGGGTCGAATCACGCGACCGTTGCCCATGGAATCCTTATGTTCCAGCTCACCGGTCAGGATGTAGGTGATGATCTCCAGGTCGCGATGCGAGTGCGTTCCGAAGCCTTGTCCGGGCATTACGACATCGTCATTGATGACGCGCAAGCTGCGGAATCCCATCCATTGTGGATCGTAGTAGTCTGCGAAACTAAAGGTGTGATAACTGTCCAGCCAGCCGTGTTCGGCATGGCCTCGTTCGTTTGCTTTTCGTATTTTCATACCTTCACAAATCTTCAAATCGGTGATCACGACACAGGGAGCGGAAACGCCGTGCGATCGTGGTGTTTTTCATCTCCGCCCAGATAGGCGAGCGCTTCGGAACCATCGTCAACAATCTGGATCGGATTGCGAATTCCTACCTTTTTCAAACTGATCTCTGGCATCCTCCGCGACCAAAATGCACACGTTCTGATTCCACATGATCTCAACCTCATTTAAGCCCAAGTTTTTGCAACACGTAGCAGAGGCACTTCAGTAACGGCGCAGATTTGGATCAACGTCGCTGCTCCACCGATCAATTCCGCCCGCGAGATTTTGCAGCTTTGTGAAACCAAAATGTCGAAGCTGCGCGATGGCGTTCATGCTGCGGATTCCATGGTGACAATAGACAACGATTTCTTCGTCGCGCCAATCTTCGAGTTCCTCTGCGCGTGAACCAATTTCGCCCAGCGGAATCAAGGTGGAATTCGCCAATGCGACGAGGTCATGTTCCTCCTGCTCACGAACGTCCAGGAGATGCGGGGGATTGGCTGAGCGCAATTTTTCTGCGAGTTCAGTCGGCGAGATTTGGAGGTTCATTTAGAAAGAAATTCACAGGACGAACAGAATTTTACCACCACGGTTTAAGTTCTGTTTCATCCTCACTGATTCAATCCAGCCAAATAGCGTTCCGCATCAATCGCCGCGGCGCAACCGAGTCCGGCGGCCGTGATTGCCTGACGATAGACGTGATCCGAGCAATCGCCAGCCACGAACACTCCCGGCACATTGGTTTCCGTCCCGCGTTTTGGAATGACGTAGCCGTTCTCATCCATATCGATCAATCCTTTGAAAATTTGTGTGTTAGGGACATGACCAATCGCGATGAACACGCCCGCGCACGAAAGAATTCTCTCCTCGTTCGTCTTTAAGTTCTTCAAGCGAACGCCGGTCACTTTATCCTGCGTCACATCGAGGATTTCGGTCACGGACGTATCCCAGATCGGTTTAATTTTCGGATGGCTCAAGGTGCGATCCGCCATGATTTTCGATGCGCGCAACGTGTCGCGTCGATGTACCAAATAGACTTCGGAAGCGAAGCGCGTCAGGTAAGTCGCTTCTTCGCACGCCGAATCGCCGCCGCCGACCACGACGAGCGGTTGATTGCGGAACATCGGCCACGCGCCATCGCAGGTTGCGCAATAGGTGACCCCTTTTTTCTCCAGCAAATGTTCGCTCTCCAGCCCGATATGGCGATGGCCCGCGCCGGTCGCGATGATAATGGTTTGTGTTTCCACTTTCTCGCCATCGACAACCAGCGAAAAGGGTTTAGCCGAAAGATCAACGGATTCCACGGTCTGCAAAACCTTGATGCGCGCGCCGAATTTCTCAGCTTGTTGTTGCATGCGCACCATCAATTCGTAGCCGTCAATGCCATCGGGAAAGCCCGGATAATTTTCCACGATGCTGGTCGTCGTGAGCAATCCGCCGGGCATGGTGCCGGTCAAAACGAGCGGGGAAAGATTCGAGCGTGCTGCGTAAATCGCGGCGGTAAGTCCGGCGCAACCGGTTCCAATGATAACAACTTTTTCCATAGAGCGGGCGAAGGTAAAATTATCAACCCGTGTTGGCAAGCGCCCTTAATGAATGAAGCGTTGTTTGGAAGTGATTAAAAGTGGGTGAGAATTTTGGAATTTGATCCGACGGACCGCGGCTGGGTTCGCGGAGAACCAGCCGCAGCGCGTTGCCAAAGCAGCACACTTCAAACGCATCACCGCTCTCTCACCGCTCTCGCACTGCGGCTGGTCGCGGACGACACAGCCGCGATCTGAGTGAGGCCTGGCCATTTGGACTGCGGGGACATGTCCCCGCTTTGGCTGCACGGTGAAAAGCGCAGAGCGTCTTTCATTTCGAAACGATTTTGCGGTTGCCAGCGTGCAGGAAAAGCGACGTCCTGCCGTCGCACTCCAAAGATTTTCCAATCTCACCCACTTTTAATCGCACCCGCGTTGTCTTTTGATTCAGTAGAACCAGAAAGGCCGTGAACCTAAACGCGTTGCGCGCTTTTTCCAGCAGATGAGAACGTAACGTTGCGCGCTGGTTGGCGGATATATCTGATCGCACCCCATGCGATGCAGAAAATTCCTCCGAGCTCGAAAAGCCAATTCATCTTCACACCGGCCAAACGCATTACCAAAAGGTTATCCACGTGATGGAAAGAAGCCGCTCGCATCACGACGAACGAGATCAAAAAGATTCCTCCCAGCAACGCCACGCGGCATTCGCGGATCGCGCCCCGCGTCAGCCGGATAAATAATCCCAGCACGGCCAATCCGCCCAACGTCAACAACACGATGAAAATGATCTGCACAGGGTGGCGTTGTTCGTACCAGCCTTGTTCCCTCGCGACGTCACGGCCGAAACTCGTGAACCACGTTTGTAGATCGAGTTGTTTATTGATTCCGAGCAGCAGCAACAGAGCGGAGAACAGAATCCAAAAGAGAACCGGGCCGGTGTTTCCCGTTTGTTTCCAACGTGGCAGCGCGACTCGGGCGGATTTCCAGCAAAGGACCGAAGTTGCCAGGTAAGCAAACACCGTGAACCAACCCTTGAAAGTGGGATCGCCGATTCCCGGCTGCCATCCCTCAGTTGTTGTCATCGCAAACATCACAGGCTTGCGATTCTCTCAGAAATTTCCTCTCCTTGCCATTGCCACGTTTTCAATTGAAAGGGTTTTCCGCAAACTGCCAGCGCGGCGATGTAACCTTCCTTGGGATCAAGTTCCAAAAGGGTTCCTGCGAAACGGGGTTCGTTTTCGGGTTCAGAAGAAAATCCCTGTCCGCTGCATTTCAACTGCGCTTCCTTGCGTGTCCAATATCGGAAAAAATTCTCAGCTTTCTGTTGCGGTTGGAGAAATTGCAATGCGCTCTGTTCTTCGGGCAAAAAGCAGCGCGTGGCGACATCGTCCATATCGGAGAAGTTTGAAATCCGCTCCAGATCAATTCCCAGTTCACGACTCGCGCTGATGGCATAAAGCGCCAGGCCGCCACTATGCGACAAGTTGAAGTTCAGCGTTTGATTGGCCGAGAAAGCAAGACGCGGTTTTCCATTTTGCCCATAGGAAAACTGCAAATTGTTCGCGGGAGTATTCGCGTAACCACTCAATATTTTCCGGAGTAAACCGCGAGCAGTGATGAAGTTCATCCGGTCCTGCCTGAACTTAAAACGCGCCGCGCGTTCCTGTTCATCCGACGATAGCGTCTCCGAGAATCGTTTGTATTCGGCGTCCGGCTGATTCAGATCGGCAACCCAAACGTGGACTTCATCCTCCGATAAAGCCCAATCTTTCGGGGGGAAACTCCAGTTGAAATGTTGCGGGAGAGATTTAGCAATCAGGCTGCGCATACTTTTGCTTCATGGTTGCGACATCGGGCCAAACATTCGTTCAGTTCAGCGGCGACAATCTGGACATGCGGTTCTTCCAGCATGGTTTCGTGGGTTGCGAGGATGCGTTTAATTTCGAGATCGCGCGCCAATGTTTTCCAAATTGCTCCCGGACTTCCGCTCATCGGCGAATTCGTGGTCTCGAGCAAAGTGATTTTTCCCTGAAAAAATTGGGGCCTGTAATGATTCAGCGCGTTCCAATGAACCTCCGCGTAGCGTTTGTAATCTGCCGGGTAGTTGGCCATGTCGATCACATCTTCGAGCGCCGTTTGATTGGTTTTTGCAGGGGCGGAGCCATCCAACCTGGCGCGAAGTTTGCCTCGGAACTTTTTTGCCTTCCGCTGCAGCGATATCCGAATCTGTTTTCGATCTTGTTTGAAAAACCTTTGTAGCTTCTGCGGCAAGGTGGCGAAGCCGTTCCAACCTTTGCGGGAATGATTTCGTTCGACGACGACATTAGGCGGGAAACTGTCCAGTAGCGCGAGCATCGCCACTGCATCTCCGAGCGATTGAAGTTGCTGCGCCATTTCAAACGCCACCACGCCGCCGAAACAATATCCGCCAAGATGATACGGTCCAACGGGCTGGATCGCTCGCATGGTTTTGATGTAGTGTGCCGCCATGGTTTCAATGCGCGTGAAGGGTTCAGGCGGCGCGACCAATCCATACGACGGCTGTTCGGGCCCCAGAAGTTGAGCAAGTTTTTGATAACGCAACACGCCGCCGCCGCCACCACCGCCGAGCGTATGCAACCAGAATATTGGTGCGCGAAATCCATTCGGTTGAATATCAATCAGACAGGGATCTGATTTGGGTGGGGCGCCGGCCGCAATCGCGTTCGCCAATTGTTCGATGGTGGGCGATTGAAAGAGCAGGGCGAGCGGAAGCTTTTTTCCCAAGGCTTTCTCTATTTGCGCAAACAGACGAACCGCCAGCAATGAATGCCCGCCCAGATCAAAAAAATTGTCGCGGACATCAATCGGGTTCCGGCCTATGACGCGTTCCCAGATTTCTTTGAGTTGTGTTTCCAGTGTCGTCAGCGGTGTGGCGCGTGATTCGGCGGAATGGGTAACCGATTCCGGAGCGGGCAGGGCGCGTCGATCCACTTTGCCATTCGGATTCAGCGGGAAATATTCCAGCGGAATGAAAACGGAAGGCACCATGTAATCCGGCAACTTCTGCTTCAAGAATTGCCGCAACTCGGAAAGGTCTGGCGCAGAGTTCTTCTCTCCGACCAAATATCCGATCAATTGCTTGTCCGCATTTTCTCCCCTGACTAAAACCAGTGCGTCCTTCACTCCAGGATGTTGCCGCAAAACGGTTTCAATCTCCGGCAACTCAATGCGGAATCCGCGAATCTTCACCTGATGATCAATCCGCCCGACAAACTCGATATTTCCATCCGGCAAATAGCGAACGAGGTCGCCGGTTTTGTAGAGCAACGAATCCCGCGCAAACGGATTTGGGATGAATTTTGCGGCAGTCAGCTCGGGGCGATTCAAATAACCGCGGGCGAGGCCATCTCCACCCAGATGCAATTCTCCGGGAACGCCGATCGGGACGAGTTGAAGAGTTTGATCGAGGACAAGAAATTGCGTATTGGAAAGCGGCTTGCCGATGGGAATGGTTGTAGCGTTTTTGGCGACATTCTTAACCTCAAACCATGAGGCAAAAGTAGTGCATTCCGTCGGGCCATAGACGTGAAGCAATCGCTTGGGCGGAGCAGTCGCAAGAATTCTTGCAACCGATTTTGGATCGACCGCCTCGCCGCCAAACAAAACATTTTTGACGGAACCGAAGGCGCGTGGTGCATCCGAGGCGATCTGGTTGAACAAAGCCGTGGTTAAAAAAAGCGCGGTGATCTTTTGTTCGGCGAGTTGCGCGGCGAAGTCAGTGGGTGAAAGAATCGTTTCTTTGCTGAAACCGACCAGTGTTCCCCCGTGTAAAAGCGCGCCCCAGATTTCAAACGTGGCTGCGTCAAACGAACTGTTTGAGGCCTGGGCCATGCGATCGGACGAATCGAGCTGAATGTAATTCGTATTGAACAACAGACG
>JBBQAX010000185.1:0-8726 GCA_038316905.1 Verrucomicrobiota bacterium | reverse complement strand
GAAGGCGGAACTCCGAACTTGAGTTGGGAAACGTGCGTATAACCGGCGTCGAAAAAATCTTCCTGACCGAGATGGCAAAACTCCGCGCCGATTTCCTGCGCGATTTGCAAATGGTCGTTGATGACGAGCGGAATTTCGGCGCGCTGGGTGATGGGCAAAATGATTTCCGCCATGCGCCGGATTTCGTCAGGCGAAGAATTCTTGGCGCGAAGTTGAATGATGTCCGAACCGCCATCGCAAAGTTGTTGCGCGACGAAAGCCACATCGCGCCCGTTCAAGTATGCGGTATCGACGAAAGTATAGAGGCGACAGTTAGAGATCTGCTTCATTTCAATGGTTCACGGCTGAAATGATGCGCTTTGATTTACCAGATTGTCAGGTGTCCCATCCGAAAAGCGGCGATAACTGCCAGAAGAACTCCCACGCCAACGAAGACTCCGCCCATTAACGCCATTCCCGCTAAACTGAACACGATGCCGAAGACAACCAACAAGGCCGCGATGCCGAATAGAGAATGTCCAGAGGTTTTAGTGCCGGATGTGGTTTTCATAAAGATGCGTTTATCGGGTGTCACGCTAGACCCGTGTTTTCGTCTTGTCTAGTTTCAGAGTGAAAGGTTTTGCACGAGTTAAATCTGAACCATCATAGCAAAGTTGTTGCGCGACGAAAGCGACATCCCGCCTGTTCAGGTAAGCGGTATCGACGAAAGTGTAGAGGCGGCAATCGGTCGTTAAGTCTGAGCGTCAGGCAAAGCGTCTGTCTATTTCAAGAACCTCAATTTTAAAATCGTTTCTAAACGCTATTGGTCGAATTGGACGATTGCTTTCAAAAGAAAAAAGAAAGCCGTTCACGCATGAAACTGAAGTGTTAATTTTATCTGCGCCTAACTTTGTAATTACTTTGGATAAAACAAACTCGCGATCATCAAACAATTTTGGAAGGCCGTCTCGGCAAACCTTTCCATTTTTCATCATATAAAGATCAATCTCCGACCAACCAAGAATACGCTGAATCTTGTTCGCCTGGGATAATTGAGCGCGCATTGTCGTTTGTGTTTTTTCATTCAGTTCGTTGAGGACAGCATGAATTAACGCCTCTTCCCCAGGAGTCCATTTGCAAAAACAAGCACGACTAGAATTAATCATACCTGCATCAATCAATTCCGTGTGGGTTTGTCTGTCTTACGCCTTTTCTTCAATCAACTCCCGCCGCGCACCGCTGAGAAGTTGTTCGATGAAATTGGTGCAGCAAACGCTAGTAAAACGCCTCGACAAAAATTCGGATTCAAAGTCATTTGCGTAAAACGAACTCAACATGATTTTCTGGATTCCCGTTCCTTTTTTTATTGGCACCGAGGGAAATTGTTTCTTCGCACCACTGATGCATTTCGTTGGGCGTCAATCGTGGCGGGATGGAAGCAAAGTCTGCCTCAATGGGCAATTCCAATTCCGGCGTTTGCGGACGATAGGTGGCCAGAGTTTTCTGAATGTTATTTTCTGAGAAATTGCTCATAGATTTTTATGCTCCCGTATTTTTCGCACAAGGAGCGGAATTTGTCACCGCGAACATCCACGGCGTTGGCTTCAAGTAAACTCATCAGATCCAAAAAATCTTTATGGCCGCGCCGCTCGGATGCAAATTGCAACGCGTGAAGTTTCAAGGCGAACAGATGATCAAGCGATGGAATGCGCAGGGAAGTATCGCTGATTTGAATTTTCTTCGACTGTTGTTCCATTTCGTCGAAAGTCGTGTCGTTGACCAGCATCAGATCGATCGGCCAAAGACAATTCTGCGGAGGCGAAAATTGCAGAAAATTTTCTCCGTCGTGAAAAAGAGAGAAGCCATTTTCCTCCAATGCTCTCATCCATTCAGCGCGATCGTGTTTTCGAACAAGCAAATCCAAATCCGCAGTAAAACGAGAATAGCCGTGAGCGCCGACGGCATGGCCGCCAATCACGAGGAATGAGAGATTTCGTGAACGGGATTCGAAGTCGAGAATTTCAAAAACATTCATCCCAAACCGGCAGCAACTTCATGCCTTGTCTTCAATCAACTCCCGCCGCGCACCGCTCAGAAGTTGTTCGATGAAATTCGTGGAGTAAACGCCGCGACGGAAATTTGGATCCTGCAAAATGGCTTGCTCGAAGGCAATTGTCGTTTTGACGCCGGTGATCATGTATTCGCCAAGCGCGCGGCTCATTTTATCCATCGCATCGCGGCGATCTTTGCCGGTCGTGATGAGCTTGCCGATCATGGAATCGTAAGTTGGTGGAATCGTGTAACCGGCGTAAGCATGGCTGTCGAGACGCACGCCGCGTCCACCGGGCGCATAATACATTTCGATGCGGCCCGGAGACGGTCGGAAATCATCAAAAGGATCTTCGGCATTGATGCGGCATTCGATGGAATGGCCTTTGAATTGAACGTCGCTCTGGGACATGCGCAGCGGTTCGCCCATCGCAATCATGATCTGCTGTTTGACCAGATCAATGCCCGTGACTTCTTCGGTGATCGGATGCTCGACCTGGATGCGCTTGTTGACTTCGAGAAAATAATAATTCCCTTTGTCATCCACGATAAATTCCACGGTTCCGGCGTTCGTGTAATGAGCAAGTTGCGCGATTTTTACCGCCGCTTTACCCATCTCTTTGCGGAGTTTTGGGAATTTATTATCAATCAACGGTGAAGGAGTTTCTTCGATGACCTTTTGATTACGGCGTTGAATGGAACAATCGCGTTCGCCCAAGTGAATGACGTTCCCGCGGGTGTCCGCAAGAATTTGAAATTCGATGTGGTGCGGGTTTTCAATGAATTTCTCGATGTAAACGCCGGAATTGCCGAAGCACTTTTCCGCCTCATTCCGGGCAGTGTGATAGCCCTTGATCAATGAAATGTCATTGTGCGCCACGCGCATTCCGCGACCGCCGCCACCTGCGACGGCTTTAATCATGACCGGATAACCGATTTTTTTAGCGCAGGCCAAAGCGTCCTGTTCGTTATCGACCGTTCCTTCAGATCCTGGAGGAGTCGGAACGCCCGCTTTTTTCGCCAAATTGCGGCTGACCGCTTTATCTTCCAACGCGTTCATGGCGCGAGAACTCGGGCCGATGAACCGGATGTTGCAGCTTTCGCAAACGTCAGCGAAGTGGGCGTTTTCGGAGAGAAACCCGTAACCGGGATGGATCGCATCCACATCTGCGATTTCCGCCGCACTGATAATTCGATCAATTCGAAGATAACTTTCGGAACTAGCCGCTTTGCCGATACAAATCGCCTCGTCCGCCATTTGCACGTGAATAGAATTGGCATCAATTTCTGAATAAACCGCGACGGTTCGTATATTCAGTTCCTTGCAAGCGCGGATGATCCGAACGGCAATTTCACCCCGATTTGCAACAAGAATTTTTTCGAACATGGATTAGAAAGATGATTCCGAGAATTTGAACTCCAGCTAAAAACGGCTCAAAGTGGCTTAATTTTGAATAAAGGTTGGCCAAATTCGACTGGTTTAGCGTTATCGATCAGAATCTGCGTAATTACGCCGCGCACTTCAGCTTTGATTTCGTTCATGACTTTCATTGCTTCAATGAGACACACGACGGTATCAGGATTGACCTCGGTTCCGATCTGCACATACTCCTCGGATTCCGGCGACGGGGCTCGATAAAAAGTTCCGATCATCGGGGATTTTATGTCCATCCCAATCACAGGGGCCGGACTCGAAGCCGCACCTTGAGAAATGCCCGTGACATTAGCTGGAGCTGGCAAGGCGTAGGTAATTCCACCACTTTCCTCGATCGGAGCGTTCACAAAAGCGCCACTCCCTCCACGTTTGAGCTTTATTTTAAAATCCTGCTTCTCTAATTCAAACTCGGAAAGGGAGTTTTTCTTCATCAAATCAATAATCGCCTTGATGTCTTTTAAATCCACATTCCCTCCTGGTTAAATTCCGACTTTTGATGTTCTCTCATTGGCAAAAAGCACCGCCGAACTACGACTCTGCTTTAACGATCTCACAAATTCGTGGGGACACTAAGCTGGTGAAAATTAAGCGTCAAGGCGTAAAATTGCTGATTTTTAATTTACTTGAACGGATTGATTTATAGCTAAAAATGCTTTTTTTACACGGTTTCAGTTCACTTTAACGCTAATCGCCGCTTCCAAAGCTAAAATATAAGAATTTGGGCCGAAGCCGGTTATTTGCCCTTTGCAAACGGGTGCAATCAGCGATTTGTGACGGAATTCCTCGCGCGCATGAACGTTGGAAAGGTGAATTTCGATTGTCGGGATGCCCACGGCACTGATCGCGTCACGCAAAGCCACGCTGGTATGCGTATAAGCAGCGGCGTTTAGCACAATGACGTCAAATGTTCCCCGCGCCTGCTGAATCCAGCAGACCAATTCGCCTTCAAGGTTCGTTTGGCGGAAGTCAATTTCCACCTTCAATTTGGTCGCGCGTTCACGAACGTTTGCTTCGATATCTGCTAATGAGGTGCGTCCGTACACCTCCGGCTCGCGTTGCCCAAGCAGGTTCAGATTCGGGCCGTTCAGGTATAAAACTTTCATACTTTGGCGGCGAAATTACGAAGCCGCGTGGTTCTTGTCGAATACTTCCTTAACGCGTTGACTCCAAAGCCAGCCGAGGAGAAGGAACGTTGTCCACGCAATGGCCGGAATATACAAGTTGAATTCAACGAACGAATGGAGACAGACCCCGAGCAACCCCAGCCATATGGAAAACAGAATTGGTTGTTCCAAGCCACGTCTGGGGCGGCAAATCACCAGCGATCCGAAGATAAAGATGGAAAAGCTGAAAAACCCAACCATTCCAGAATCCGAGGCTTGCTGTAGATAATCATTATGACAAAGCCTCGCCATCTCCGCTTCCGGCCGTTTGATTTTTTGGTAAGGAACAAAAAAAGTGCCCGGCCCGGTTCCAAGAATTGGGTTCTGTTGTGTGATCTTCAACGCCGCGCTCCAATAATCAAATCGGGCTACCACGCTCGTGGCTCCGCGCTGAAAGAAATTGGCGTATTTGATCCCAAAACCACCCAATCCGAGCAATAAGAGGGCAAAAACCAGTCCCTTTTTCAATTTGGGTGAAAATGGGAGGTGAAGCAAAACAACCAGAACCAGGAACAAAGCCAGTAACCAACCGGATTTTGAACCGGACCAAAAAAGGCAGCCCATTGCTCCGGCAGTGAACAACGCAAGAACCACATTGCGAGCCGCTGAGGACCAACGAGAGCTAAACGACCAAATTCCGGCCACCGAAATTGGCAGCATCAGCAAAATGGCCGCAGCGAGTGTGTTCGGGTAAAAAAGCGTGGAATAAATGCGGTTGCTGGAAACTTTTTGGATGAATTCAGGCGGATAATCGCGCCAATCCGGTAATTCATAGAAAAAGCGCCGGGTCTGTTCCAGCCCGCCAAAATGTTGCTGCCAGCCCGAGATGATCACGCAGCTCATGCCGACCAGAATGCCTAAGAACATGAATCGAAAACTCCGAACCTCGCCCAAACTAAACCAGCCGAGATAGAAACAAACTACGCACGCTGTGAAATGCTTTAGCGTCGAGCGTGTCAGTGCGGCATCAACGGTTTGCGTGGCAGAAATGAATTGCCAGATCAGCCAAACCAAAGGGAGTAGCAGCACTAGCCCGGTCCTTCGGCTGAAGGGAACTTTCCATCTGGCGATGACGAATCCCACCGCAACCAATAGTGCGATGAAGGCGTAACCCCAATTAAATGGCCACGGCTGGAAAATCAGCTCCCAGATGTTCGTCGGCGACGTTGATTTATCTTCGAAAATAACGGGATTGCCAAATTTCAGGAAACTGATCGCGAGAAAAAGACCGATCAGACTTGCGAAGACAATATGCCAAATTCCGTTTTGGATTTGTGAAGTTGGACGAGTCGGGTTTTTAGCCATGATCGCCAAGCGAGTTATAATTTGAGCTTTAGCAAGCCGACCTCCAAGGCGAGGGCTTCCTGGACATTTGAGCCGAGCAAGCGTTGCGTTTGCTCCAGGATTTCGAGGTTTTCAACAGCATCGGTGGAAGAGATTCGTTTTGCGACGGTGTTCGCAGCGGATTTCAAATCAGGAAATGTCAGCATCTCAGCGCCCGCATTCAAGGTTTGCGTCCAGACATCGCGCAGCCACCATTCCACTGCCAGTAATATTTCACCGCGCCGACGCCGATATTCCGCTTCCACCGAAGCCGCAAGTTCGTCTTCCCATTTGTCGCGCAACTTCGGATCAATGTCGTCGTAACGCTCCAAAGGTGAACGCGCCGTCAAATCTTTTTCAACAGCTTCCTTTTGTTCGCCTAAATTCTTCATCAACGCGCCCAGCAAACGGTAACGCCCCAATAAACCTGGCGTTTTGTCAGAGGCAATTTTGCTGAAATTGACGACAAATTGTCTTTCAACCTCCCCTAGCCGCACCGCTTCTCCTGCAAAATTAAGTCGCAAACAACGGGAAAGAATCGTGTCCAAGAGTCGCTGTGGTTCTGTTGTCAGCAAAATGAGAATTGATTTTGAAGGCGGTTCTTCGAGCGTTTTCAGAAAAGCGTTCGCGGCTTCCGTCTTGAGTCGATCCACCGCGACTAAAACCCCCACTTTATATTCTGCTTCCGTCGGCTTCAAATTAACGGTCTGCAACAACTCGCGCACTTGATCGATTCCAATAATCCGCGATTTGGATTCCGCGCGCAGCCAGGAAACATCGGGATGATTCCCGCTTTCGATTCGTTTGCAGCTCGAGCATTGGTCACAGGAATCCAGTGGCAAACCGTCCGCCGATTTGCGTGGTGGATTTTGGCAGTTCAACGTTTTGGCAAGCGTTCGCGCGACCGCTTCAAGCTCGTCCAGATTGTTTCCAGAGAACAAATAGGCGTGCGCTAAACGTCCTCGCTCCAAACTGCGTTGCAAGAGTTGGACGACGCGTTCCTGCTCTGGAAAATTAGCGAATGACATGAGTTAAACCGGCGTTTCTTCAGCTTGAGACATTTTTTTCACAGCCAACGGAATACTTGCTTCGTGTTGACCATCAAACGCAATTTCGATGGCGTAAAGGCCCGCGATCTCGAATTTCAATTGTTGAATGTTCAGGACAAAATTGCGCGAAATGAAAGTGGCATCACCGGGCAAAACGACTTCCACCGGTATATCAACACTCGGCATAATCGATTGCCCGTCCTCATCTACAAAATTGATTTTCATGGTGTGATTTCCTTCCTCCATTTTCGAAAAGGAAATGCGCAGAGCCACGGAACATTGCGGATGGCAAGCAGGGAATTGCTGAGAAAAGATCGTGTCGAACGTGCCAAGAATGTTCAGCTTGCCGTTGTAATCGGTGGCGGCGTCGCAAAGAACTGCCAGTTGAATCGTCATTGAGAAGGACTGTAGAACAACGAGAACTTTATTCAGCAAGAAAAACGTCCCGAACCCCTTCCCGAGAAAGGGGTGGGTCTCAATAACTGTCAACAAAAGAGGCATCAAAAGATTCATCCTTTTACCCGTATTGCCGCCAATTACCATAGTCGCGATTATGGCGTCTTCGGCCCGTGCCTCATTTTGAGGCAAAATGGCTCTCGACAGTTCCGTCCGGGAACGTTTCAATCTCGCCATGCGAGTAGGCGTATTATGCGGACCGGAAATTTCACAGCTTGAATGGGCACATCGCCTGGGCTTTCACTCGGTGGAAATCATGCGGTTCGCGGACAGCCCGATGTCGCCACTACATCAAAACTGGAAACCTGCCGCTGAACAATTCGCCGCCGAAGCCAAGTCCCGCGACATCCGCATCTCGGCCATCGGCGCGCTTTACAAAAACCCGCTCGATCCAAAACAAACCGAATCCGCGCGAGAGATTTTCAAACGTGCGATTGATGTCGCCTCGCACATCGGCGTGAAAAACGTCTGCGGATTTCCCGGAGCTGTCATCGAAACCACCATCAACCAGCGCGGCGGCAATCCGGTTTACAAACCGTTCGAAAATTATCTGCCGCAACTTTTTTCCTTCTGGTTTCCATTGGCGCAATACGCTGCGGATCACGGCGTGCGCATCGCCTTTGAAAATTGTCCGCAAGGCTCGTGGCATTTGCCCATCGATGGTTACAATATGTTCGCCCAACCCGCGATTTGGGAACGCGTTTTCAACACCATCAAATCTGAGAACATCGGCATCGAATGGGACGCGAGCCATTTGATCTGCCAATTTATCGACCCGATTGAAAACATCCGCCGCTTCGGCTCCCGCATTTTCCACGTCCACGCGAAGGACGCTTACATCAACCGCAAACTGCTGGAACTTTACGGCATCTGTCATCCCGGCGTGGCGGAACATCGGGTCGTTGGGATGGGGCAATCGAACTGGTCGGAAATCGTCCACGCACTTTTGCGTGCAGGTTATGATTCCGATTTAAACATCGAAGGCCGCCACGATCCCGTTTACCGCGACCACGACGCCGCGCAGCCCGACGACGTGAAATCCTCAGGAACAAATCGTCAACAGGGCCAAAAGCTCGAAGAAGCAGGCCTGCTCATCGCGAAAAAAGTTTTGGAGCAATACTCGGCGGGGACGGAGTAAACATCGGAGCGGGGGGGTGTGGGAGAGCCCCCCCCCCCCCGGGCCCAAGAGGGAAAAAAGGAAAAAATAAAGAGAAAAAATTTATTAAAAAACGACCGGGGGGAGGGGTCGACAAAACCCCGCGCCCCGCCGAC
>JBBQAX010000184.1:0-8807 GCA_038316905.1 Verrucomicrobiota bacterium | reverse complement strand
AGCCAGGGGCCGTTGTCGCTGGTGAAAAAGACAAACGTGTTGTCGTCCAACTTTTCTTTGCGCAACCATTTCAAAACTTCGCCGACGCTCCAGTCCAGTTCCTCCACCGTATCGCCATAACGACCGCGCACTTTTACCTTTGAATTTCTCAGACGCGAACAACGGCACGTGCGGAAACGTGTGTGCGAAATAGATGAAGAACGGTTTCTGTTTGTTCTCTTTCATAAAACGAATCGCTTCCTCCGTGTAACGTTTCGTGAGCGTGGTTTGATCCACCGGACGTTCGATGACATTCGTGCCGCGCATGAGCGGGACATCGAAATGACGAGAATCAGGGTTCTGGCTCATCGAATTGATTTTGTGAAACTCCGGCTTGAAGGGTGGACTGTCGTTCGACAATGGATGGCCAAAAAATTCATCGAAGCCGTGGTTCAGCGGCGTGTGTTCCGGTCCATCGCCGAGATGCCATTTGCCGATTGCGAACGTCGCGTAACCTTTCGTCTTCAGCGCTTCGGCGATTGTGATTTCACTCGCAGGCAATCCACCGGGTTGTTTGGGATACAAAACATGGCTCTTCCGCCTGCCTGACATGCCGCTGCGAATCGGCAATCTTCCCGTCAACAACGCGGCGCGACTGGGTGTGCAATAACAATTGCCCGCGTAAAAATCGGTGAAGCGAATTCCTTCTGCCGCCATGTGATCCAGATTCGGAGTGCGAATGCTTGGATTTCCGTACGAGCCGAGATCGCCGTAGCCCAAATCATCCGCGAGAATGATGATGATGTTCGGCGGTTTCGTTTCCGCTTGAGCAGAGAAAACAACAAGGCTGAAGACGAGAATAAGCTGGCTGATCTGGCTGACTATTTCATTCGGTTCAATTTTGGATTCGCTGGAGCGACGCCGGATTCAATCGCTTTAAAATATCGATCTATTCTCATCTGTGAAGATTCAAAACTGTTCCAGGCAACATGGGTGTGATTAAAAGTGGGTGAGGCTTGGCTATTTGGACTGCGGGGACATGTCACCGCTTTGGCTGCACGGTGAGAAAGCGCCGAGCATCTCTTAGTTCGAAAGGACTTTGCAGGTGCCAGCGTGCAGGAAAAGCGACGTCGTGCCGTCGCACTCCAAAGGTTTCCCAATCTCACCCACTTTTAATCGCACCCAGGCAACATCTCTTTCATGGTCGAGGCTTGAACCCATTTTGGAAGAATGTTAGCCAATGCGGAATGAATTCTTCCGACCGCGTGTGGGCGTTCCGCGTTTTGATAATTGTTTTGGTATCGACACTCGGGACGGCTCAGGCCGCCGTCGTTCGGTTCAGCACCGTGCTGGGAAATGTCGATGTTCGCCTTTACGACCAAGCCACTCCCGCCAGCGTTTCCAATTTTCTCGGCTACGTGACGAGCGGCGGTTACACCAACGTCCTGATTCATCGATCCGTGTCAGGCTTTGTCATCCAAGGGGGTCGTTATACGTTCAACGGCAGTTCGCAAGTTGAACCCCGAAACTTTCCGGAAGTGCCGCAGCGACCGGCGGTCACCAACGAACCGGGGATCTCAAATACCCGCGGCACGATTGCGTTCGCCAAAATAGGGGGGCAACCCAACAGCGCCACGCGGGAATGGTTTTTCAACCTTGCCGATAACTCGACGAATCTGAATGTGCAGAACGGTGGGTTCACTGTTTTCGGTCGCGTTCTTGGTTCCGGAATGACGGTGGTCGATGCCATTGCCGCACTGCCGCGGTATGGTTTTCAATCGCCCTGGGATCAAGGGCCGATGCGAAATTACTCGGCGCTTGATTACAATAGTTTCGCCTCGGTGGGAGGTTCCAACGTCGTCAACATGAGCATCACTTTGCTCAACGTGCGCGACGGCGATTACAATCGCGACGGTTCTGTGAATCAGGCGGACCTGAGCATCTGGCAATCCACCCTCGGTTCGACGACGCAAGCCGAGGCGGACGGCAATGGCGATGGAATTGTCAACCAGGCGGATTACGACATTTGGCAAGCGAACGCCGATGGCAACGTGGCAGGAATTGTTTTTAAAGATTTGAAGAAGCTTGCGAACGGCGTATTTCAATTTGCTTTCACCAACGCGCCGGGCGTGAGCTTCAGCGTGGTCGGCACAACGAATCTTGCCGTGTCCTTTACCAATTGGAACGCGCTCGGCAGCGTCTCGGAAATTTCTCCCGGCCAATATCAATTTACCGATTTGCAGGCAACGAATCAGCCGCAGCGTTTCTATCGGGTCACTCGACCATAAATTGCAACCGTGCAGGAAAAGCGACGCCGTGCCCTCGCACTCCTTCCATTAAACGCGTTCGCCAAATCGACGGCTTGCGGCGTGTTTAATCCAATTCTAATCTGTTGAACTTAATGAACGTATCCGCTGATTTCCCTGGCTTGTCACAAGCAAGCGATTTTCTGCGCGCCATGCATCCAAACACGCAGGCCAGGGGCGCAAAATATTTTCAGCAGGGACGCGTCCGCCAGATTGAGATGGAGAACGACAATCGTTTCATGGCCAGCGTTCAAGGTTCGGAATCCTATCGGGTTTCACTGGAGTTTAATTCGCGCACGGGATGGAAGGGCCAATGTTCCTGCCCCATCGGCTCTGACTGCAAACACATTTACGCGATGATGAAGGCGCTTCTGGCCGAGAACAGTTCGGCGCGCGTCCAGCAATTGAGTATCAGCCCGCCACTGTCTCCCGCGAAAAAAAAGAAAACCGTTCGCGCTACGCCCTCTCTCAGTCTCGAAAAAATCTTGGAGAAATTAAACGGACGCGCTTTGACCGTCAGAGAAAAGCAGTTTCTGAACAAAGTGAAACAAACCTACACGCGCTATTCTTTTGGCGGGAGAATCTCGCGCTGGGATTTCGAACAAATGGGTTTGAAGTTGCGCGGCCAAAGTTGGGAACCGCTCCATCTCTGGCCATCGTTTCCGAAAAATGAGCACGACTTCTGGCTCTACATCGCAAACGCGGTTTTAGAAGACGGCGGCGTGTTGCCTCAGTTTATGTTGCCCGTCAGCGATGTCGCCGCGATTCAAGAGGAGTTGCGCCTGTGGCGGCGCGATCGTGAAATCGACCGTTGGAAGCAAACGATGGATAACGCACAACGTTTTCCGTCCAACGTCGCCAACGCGGTCGAGCAACGCTGCGAATTGCGCGCGCGTTTTGGCGATAAAACCGCTGTGTTGGAATGGCGTCAATCCGAGCAGGAAACTTTCAATCCGATCAAACCCGGTCAAGGCCGACAACTTCGCGAGGAAATCAAAAAGAAAACGCTGGAGCTTTCCGCCGAAGCCGGATGGTTGTGGGAAACGTTTGCAGCGCGTCTCGATTTTGGCGGCTTTCCCAATTTGGATTACACCGATTCCGTAGCGACGGAAAAATTCAGCCGCCTCTTTCGGATGCCCGCTTTTAATGCGTTGCTGGTGAATCCCGATGGCAAAGCGTTCGCGCGGCCGTCTGAAGTTTTGCGGTGGAATCTCGAAGTCGCGAAAACCGAGCACGACGATTATCGGCTTCTCGTCACGCAAGCAGACGGCTCGCGGATTCCTCCGTTGCTTTGCGTGCTCGAGGGGCGTCCCGCGCTTTTTGTGACGCACGACGCCGTGTTTTTCGGTCCGCCCGTCGAAGGCGGAGTCCTCGCGCCGAATCGTGAAAATCTGATTCCTGCTCCCGCGTTGGAAACGCGGAATGGCGCGGCGTTGTTGCATTCGATCAACGTGGAATTGCCGCCGCGTTTGCGCGAACGTGTTCGCACCGTTCCGTTGCGTGTCGTGATTTTTTGCGCGCTTCAGGAAAGTTTTCCCGGCAGCAAAACCGAAATTTGTCTTATCCGCGCGCAGGCGCAATCCGCGGAAGGCAAGGCGCTCGAAACTTGGGATGGTTTTTGGTCTGCTCTTAAATCAGCCAAGCTGCCCGAAGATAAACGCGGTGGCGTGATTACGCTTTTTGATCGCGGCGCGATGCGCGATCCGCGTTCGATTCTCCTTGGATTGGACGCGAAATGGGAGGGCTACCAAAACGCGTGGACGTTGCGTGTCACGAAGAAATTTCCCGAACATTTTTCCAACTGGGTCCGGTCTCTTCCGCCCGAAGTTAAAGTGGAATTAGAAGGCGAATTGGCGTCGCTGATGGATGCGCCCGTCTCCGGGAGCGTGCGGCTCGACGTGACGGAAACAACCATGGATTGGTTCGACTTGCGCGTGGTGCTCGACGTGGCAGACACAACCTTGACGCAGGAAGAATTAAAATTATTGCTCAATGCGCGCGGCGGTTACGTGCGGCTCGGCGACAAGGGTTGGCGACGTCTGCAATTTAATTTGAGCGACGAAGAGGACGAAAAGCTGGCGCATCTGGGCTTGAATCCGCGCGAACTCACGGCGGAACCGCAACGATTGCACGCCTTGCAGTTGGCCGATGCCGCTGCGAAAAAGTTTTTGCCCGAAGATCAATTTACAAAAATCCAGCGGCGCGCGAGCGAAATCAAAACGCGTGTCACGCCCGCCCTTCCCGAGGGAGTCACCGCCACATTGCGCCCGTATCAAGAGGAGGGATTTCATTTTCTGGCGTATCTGGCGGAAAACCGTTTTGGCGGAATTCTTGCCGACGACATGGGTTTGGGGAAAACATTACAAACGCTCACCTGGCTGGCGTGGCTGCGCGCCGCCAGGGAAAAAAATTCTCCGTCACTCGTCGTCTGCCCGAAGAGCGTTATGGATAATTGGCGTGCCGAAGTGGAACGCTTCACACCCGGCTTGCGCGTGAAAATCTGGTCGGCGGGCGAGTTGAATCAATTTCTGAATCGTCTGAATGAAGCGGATTTGCATGTGCTCAATTACAGCCAGCTTCGACTCGTGGGAGAATCACTCGCGCCCATTCGCTGGCAGGCGGTGATTCTCGATGAAGGTCAATACATCAAGAACCCCAGTTCGCAAACCGCGCAGGTCGCGCGCGCTTTGAATGCGGAGCATCGCCTCGTTTTATCCGGCACGCCCATCGAAAATCGCCTGCTTGATTTGTGGAGTTTAATGTCATTTGCCATGCCGGGAATTCTCGGCAGCCGCGCGCAGTTCGCCAAACTTTACGATGCGAAGGAAGATCCATTTGCGCGCCGCAGACTTTCCTCGCGCGTTCGTCCGTTCCTGTTGCGTCGCACGAAATCGCAGGTGGCGAAAGATTTGCCCGACCGCACTGAAGAAGATTTGTCCTGCGAAATGGAAGGCGAACAACAAACGCTTTATCGCGCCGAATTGAAGCGCGCGCAGCAAATGCTCCTGAACATCACCACGCAAAAACAACTGGCGAAAGAACGCTTTCATTTTCTCACGTCGCTGTTGCGGTTGCGGCAAATTTGTTGTCATCCCAGACTGGTCAAACCTGACTCCAAAGCGCCGAGCGCCAAAGTTGAGGCGTTGCTCGAACAACTCGAACCTTTGATGGAGGAAGGCCACAAGGTTTTGGTCTTTTCGCAATTCGTCGAGATGCTCGACATTCTTCAAGAAGAAATTACGCCGCGAGGTTGGCCGTCGTTTTATCTTTCCGGCGCGACGGAAAATCGCGGCGAACTTGTCCGGCAATTTCAGAATGCAGAAGGCGCGGCGGTGTTTCTTATCTCGCTCAAAGCGGGCGGATTCGGACTCAACCTCACCGCCGCCAGCTACGTCGTGCTTTTCGATCCGTGGTGGAATCCCGCCGTGGAAAACCAGGCAATCGACCGCACCCATCGCATTGGCCAGACGCGCAACGTGATGGCGTATCGGTTGTTGATTAAAAACAGTATCGAAGAAAAAATCCGTCTGTTGCAAAAAACAAAATCCGCTCTTGCGGACGATGTTCTGGGCGAAGAAAAATTCGCGCAAAGCCTGACGCTGCAAGATATGCAATTCCTGTTGAGTGATTCGGCTTGAGCGGAAATGCGTGCGCGACGCAGCGCAGCTCCAGACAGTCCAGAAGTTTGAAACTGTCAAAATTTATGAAGCGCCGAAAATTTCTTTCCGCTGTCGCCACGAGCGTCGTTGCTGCCACGCAACTTCGCGCACTGTCGCAAACTCAATCCGCTGAAGGCGCGAGTTCCGGTGGCGCGGTGGTGATTGATCCCAAGCCGTTGTTCGAGATTTCGCCGCATCTTTACATGCAATTCATGGAACCGCTCGGCGTCACTGATTCGTCGGTGGAAGCAGCGTGGGATTATGATCGCGACGATTGGCGCACGGATTTCATCGACGCGACGCGGGACCTTGCGCCGGGCATGATGCGCTTCGGTGGATTGCTCAGTCGTTATTACAAATGGCGCGAAGGCATCGGGCCATTCGCGAAACGTCCACCGTATCGCAATTACGTTTGGGGCGGATTGGAACCGCATCGCGTCGGCACGCACGAGTTCGTGGATTTCTGTCGGCGCGTGAACACGGAGTCGATGTATTGCGTGAATTTTCTGGGCGATGGCGAAAAGCGTTACCGGCACGCGCGGGAAGGAGATCGCACCGGCACCGCAATTGAAGCTGCGGATTGGGTGAGTTACACCAATGATCCCGACAATGCCGAACGCAAAAAGAACGGCGCGCCCGAACCGTTCAATTTGAAATATTGGCAGGTCGGCAACGAAACGAGTTACGGCGAACACGTTTTCAAAAAAGACGCAGCCATCGCCGCGACAATCGTGGTCGCCAAAACCATGCGCGAACGCGATCCCGATTTAAAATTGATCGGATGGGGCGACAGCGGCTGGGCAGGCGATCTCGTCGAGCGCGCGGGCGAACACATTGATTACGTTGCGGTTCACATGATGGGACAGATGCCGATTGGCCGCGACACGGTGCTGCGCGGGAATCGTTATCAAACGGAACCGGAACGCGCGTGGAACGAATTGATGGAACTGATCGAGACGCGAATTGAGACGAAGCTCGCCGGTGTCGAAGAAGCTTTGGCGAAACGAAACTCCAAACACGGCATCGCGATTACTGAAGGACATCTCAGTCTTCAGCCGCACAATTCCAACGCGATTCTCACCGAGTGGCTCACTGGCGTTTACCACGCGCGCGTGATGAATCTTTACCAACGCCACGGCGCGACGGTGAAGATCGCGACTGCCGCAGATTTCAACGGCAATCGCTGGACGACCAACGCGATTATCCATCAAGTGCCGCGCGGGGTGAGTTATCTGCTGCCGGTGGGCGCGGTGATGCGTTTGTTCAAACGTCACAATGGCTCACACGGTGTCTCGATCAAATCCGCGCCCGGGAATCTCGACATCGCCGCGAGTCGAACCGGTGATAAAATTTTCCTGCATGTCGCGAACATGAACTATTCCGGTGCGACCGAAGCGACATTCGTTGCGGATGGTCTGGTTGTGAACGGTGGGCGCGTGTTGGAGATTTCTCCAGAAAACCCGCGTCAGGAAATCAGTCCAATCAATCCTGACGTGTTCAAACCGCGCGAATACGGCTTGCAGAAAGGTGACGCTGTGAAATGGCGTTTCCCGGCCCGTTCGGTCAGCGTGGTGGAGTTGGAATGCCGCGCCGCTTAATCACACAATGTGGTGTTTCGAATCGAATGCGCGATTCATCGTTTCCCAAGATCAGCCGTTAAGGAGAACGCTGATGAAGAGGCAGAAAAAAACTACGGTAGAATCTCCTGAACGCCGATGCTTCGAACGGCGGCAACGCCGATTGTAAGAAGATGGTTGCTGAAGTGACACTGGCGTCATGAAAAACCTAGTAACAACATTAGCAATGACAGTAATCGCGTCACTCGCACTGGTTGCCTGCAATAATGACAAGGCAGCAATTGAAGAGCGTAACGAGATGACGCAGGAAGCCCTCGATCAACAAAAGGAAATCGTGGATGAAGCAGCTGGCGCGGCCAAGGAACGAGCTGGCGATAACGCTGACGCCACGAGGGACCGCATCGAAGCAAACAAAGATGCGACTCAAGCTCAGATTGAGGCCGATAAAAAGAAAGCGGAAGCTCAAGCTGAAGCCGACAAAGAAAAAGTGGACGCAGTAAAGCCGTAAGCTGTTTCGGGAAATCCAATCGCGCTCTCTTCGGGGAGCGCGATTGTTCGTGGTTCGTTTCCATCTCATCTGGGAGGCAAGATTCAAATTCTGTCTCTCAAGCTCCAGTCATATTCTCTCCGCACGGCATTGATCATCGGGATCCTCGGGATTATTCAGCGAGACAAGTTTCTATCGGTTTCTTTGTCACCTCTTGGTCTGAGTCAGAGCGAGGATCTCGCTCAGGAAACATTCACGGCGGCTTGGAAGCAACTTCCGGAATTGCGCGAGCCGTTGGTTTTGTTTTATCGCGAACATCAATCCGTCGAGCGCGTGGCCGAAGCGTTGGACTTGAGCGAAGACACGGTGAAGCAACGACTGTCGCGTGGACGGAAGCTGTTGCAGGAAGAATTCCTCGCGTTTGTCGAAGGTGCGCTGGAAAGAACGAATCCGGGAAAGACATTCACCATCGCAGTTTTGGCCGCGTTGCCGGGAATGACCCTTTCCGCGCAAGCCGCGACGCTCGGTGCAGCAGCCAAAGGCGGCGCGGCTATAAAAGGCGTGGCCTTCGTCGCTTTCTTCGCCGCAATGTTGGCTCCATTACTCTCGTTTTATGGGATGTGGACGGATTATCGCATGAAGCGAAAAGCAGGGCGCTCGGTTCGCGAACTCAAACTGTTAAAAGTTCATTACTTCGGGATCACGGGCATCGTCGTCTCCTTTGTTTTGATCACCTTCGTTTTCATGTCGAAGGCCAGCTCGCTCATAAAAACAAATCCCGCGTTGTTCGCCGGTTTGA
>JBBQAX010000183.1:0-8883 GCA_038316905.1 Verrucomicrobiota bacterium | reverse complement strand
AATGCAGCGGAGCAATGCTACGCCACCGCCAGGAACGATGCCTTCTTCGACTGCCGCGCGAGTCGCGTGCAATGCGTCTTCCACACGAGCTTTCTTTTCTTTCATCTCGGTTTCAGTGGCAGCGCCGACGTTGATAACCGCAACACCACCGGCCAATTTGGCGAGGCGTTCTTGCAATTTTTCTTTGTCGTAATCGGAAGTGGTTTCTTCGATCTGGCGGCGGATTTGATTCACGCGACCTTGGATCTCGGAGGACTTTCCGTAACCTTCCACAATCGTCGTGTTTTCTTTGTCGATGACGATGGATTTGGCGCGACCGAGGTCTTCGAGCCCGATGGATTCGAGTTTGATGCCGAGGTCTTCGGTGATGCATTTGCCGCCGGTCAACACCGCGATGTCTTCCATCATGGATTTGCGGCGATCGCCGAATCCAGGAGCTTTGACTGCGCAGATGTTCAACGTGCCACGGAGCTTGTTCACAACGAGAGTTGCGAGCGCTTCGCCTTCGACGTCTTCAGCAATAATCAACAGCGGCTTGCCGATCTTCGCGACTTTTTCAAGAATCGGCAGAAGATCTTTGAGGCTGGTGATTTTCTTTTCGTAATTCAGGACGTAAGCGTCTTCCAATTTCACTTCCATGGATTCGGCGTTCGTCACGAAGTAAGGCGAGAGATATTTTACGAATCTTTTGCAGAATTAACTGCTTGTTCGTTGCCAAGCCGTGAATCAATGGTACCGTATCGCGTAATGAAAGGAAAGCCTTCAATGTCAGTCCCCTCTGGGTGCCAAACCGGGTGTCTGCCATTTGGTCTGGCGGAACCGCGTCCCACCTTAAAACCAGCGGCTGAGTGATTGTCGCGAGTCCAATCCGAGTTGTCCAATCTGAGCAGAAGAGTTGCTGTTAATCCTTTGTATCGCTCATGTCCCGATGTCACTGGCCCATAAATTCCAATTACCTTTTCCCCCTGCCTGATTAGACCCTCCACTGTCACTGAGAATGGGGATCGGTCATTCACGAACTCGTAATCTCCTAGACCGAAGACGATCTGGATTTCGTCCGAAGGACTTACCTCAACCACAGAACCCATTTGTGCGATGGGTGGCATTTATTTATCTCCCTTTCTTAATATTCGCGTTAATTACGCAAATTCAACTCATGAAAAAATTTCTGACAAGAGTCAAATCTTTCTAACCGAATGGGTGCGGACATCGCGGCTACATTAGCCGCCACCACACCTTACTGTCATGGATGTGCAAATATGCAATCTCGTTTCGAAATTCCGGACCTGGCATTTTCCCCGGAGTGGATAGTATTACTTCTCCCGTGCTTCGTCTTTCCAATTTCAGTCCCAATCTGAAAATTTCGTCTTTTACCGCAAGCCACTTTTCCGACGGTCCTTTAATAAGCAAATATTCCCTCTCAAATAAATCTCGATATGGTTCGAATTCTGGCGTTGCTTCAAAAACTCCTCCAATGTTTGGCATATCAGTTCCAACGTTTCTTGCAACGCCAATTAAAATATCGGTCAGATAAATAAAATAGTCGTTAGTATTCATTTCGATCATTGTCCCGGAGTTACCGCAATAATTGCTATCGGAGGCACATACTCAAAAATCAAAACTTCTGAAGCTAAAGTTGCCAAACCCCTGACATAATCATCTTCCAGAGTGGCGAGCAATGCCGGGTTCGTGAAGTCCAGATGCAAACTGGGAACTCTCCTTAAATTAATTTTAACAACCGGGTTTTTCGGATTATCTCGATAAAGTTTTAAAGGCACATCAAATCTTCTACTTGAGGAAATCCAAGGTGAGAGATCGGTTCCTCTGATATGCTCACTCGGGCTCACTATTGCAGTGGGAGCAGATGCCCAAATACCAAGCTTTACGAATTGGGACGCGGCTTGGACATCTGATAACCGCCGATAAACATAATTACCATTCGCCTCATCGCTCTTGTCGCCTTTCAGCGTGAGTGCGATGACGCCCACCGTTGCAGCCACTTTAACGTAGGCGATGTTGAGTGCGGGCAATTGAATGCCTGCGAGAATTCCTTGAATGCCGGTGACTGAGATCGTGCTGGTGAGAGTTCCATCGAGTCCGCTTGGGTCAGTCAAATTTACAGGATTGCCTTTGCAATAAAGATATTTGTGTAATGAGGCGGGGTCTTCGATGCGGCCTTGAAAAGTATCTCGGTTCCAAAATCTTCCCGTGTTCGGATTCAAATACCGTGCACGCAGATAAACAAAGCCAAGATTTGGGTCGTGCTGCTCGCCTGTGTATTTGTAGTTGTTCGGCGTTGAACCCGTGCTGGCGAGTTGAATGCCAAACGCATCATAAACGTAGGTGTCGGAAATCGTCGCGTTCGTCGCAGTGAGAAAGCGCGTGTTTTCGTTGCCATCGTAGCCGTAAAAGCTGGTCGTGCCGTTGGTCTGGCGTTGGCTGATTAAATCCAATCCGTAAGTGAAAAGCGTCGGCGCACTGCCGAAGCTCGTGAACTCTTCCAGCACTTGTGCGTAGCCGGATGGATTGCGGTCATCGACCAGATAATACGTCGTGACTCCGCCAACGGTTTTGCGCACGCGGTTGCCGTCGCCATCGTAAACAAAGACGGCGGTTCCGCTGTTAAAATTTGTCAGGCGATTTTCCGCGTCGTAGAGATAAACATTCGCGCCGTTGGTCCTCGTGTTGCCGTTGTTGTCGTAAACATCGCTCGTCAACCAGTCGTTCGTTCCAAAGGTAAAAGTCTGGTTGGTGATTCCGCTCACGCTCGACAAACGATTCGTGCGATTTCCAACGGCATCGTAACGATTGGTAATGGAACCCGTCGGGCCGGAGGATGCCGTGATGGTTTCGTTGGTCAGGCGATAGAGTGAATCGTATTTCCAAACATTGGTTCGGTTCACGCTGTTGAACGATTCGATCAGGTTCGTGCGATTGCCCGCAGATTCGAGCGTGTAGGTAAATGACGCGATGGTTCCAACGCTCGTTTTCGTGGTGAGATTTGTCAGGCGATTGAGCGAGTTATAATTGTAAGTATTTGTAACGGCATTGGCGTAACGAACCGTTTGCAAATTCCCGACTCCATCAAAAGCGTAAGCCGTGTTGTTTGTGAAACGATCCACGACATTCGTCAGCCGATTCAATGGATCGTAGCTGTAACTGACCGACGTTCCGTTCGCGTTCGTGGAAACAATCGTTGCGAGATTTCCAAAGCCGTCGTAGGTGTAAGTGAGTTTTCCTTGCGGCGTATTTTTCGTGAGCAGACGGTTGCGGCTGTCATGCGTGTAACTGTTCGTGCCGCTCAAATCGGTCATGTTCGTGCGCTGGCCGGTCGCGGAATATTTGAACGCGATCTGATAATTTCCCGCTGATGATTTATTTGTGAGCCTGTTCAACGCGTCGAATTGGTTCGTCAAAACCACGCCGTTGAAATTCGTGTGCCGAATCAAATTTCCCGTCGCATCGTAACCGAATGTTTGCGCCTGTGCGCCCGGCAACGTTTCTTTCGTGCGCCTTCCCAACGCGTCGCATTCAAATTTGTTCGTGCGATTGAGCGCGTCGATCACGTTGGTGAGATTGCCGATTTGATCGTAGCGATATTGCGTGATCTGCGAAGGCGTCGCGCCGAAACCATTTGTCACCGCAACCAAACGTCCTGCCAAATCGTAACCAAAACGAGTGACGACTCCGGCTTGATTGGTCACGGCAACGCGCCGATCCAACACGTCGTAGCCGGTGCTTTCCGTCGAGGCATCGGGATAAATGATTTGCGTTTGCCGATTGAGTTTGTCGTAAACGAATTTGTTTGTGCGCCCCAACGCATCGATCACGTTGGTCTGATTTCCATTGGCGTCATAAGCGTAGCGCGTGATGGTTTGCGCGGAAGTTCCCGCCGCATTCGTAACGGCGACGCGGCGTCCAGCGGCGTCCGTTGCGTAACTCGTGGCTATCGGACTGATGGAGGGCGGAGTCATGCCGCCGCCCGCAACGGGGCCATTGATGACGCGGCGGAGTTGTCCGGCGGCGTCGTAAATATTTTCCGTGTAACTCGTGTCGGGAAAAGTCGTGCGCGTCAATCGCCCCGCTTTGTCATATCTGAAAGCCGTGCTATTCCCGGCGCGATCCGTGGAATTTATTTTCCGTCCTTCGGCATCGTATTGCGTGGTTTCAAACAATCCATCCGCGTGCGTGGTGTTCGTCAGCAGCCCGCGCGCATCGTGGAAAAAGAAATTCGTGCGCGACAATTTATCAATCGTCTGGCTCTGCTTGCCGATGGAATTAAAAACGATTTTGTTGGTGAACCCATCCGGCTCGATGGTTTGCACGACACGATTTGCCGCGTCGAAAGTGGAAGTCGTCAACAAAGTTTGCGTTCCTCCGGGCGTGGTGCGCGTGCGGGTTTCGGTGAGGCGATTTCCATTTGCGTCGTAAGTGTAGGCCGTGCTGTTCCCGAGCGCATCCGTGAAATTGGTCAGATAACCGAACTCATTATATTTACTGAGCGAAACAGATTGAACGCCCGCCCCGAAAGCGTTTGTTTCCGCAACACGATTTCCCTGCGCATCATAACCGTAACGCGATACCACACTCAACGCGTTGGTCAGCGCAATTAAATTTCCATTCGCGTCATAGGTGTTCGTCGTGCCGTTGCCAAGCGCATTTAACGAAGTTAAAACCTGCCCGAACGAATTGTAAGTGGCCGTGGTCGCCGCGCCAATTTCGTTAGTCACCGCCGTCAATTGATCGCGGCTGTCGTAAGCATAACTGGTGCTTTGGCCGACGCCGTTCGTCTCCGCGATTTTTCGCCCGCGTTCATCGTAGGCAAACGAAGTCACGTTGCCTTCCGCGTCAATCGTGCTGTCGAGTTGGCCGAACTCCGTGAAATTTTGCGTCACGGAATTCGCCAGTCGATCGGTCACCGTTTGGCGATGAGCCACCAAATCAAAACTGAAAGTCGTCGCGTGATTGAGCGCATCCAACTGTTGCGCCAGCCGTCCGCTCGCATCGAAAATATTTCGGATCACCGCCACGCCGCGCGCGTCAGTGATTTGCGTGATGTGGTTCGGATAAGTTGCGTTCGTGTAACTGAAAGCCGTGTTCTCGTAAGTGGGAACGGCGCGCACGATCAATCGGTTCACGTTGGTCAAGTTGCCAATGCCATCATAGCTGTAAGCCAACGCGGGAGAGCCTGTCGTTTCAATCGCGATTGGATCGAAAATTTCCGTGATGCGATCATTTCCATCGCGCGTGAACGAAACCGATTTGCCGCTCGAATGCGTGATACCAGAAAAAGCGTAATCCAGAAAATTTCCATTTCGATCTGTCTTGCGCGAGAGATTGCCGCTGCTGTTGAAATTATAAATCGTCCCGTCCGGCGCGGTGAAAACAAACGCGGTGAGATCGGGTTCATAATTTTCTATGTCAAAAGAATCTTCTGTTCCCGGACGAATTACGCCTGTCCAACTTCCAAAAAGCGCGTTGTCATTCATCATCCCAACATCATTCGGCGGATCGATGTCGGCGAGGCTCCCCAAACCATTGACCGAATCAAAACGATAGCGAATCTCCGTCAGATAGGTGACTGAACTATGGCCGACGCAAGAAACGCCGCCACTCGCACGAAATAAAATCGTGGGCCGAAAATAATATTTTTCCGTCTCACTCAACGAAACCGTGACCAGTGTTTGATGATCGGGGACAATGCAATCGGTCGCGCCACTGTTGACCGCATTGTAGCCGTCGCCAAGAGAAGCCGATTTTTCAATCCGAATTTGTTCGTAGTCCAGTTTCCAATTGAAACCGAAACCGCCTTCCACGCCAAAGCGTGTGTCATAAATCCGATTGATCGAAATCGGAAATCCCGCGACCGGAATTTCCAAATCCTGAAACGACGTGGTGAACTGCCCCACATTCGTCGGCCAACTCACCGAAATATTTACCGGCGACGACGCCAGACCGGTGTTGTTGCTGTCCGTCGTCGAGGCCACGGCGGTCAATGCGTAATCGCCAACCGTCACCGTTTTCCATTCGAGATTAAAAGGCGCACTCGCCGCCGTTCCGATCAAAGTTGAACCCGCATAAAAAGAAATTTGTGTCACCGAGCCGCTTGAAATGGAAGCCGTGGCCTGCAAAATAAAATTGGTTGGAACCGTGTAAGTTGAACCTTCGCTTGGAGCGACCAGCGAAACCGAGAGCGTCGTATTCACCGCAATCGTCACGCGATTCGTCGTCTTGTATTGCGAATCGTCCGCAACCAATTGCAAAACATAAATTCCGTTCGCGCCAAACGAAGCCGACGAATTGGTTTGATTGAGATTCCCAAAAGTCACTGTTCCCGGTCCGCTCACCTTGCTCCACCGATTCGATAACGTGCTCCCCGCTGGCAATCCATCGTCAGCGCCAAAACCTTCCAGCGTCGTTGAACTCGAAGAAATAATTTGCTGCGCACCCGCCGAGACAATGGGCGCGCCATTGATATTGTAAGTCGCGCTCGCCACCGCGCTGTCCGTCGCGCCAGTTTTAAACGCCTTTGCTTTCAACGTGGTAATCCGATTCAGAAAAACCGTCCCACCCGATGAAATAAAATTATCCGAGGCCGTGGGTGTCGAGTCATTCGTCGTGAAATAAATCAACGCGCCCAAAGTGCCGCACGTAATCGCCACATTCTGTGAAGAAGAATACGCGCCGCCGCCCGGAGAAAACGCAGGAGTCGCGACCGTTTCCGTCGCCGCGTTGGTCAATCCCACCGCGCGAAAAAACAACTGCTGATTGGTGGGAAACGCGAAATCAAACACCGTCTGCCCCACCGCCCCCGTCGCGCCAATAAACCACGGCGTGTTCGTCTCCAACAATTCCGGCGCGTAGAGAATGCTGTAAACATTCCCATTCGTGTCCGTTCCACCGAGTGTCAGGCGCAGGGTGTTCGCGCTAGGAAAAGTCGGCGGTTCAATCGTGAGGTTTGCAAAAATCGAAATTGGGATTGCAAAATACGCTGCGAAAAAAACGCAAAGGATTCGCGAAAAGAGATTTAATTTTTTCATTTGGTGATTTGATTTAGGCGGTCAATTTGTTTGCCAGTCAAGGTCAGGAATGGTGTGTTTCCAGGACGTTATTAACAATAGATTGTTAAACAGCAATCTTTTTTTTGCCGGTGCCTAGCATTTCGGTTGGCATGGGTCGAAAACCAAAAACGCGCCGTGATCTTTATGGAGCATGGTTGCACTATCTCCGTAAGCAACAAAAGCTAACTCAAGCAGAGTTGGCAGAACGCATTGGTGTCCCGCAAACGACGCTCGCCTATTGGGAAAGAACGGGAAAACTTCCTGGCCGTTTAATCATTTTCAAAATGGCGGAAGTCTTTGACATATCTCTGAATAAATTATTGCGCCCTGCAAAGGTAGAAAAGATCAAAGAGGGAAACCATTGATATCAATAAGAAGCCTTCGGCGCTAAATGTGATCAGCCCACAAGCGCGGAAACTGCGAATCCCAAAGATGGTCGCAGGACTATCTTGCGGTGAAAGCCCATCAGGAACGACGCAAAAATCTTCAGTCTGAAAAAAAATGCGGCTGACTTTCGTCAGCCGCATTGTGATTTAAATATCGGGTTCGATTAGTATCCCATTCCGCCCATGCCGCCGCCGTGGTCGTGACCGCCGCCGCCAGCCGGGGCTTTTTCCTTTTCAGGCATTTCGGTGATCAAGCATTCGGTTGTGAGCAACAGGCCAGCGATGGACGCTGCGTTTTGCAGCGCGCTGCGGGTGACTTTTTTCGGGTCAACCACACCGGCTTTGACGAGGTCTTCGTATTGGCCAGTCGCGACGTTATATCCGTCGTTACCTTTGCGGCGTTTGACTTCTTGCACGATGATCGAACCTTCGACGCCGGCGTTGTAAGCCAAGGCGCGGAGAGGTGATTCAATGGCGCGCTTCACGATTTCGACGCCGATTTGTTCGTCTTCATCTTTCAATTTCAATGCGTCAATCGCAGGAATGCAGCGGAGCAATGCCACGCCACCGCCAGGAACGATGCCTTCTTCGACTGCCGCGCGAGTTGCGTGCAATGCGTCTTCCACACGAGCTTTCTTTTCTTTCATCTCGGTTTCAGTGGCAGCACCGACATTGATAACCGCAACACCACCAGCCAATTTGGCGAGGCGTTCTTGCAATTTTTCTTTGTCGTAATCGGAAGTGGTTTCTTCGATCTGGCGGCGGATTTGATTCACGCGACCCTGGATCTCAGAGGACTTTCCGTAGCCTTCAACAATCGTCGTGTTTTCTTTGTCGATGACGATTGATTTGGCGCGACCGAGGTCTTCGAGTCCGATGGATTCGAGCTTGATGCCGAGGTCTTCGGTGATGCATTTGCCGCCGGTCAACACAGCGATGTCTTCCATCATGGATTTGCGTCGATCTCCGAAACCAGGAGCTTTAACAGCGCAGATGTTCAACGTGCCGCGGAGTTTGTTCACAACGAGAGTTGCGAGCGCTTCGCCTTCGACGTCTTCAGCAATAATCAACAGCGGCTTGCCGACCTTCGCGACTTTTTCAAGAATCGGGAGAAGATCTTTGAGGCTGGTAATTTTCTTTTCGTAATTGAGGACGTAAGCGTCTTCCAATTTCACTTCCATGGATTCCGCGTTCGTCACGAAGTAAGGCGAGAGATAACCTTTGTCGAATTGCATACCTTCAACAACGTCGAGGGTCGTTTCAATTGACTTGGCTTCTTCAACCGTGATCGTTCCGTCTTTGCCGACTTTGTCCATCGCGTCAGCAATGATTTCGCCGATCGTGGTGTCCCAGTTCGCGGAAACGGTGGCGACCTGCTTAATTTCTTCTTTGTCTTTGACCTTCTTGGCGATCTTCGCGAGATGATCGGTGGCGGC
>JBBQAX010000182.1:0-8892 GCA_038316905.1 Verrucomicrobiota bacterium | reverse complement strand
GGGCTGGCCATTTTGCCGCTGCTCAATCCTTGAATAAAATCGGCGACTTGATGGACGAACGTTTCCGCGTAGCCGATTTGCAATCCGGGAACCCACCAGTTTTTCATGTAGGGATGGTCGCCGTCGGTGATGTGAACGGATTTCCAACCGCGAATTTTGCTTTCGTCTTTGTAATCGAAAACCTGCAGGCGATGCAGGTCGTGCAAATCCCAGAAGAGTGAACCGTTTTCGCCGTTGATTTCAAAAGTGTAGAGCGCTTTGTGGCCGAGCGCGTAACGGGTCGATTCAAACGTGGCAAGCGAACCATTCGTGAATCGCGCGAGAAATAAACTGGCGTCGTCGATGGTGACTTTTTCCATCTTGCCGGTGAGCGTGTGTTTGCGTTGTTTGACAAATGTCTCGGTCGTCGCGGTGACGGTGTCGATGCTGCCGTTGAGCCAGAGCGCGGTGTCGATGCAATGCGCGAGCAAATCGCCGGTCACACCGCTGCCCGCGACTTTCGCATCGAGTCGCCAGAGGCCCGCGCCGCCTTGCGGCAGATCGGCGTTGATCGTCCAGTCCTGCAAAAATTTCGCGCGATAATGGAAAATTTTTCCGAGGCGACCTTCATCGATGAGTTGCTTGGCGAGTGTGACGGCGGGAACGCGTCGATCATTATACCAAACCATGTTCGGCACTTTGGCTTTCGCGACGGCGGCGACGATTTTCTCGGCTTCAGGGCCGTTCATCGCGAGCGGCTTTTCGCACAAAATCATTTTACCGGCTTTGGCGGCGGCGATGCAGATTTCCGCGTGGACATTGTTCGGCGCGGCGATGTCGATGACGTCGATGTCATCACGCGCGATCAATTTGCGCCAATCGGTTTCGATGGATTCGTAGCCCCATTTTTTGGCGAAGGCTTTGGCATTTTTTTCGTCGCGCGCGCAAATCGCTTTGAGAACCGGTTGATATTCGAGGTCGAAAAAGTTTTTGACCTGGGTGAAAGCGTTGGAGTGCGTGCGGCCCATGAAGCCGTATCCGATGAGTCCGATATTTAATTTTTTCATATTGTTTAAGTTTCTAAATCCAGGTTTGACGAATTTTCATTCTTTACGCGCAGGCCGGGGACTAAGGGTTCTGATACCATCGAGATGCAATTGAAGGTCTTCATTAACGGGATGCCACATCGGATCTAAAATAAAATCTACTCCTTCACGGCGGGCGAGCTTGGCTGGAGTAATAAAATCGCCATCATTGGAAATCAAAACCATGCGATTAACCAATTTACGATAGGACATCGCGGCGATATCAATGCCGATTCGCATATCGACGCCTTTCTGGCGAACATTGTAAAAAACATCATTTTCCCCTAGTTCCGTCAAAGGCAGCTTGCCATTCAACAAATCCTTAACCTTGCCAGGATAAATTGCCCATTCGCCGACTTCTTGCAAATGGCCCAGACGCAAAGCTACTTTTCGAAGCCGTTTCAATTCCTTAAAAAATTCAAACCGAAACAACGCGATCTCGGATTTGGAAAAATCAATGTTCTTTTTTGCAATTGGATGATGCGCCTTTTTGGTCAAGGGCGGGCAGTCGTAATAGAAGATTCGATACAATTCCTCGCTTTCCACGTTTGAAACATCAGCGTGACGACAGGCGAGATCATGTAGAGTTTCAGCCACTTGTTTTGGAGAATGTGGGCCGCCATCAGGATAGCAATGCGGGTAAGCTTTTAGAAAAAACCCTCCGTCAATCAGCACGGCGGTAATCATAAAAGAAAAAGCCCGCGGGTTGGCCGGTTCCGGGATCGTTGGAACGGGTTACTGCCACGGGCGAGATAACTCCCTCGAATAAACACTTCATCACTCGTATGCGCAAGTATCATTAATTCGATTTCCTCCCGTACCCGATGAGTCCGATGCGAAGTGGTTTCATAAATTGTGTGCGGACGTTTTATGAAATTTTTTGGACGAAACAAGCCTGAACTCCAGCTCTGGATTGCCTTCTCATTTAAATCAGTAACCATGTTGGTTGAATCAGTCGTCTTAAAACTCTATGCGTAGATTATTTCTATTTTCATTAGTGGGTCTTTTGGGCTTTGCGTCGAACAAAGCTGTTGCCCAGGATTCTTCCAAAGCCAAATCCACCAAACCGAACGTCCTCTTCATCGCTGTCGATGATTTGAACCACTGGGTCGGTTACATGAAGCGTAATCTGCAAACGAAAACGCCCAACCTGGATCGCCTCTCGAAAATGGGCGTTTCGTTTATGAACGCTCAATGCGCTGCGCCACTTTGTAATCCGTCGCGCGCCGCGTTGATGAGCGGTTTGCGTCCGAGCACTACCGGTTGCTATCAAAATGAGGACAACTGGAAAAAATTCATTCCCGAAGGACTGGGATTATCGGCCACTTTTAAAAACGCGGGATACTTTGTCGCGGGCGCAGGGAAAATTTATCACGCCAATACTTTTTATCCGGGCGAATGGACGGAATATTCGAAGAACAACGGAGCGGAAGAAGACGAACACGGCAGCGGCGTGAAGAAATTAGAGGGATTTCAAATCCCGGTGAACCATGACCTCAAAGACCAGGACATATCCGACTGGCAGATCACCGATTACGCAATTGAACAGCTTGGCAAAAAGCACGAGCAACCGTTTTTCCTGGCCTGCGGTTTGCACAAGCCGCATTTGCCTTGGGTTGTCCCGCGCAAATATTACGACATGTTTCCTCTCGATAAAATCCAGCTTCCACCCTACAAAAAAGATGATCTGGCTGATATTCCGCCGGCCGGAGTGCGGATGGCCAAACCGGAAGGCGATCACCTACAGATTGTTGAATCCGGTCGTTGGAAAGCAGCCGTTCAATCCTATCTCGCGACGATTGCTTATACTGACATGAACATTGGCCGTCTCCTTGACGCCCTTGAAAAAAGTCCGGAGCGCGACAATACCATTGTTGTATTCTGGGGCGATCACGGCTGGCATCTGGGCGAAAAGGATCATTGGCGCAAATTTTCTCTTTGGGAGGAATCGGCCCGCGCACCGATGATTTGGGTTGTGCCTGGCATGACCAAGCCGGGAACGATTTCCGAGCGACCGGTTGATTTCATGAGTATTTATCCAACGCTTTGCGAGCTTGTTGGAATTCCACTGCCAAAGCATGTCGAAGGTGTCAGCATCAAACCGCTTCTCCAAAATACAACAGCGGATTGGAAAACTCCCGCGCTGACCACATTCGGTTTCCAAAACCACACCCTTCGCACCGAGCAATGGCGTTACATCCGTTACGCAAACGGCGGTGAAGAACTTTACGACCATCGCAATGATCCCTACGAATGGACGAATCTCGCGAGTCGCGTGGAGTTGAAGGCCGTGAAAAGCAAGTTAGCGCAATCATTACCCGCGAAAAATGCGCCCGCCGGAAAACGGAAATAGAACGGCGGTTCTGTCGATAGCGAGGCAAACAATCCGTCTGTGGAAAAACGCGCGAACAACACTTGTTTGGTTGGGGCGCGATTGATTTAATTTGCACAACTATCCTATGCAAAAGCGCATCCAATATTTCCTTTTCGTTTTGGTTTCTGTCTCGGTTTTTGTCTTCGTTTCTGAGGCAGCAGAAGAACCAAAAATCGCCAAACCCAATATCATTTTTATTCTCAGCGATGATCTCGCGATGGGCGATGTCGGGGCTTACGGACAAAAGCTTATCAAGACGCCGCGGCTGGATCGCATGGCGGCGGAAGGGACGCGCTTCACGCAAGCGTATTGCGGCACGACGGTTTGCGCACCGTCCCGCGCGTCGCTCATGACGGGATTGCACAGCGGACACGGACCCATTCGCGCGAATTGGGAAATCGCGCCCGGCGAAGGACAACTTCCTCTTCCTGCCAAGTCAGTGACAGTTGCGCAAATTCTCAAAGACTCAGGCTATGCCACGGCCTGCATGGGCAAATGGGGCATGGGCATGTTCGACACCACGGGCAGTCCGCTGAAAAAAGGTTTCGATCATTTCTACGGCTACAATTGCCAGCGTCACGCTCACAGTTATTTTCCAACGTATCTCTACAACGACGACCAACGTTTTGATCTGCCGGGCAACGACGGCAAGGGCATCGGCAAAACGTACGCGCAGGATTTGATTCAGGAAGACGTGCTCAAATGGGTTCGTGCGCAAAAAGAAAAGCCTTTCTTCCTGTTCTACGCAATGACGTTGCCGCATGGCCGTCACGAGATTGACAACCTGGGCGAATACGCATCGCGCACCAACTGGACGCCGCAGCAAAAAAATTACGCTGCGCAAGTGACACGCTTGGATCGAGACGTTGGCCAATTGCTCGACTTGTTGAAGGAATTGAAACTCGATGAAAAAACCATTGTTTTTTTCTCAGGCGATAACGGTTCGTCGTTCGCGGACAATTCGGAAATCGGCAAGCGCTTCGATCAAACGATGGGCGGAAAATTGCGCGGCTTCAAACGTTCGCTCTACGAAGGCGGGCTTCGTCAGGCGGCGATGGTGCGTTGGCCCGGCGTGGTTCCGGCCAAGCGCGTGAGCGATGAACCGTGGGCGTTCTGGGATTTCCTCCCAACCGCAACGGAATTGGCTGAAGCAAAACTTCCAGCGGCCTTTAAGCCGGATGGTTTTTCCCTCGTCTCATTCCTCAGAGGCGGCGCTGCTCCCAAGCGTGATTATTTCTATTGGGAACTGCACGAAGGCGCATCGATGCAAGCCGTCCGTTTCGGCGATTGGAAAGCGGTGAGGAACAGTCCATCTGCTCAACTAGAACTTTACAATTTGAAGCTGGACTCGGCTGAAAAAAACAATGTCGCCAAGCAAAAACCTGAAGTTGTGCAAAAAGCAATTGGCCTGATGGCAGAAGCGCACGTTGATGATCCGAACTGGCCGATGCGCGAGAAAAAGGACGCCAAAAGGCAAGCTGTGGTGATCGAGAGGAAGTAATTATTCCCAGATTATTCCGCGCGTTGACCGTGATGCGAAACTTCTCCACCTTCTAGCGATGTTGGATTTCGATTCGTTGGGAAAATTTTTAGAAAAGGAAAAGCCCGCTGCGCTGGAATTGCTCCGCCAAATGGTCGGCATCAACAGTTGGACGCTCAATCCTGATGGCGTGAATCGTCTTGCGAAATTCACCTCAGAAACTTTCGCGCCACTCGGTTTTACAGCGGAATTTGTTCCCTCAACGAACCCGAAGTTCGGCAACCATCTCGCGCTCACTCGCAAAGGAAAATCGTCGCGAAGCATAGCGATGGTTTCGCATCTCGACACGGTTTTCCCGCCGGAAGAAGAGGCGCGAAATAATTTCCAATGGCTCATCGAAGGCGACCGCGCTTACGGCCCAGGCACGCAGGACATCAAAGGCGGCACGATGATGATGTGGTTGGTGTTGCGCGCGCTCCAATCGCATGCGCCGAAAATTTTCGAGGACATCACCTGGAAACTTTTTCTTAATTCATCCGAAGAAATGTTTTCGCCTGACTTTGGCGAACTTTGTCGCAGCCGATTCGATGCGCAAACTGTGGCCGCGCTGGTTTTCGAAGCTGAAGGTCGTTTGGGCAAAGAAAGTTTGATGGTCGTCGCGCGAAAAGGTCGCGCCACGTGGCGCGTCACGGCGAGCGGGCGCGGCGCGCACGCCGGTGGAAAACATCCGCAAGGAGCCAATGCCATTGATCAACTCGCGAAGATTCTGCCACGCATCGCCGCGCTCACCGATTATTCGCGCGACCTCACCTTCAACATCGGAACTGTTTCCGGCGGCACGGTGTTGAATCGCGTCCCGCACGAAGCTGTTGCCGAAGGCGAATTCCGCGCCTTCACGCCCGAAGCTTATTCACATGGAAAATCTTCATTGCTCGCGCTCGCTGGTCCCGGCGATGTCCGCAGTCCCACCAATGGGTTTCGTTGCGAAGTAAAAGTAGAAATTTTATCCGAGAGCCGCCCGTGGCCGCGCAACAAAGCGACCGACGACCTTTACCAATTTTGGAAACGAGCTGGCGACGAATTGAAAAATCCCGTGAATCTTCAGGAACGCGGCGGCCTCAGTGATGGCAATATGCTCTGGGATGCAGTCGCGACGTTAGACGGCCTTGGCCCGTGGGGTGACAACGACCATTGTTCCGAACGCAGCGCTGACGGATCAAAAATTCCCGAATTCGTCGAACTCAGCGGCATCGTTCCGAAAGCGGTATTAAACACCGTGGCGATTTTTAAGTTGGTGGAAGCAGGCCATAACAATTCTCCAAAATAATTTCCGGGCGAGACAAGTTTTTGCGAAAGTAAGGCGGCGGTAAATGCGTCGCAGCCCAGACGCTCCGCGCAGTATTGGAGATGCTGTCAGAAGTATCATTCGCTGCGTTTCCGCACCTGTTTTTTCACCGTTTATTGCCATTTGGCCGCCGATCTGCTGAAAATCTTGCCGATTAAAAATAGCATTATGAATAAACTGACCTAGTCGTTGTTCGCTCTTTTCTCCACATGGATGACTGTTCCAATTGCGGCGCAACAGCCATTAGCGCATGAACCATTCGCTGCCGCGCCAGGAACTTTTCTTAACGGATTGACCGGCGGAACTGGATTCGCCTCGCCGTGGGCAGTGATAAATTTCGATGGCAACGTGAACCAATTCCGCGTCACGAATTCTGCTCCCCTCTCGTTTGCTAATCTTGCCAGCAGCGGCAATTACCTCCTCGGCGGTTATAATAATTTCACTTCCAGTCGGCGAATTGATGTTGCGGGTGCATTCACCAATCATGTCGTTGTCGGCAGCAATCCCGCCGTCATCGGACGCGACGGCACCACGCTCTGGTTTCTGCGTTGTTACGTCGAGAAGTGAATAATTCCACGCAAGTCGCCCTTTCGTTCGCCAATGCCGATGACCTTGCCAACACCAGTAATATTCGAATGGGCGTTGGCTATTACGGGGCTTCCTCGGATAACGCGGGACAGCGCTTCTGGACACTGCTCGTGAACAATCCGCCGACGGACAACTTTACGTTCCTTCGCACCGCGGTTCCGATCACCAACGGCGTTCCCGTGCTTGCCGTGTTGCGGATACAATTCGGCGTCACCGATCAAATCGATTTGTTCATCAACCCTGCAATCGGCGGTGCAGCGCCCGCCACTCCGTCCGCATCGCGCAGCACCAGCGGCGGTGCCAATATTCTTTTTCGCACACTCGGCTTTTGGACTTCCGCGAATAACAGCAATGCTTCCATCGACGAGATCCGGTTGGGGGACAGTTTTCTCGCGGTGACGCCGACCAACGCGCCGGTCATCGCGCCGGGCACAATTCAATTCAGCGGGACAAATTTTTCAGCCAACGAAGATAGCGGCATCGCCACGATTACGGCGACGCGCCTCAATGGAACACTCGGCGCGGTCAGTGTGGATTACGCCACGGACAACGGCACCGCAACGGCTGGCAACGATTACACGTCAACAACCGGAACGTTGCAATGGGCCGACGGCGACGCCACGAATAAAACTTTTACGATCAATATCGCGAATGATTCTCTCGTTGAAAGCAATGAAACGGTGAACCTGCTTTTAAGCAATCCAACTGGCGCAACGCTCGGCACGCCTTCCGCTGCGATTCTCGCGATCAACGACAACGACGGCATCACGTCACTCGTCATCAGCAACCACAGCTTTGAATTTCCCGCCATCGCCACGGGAACATTCATGGCCTCAGCCGCGCCGCCCGGTTGGTCGGTTTATGGAAATGGAATTAATTTCAACAACCGCGCCATCGGCGTGCTCGACGTCATCTTCCTCCTCGATAATCCAGGAAATCAAACGAACTTCGGCAGCATTGAAGCCGGGATGCAACAAACCCTTTCCTCAACATTGCAAACCGAGCGGATTTACACCTTGCGCGTTGAGGTCGGAAACATTGCGCCCGACAACGACGCGCCATTTCAATTCGCGGACTTCCCGAATTATCGCATTGATTTACTTGCCGGAACCAACGTGCTTGCGTCTGACTTGAACACGCTCCTTCCCGGCGAAGGATTGTTTCTCAGTTCAACGGTCACAGCGGTCATCGGAACAACCCATCCATTCGCAGGCCAGGCACTCGGCATCCGCTTGATGAATCTCGACAGCGCCCCTGGCATCGAAGTGAATTGGGACAACGTGCGGCTGGAAGCGGGTCCGCTTCCTTCTTTGCTGATTTCGCAGTCGGGCGATTCTGTTCAGCTCTCCTGGCCCGCTGTTGCGACTGGTTTCACTCTGCAAACCGCCACCAATCTAACTACACCGATGAATTGGCAGCCTGCTGGTATTTCAGTCATCCAAACCAATGGTCAATTCCACGCCGCCGCGCCAGTGACGTCCGGAAGGGAACAGTTCTTCCGCTTGCGAATTCCGTGATTGGATTCTGATTCTGAAATCGATAATCCCTCAGGCCGAAAATCGACGCCGTTGCGAACCCTGACCTGCGCTTCACGCAATTCGTTCAAAGCTTGAGTCTTTTTTTGCGCCTAGTCCAACTGTTGACACTCGAATCGGGTCAACGCTGATTGGTGGCGTCAAGCTCTCCGCGAACGTTACTGACTTTAACTATCGCGACGATTGGAGTGAGAATGAGAAGCAGCAGGAGTCCGAGAAGGAGAATTACGATGAATTCCATAAGTTAGAGCGTCCTGTTTCGGTCAGTTAATTTGGGACGCTAAAGGTTTCACTCCGGGTGTGACAGTGAAATTTGATGCGTTCCGCAGCTAACGGTCGGCGCCTCGTTCTCCTTCGCGCAATGGGAATGGACGCTTGTCACGGCGGAGACGTTCTGGAATTCTCGCCGCGCTTTCAATTCACCCAAACACCTATGAAACATCTGCTGTTTTCCTCCTGCGCTCTCGCGATTTTTCTGCCGCTGACGTGTCTGGCGGAATTCTCGA
>JBBQAX010000181.1:0-9013 GCA_038316905.1 Verrucomicrobiota bacterium | reverse complement strand
TGGACTTCGAGAACCAACTCAACTAAACATGAACCCCGCGCCCCATCCCCCAAGGTGTCCACCAAACCGGGTCAAGCCCAGTTCCCTTGCCCGTCCAATTGCCCCATCGCAGCAGTGGCCGAAAGACGCAGCGGCAAGCTTCCCGCCTGTTGCGGCAACGATTCAATCGCGGGCAGCACGGCTTTAATTCCGCGTTCAGAACAGACTTGAATGGCGGTGATTCGAGTGGCGAGATCGGTTCCGGTCGAGCGCGCATAGGCCAGCGCAAACTGGTCAATCTCCTTTCCATCAAAAGAAGCACTTTCCGCCGAAAGCCGGTGCATTCCAAGCAGAGCCGTGCCCGCGATTCCGTTGGGTTCATGGGCAGCCAGGCGGAGAACAGCGCGGATTTTCTCTTTGGCGTCGGGCGCGTCGGGCGCGCCTTGCTCATACCATGCGGTGAGGTGTTGGATTGCGTAATCCCGCAGCACACTGTCCTGATCTTGATTGGAATAAATTTCAACCATTGTCCGTGTGAAACCGACACTGGGAGCGGTTTGATGGCGCAGAACATTGAGGATTTCGTTTTTTAATCCATACAAAACGGGAAGGTCTTTTTCTTCACGCGCTGACGGCGATTTGAGAAAGGAATACAAAGCGGTGATTTCCTCGCGGCTCAATTTTTCACCCAGCGAAAGGACTGCTTCGAGACGGTCTCCGGGTGCGAGATTGGTCGTGGACGCGATACGCTGGATCGATGCAGGAACGGAACGCGGGACGACAAAAGAAACTTTCAAAATATCTTCGGCTTTCCCCTCGGCCAGACATAGCAAAGAGACGCAGAAACAAAAACTCAATTTGAGCCTCGTCACCTCGGCTGCTACGGGGGAAATGGAAATGAGCGATTTCATTTTTCGTAAGCAGGCCAGCCTATCAGCGTGTCGCCCTGATAAACTTTGGTGACATGACACACACTGTTCTTCACGCCGTCCGCGCGAATGTAGCGCACGCGGCAAATCCCAAGTGTGTCGAAATCATCCGCCATGAGTGTTTTCGTCAATGTGCCGTCATCAAACGTGACGCCGCTGACGATGATGCGGACGACCACTTTAATGTCTGGCCGCATCAGACTTAGAATCATGGCTTCTTCAATCGTCTGGCTGCCGTCATCATGAATCTGCACATAACGCAGGTAAGTGTCGTACCAATTGAATAAGCGAAATCCTTCGACAACACTCCGGGCGATGATTGGGCCATTCGCTCCGAGACGCGCCACGACCACACGCGGTTCGGCGGCGTCTGCAATGACGCTGTATTGGTGTCCGTTGATACCCAACGGCGGCGGTGTCGGTATTTGCTGCGCTCGCTCTTCCTTGGAAACACGCGTCAATTTCAGGCGTGGGTCCGCTTCGATCACAACTTCCGGAGGGATGTTTTCCATATCCCAAAAACGCCGCTTGCCAACCCAGGCCGAAATAGAATCACCAAACGACGCCTCGACGACTTTGACGGTGATGCTGCGGGTCGCGCCTGTGGGAAGAAATGTGCCGGTGACAGTGAATGTCCCCGCTTTATCGAAACGGTGCGCCACTGGTTTAGCGGCATCTGTCGAATAATCGGCGATGCCAGCAATCGCAATATTGACAGCGCCTGATGATTCTTTCGTCGGTTGAGCATTCAGCAAAAGCGCATCTCCTTTTCGGATGACGGTGTTGTCAGCTTCTAAAAGATTTGTGACTTCCCATTCTATTTCAGAGGATTCATTCAAAATTCCGTTTTGATGAGAAACGCGAATCTGAGTTGAACCGTTGGCGGAAAGCGGAACATCGGCAAACCATAAATCGCCCGCGCCGGACTGAACTGTCACCGATTGCATTTCATCCAACAAACCGCCCGCTTTGCACTGAATCATGCTGAAGTATCGCCCGCGACCTTCGATACAAACGGGCGAAGCGCGGCTAGAATGCGGAACTGGATTAAGCCCGCTTTGGGCCAGAACCCGAGTTTCCGCCCAATCTTTGAAACCATTATTGTTCAGATCAACGCCGTCGAGCGTCTGCAGGCGGACTGCCTGTAAATAAAGCGAACATTTATTTTCAGCATTATCCCAATAGACCCGCACAGTGTGTTGGCCCGACGTGATGAATGGCGTGAAGCAATGGACAAACCCATTCGTTTTTCCATCGTAAGGCAGAATGAAACGGCCGAGATATTCTCCGTCAATCCAGACGTTCAAAGGCAACTTTACGACCGGCATTTTTCCCCGACGCTCCCTGCCTTCGATCTCAATGCGATACGCATCCGCAGCGGGAACAGTGAACACATAATCCATCGCGCCGCGCATATCGGCGGCGTAGATTGCGGAACGTTCGGTATTCCATTTTCCAATTGAATTTTGAAAATCAGCGGCATCAACTTGAGCAACGGTGTTGATTTGGCGGACATCGGTAATCACCGGATCGTCGCCTGTCTCGCGCAATTTCATCCAATCGAACAATCCCTTTCCCTCTGAATCTTTGCTCTGCCAGTCAAACCGCCACGGAAATGCTTCGACCTTCACATCATCAAACCACGCATTGCCAACACCTGTCCCTGTTCCGATGGAACCGATCGTCACGCAGTCCAGCAACACATGGTCAGCTTGTTCAATGGTTCGTCCCAAAACATCATCCACATAAAAATGAATCGTGGTGCCGTTTGCGTCGCGCTCGATGGCAAATTTATGCCAACCCACGGAGCGATCCGGCGCGTCTGCCAGATTGAACCAGCCTGTATTTTTTCCGCGCTCCACTTTGGCTTGATACTTTTTCATATCCGCCTTCTCGCCCACAAGCTGACCGGTGTGATTGGTTCCAAATGAACTTCCGTATCTTCCAATCGCAAACAATTGCTTCATTCCGGCTGGAAAAGTGTAAATGCCATGCCCAGGACCGGTGTATCCACGCAATTCTCCGTACCAACGAGACTGGCTTCCGCCATCGTCATAAATCCAGAAAGTCGCCCTGACCCGCGCGGGCAGTTCCATGCCGAGATTGTGATACATCTTTTGTTGCGAGCTATCGAGCAGCGCACTCCGCGATCCTTTTGGCGAATGATTTTGCTCATCAGAAACGGTCAGGCGCGTTGCTTCCGGTGACAGTGAACCTTTGCTGGTTGGATTCAGCTTTTTCGCGGTTGCACTTTGATGTAGCGCTTCGACCAAACCCGGCAATTCGGAAAACGCCGTCCAATTCGTCAAGCCCATTTCAAAATCATCGCTGAAAACCGTAATCGGTTTGATTTCCAATGTGGCCACCGCGGTTGTGATTGCGCCGCTCGCATTTCGGATCAGCACGCTATAATCGCCCGCGTCGATTTGCGCGACACCCACCAGTTTCAACGTGTGTGTGCCTGCACCAGAGACATTTTCATAATCGGCAAAATCTTTTCCGTTCTTTCTCCATTGATAGGTCAAATCGGTTCCAGTCGCAGTAACCATGAATGTGACATTGGCTCCATGCACCACGGTTTGATTTGTGGGTTGTGCAGAAATAGTCGGAGGAATAACAGCCGTTTGCGCTGATCCCAAATGAGCAAACAGAATCAGAACGCCAGCCACAAGGGTTTGAAAATATGAAGTTTTCATGTGAGGAATCATCCATTCAATTCGTCGCGGCGCATAATGACGTCCCGCCGTGGTTGACGTTTCGGAGAAAAGGGAAGGCAACGCAGAGTTACGAAAGCAGAAAAAAAAAGAATTCTGAGAAAGGGCAGCTTGTACCCCCCCCCCCCCCGCATTTTCCTCAAATTTATTTGTCATAAATTTCCAAAAACAGTGCGACGCGTTGAAGAATCGTGCGACCAATAACGAAAATCCGGATACCGTCAACCGTTAATTATAACCGAAATTATTTCCACTGATTATTCCAGCACAAATTTATTCTGATTCGCTCATTGCTTTAAAGGCGCATCCGCGAATTCCATCCCACAGCAGGTAAAAAAGAAACAAACTGTTGTAGCGAAAATAGCGGGTGATCAATCGACGCGGTTCACTGACCATTCGATAAATCCAGGTCATCCCGATTCGTTGCATCCAGAGTGGCGCATCTTTTTTGGTTCCGGCATTCACATCGAACGCGAACCCGACGGAAAGCAAAAGCCCGTGATGAATCGAAGCTTTGTGCCGGTTGATCCACGCCTGTTGTTTGGGCGTCCCGAATCCGATCCAAATAAAATCAGGAGCGAGTTCGTTGATTTCTTGAACAATTTTTTCGTCGCACTCGCCAAGGCTTCCATCGATTTCGCATCGTCCGTGAAACGAACCGACCACGTTCGCACGTGGATTCCAACTGTAAATCGCCTCGCGCAATTTCTGACCGCATTCTTCCGAGCCGCCGAGCAAATAATGTTTCAGAGGCGCCTGACTTTCCGTGATGCAGCGGCGCATGAAGGTCGGGCCGTAAACCCGATCTTTTAGTTTTGCGCCACGCGCGTTCAAACACCAGATCAACGGCATTCCGTCGGGAACAAAAAAATCAATGCATTCGGTCAGTTCTCGATACTTCGGATCGTGGCGGCGCATCGTGACAATCTGCGTGTTGCAAAATTCGACTGCATGAGTTCCCGGCTGAGAAACCAGATTTTGACAGCGGGAAATGAAATCGTCGTAGGTCGTCACTTCCAACGGTGTGCCGAGGATTTGGAGTGCAGAAGATGCGTTTGCTCCAGGTTTCATTTCGGCGCAGTTCTCATTCCTCCGAACAAATAGTGAATTTTTTTTGGCAAAGCAAAATCCTTTTCCCCCTTGTCACCTGTCAAACAGTTCCTCTAGGTTGTGCCGCCTGCATTTTTTGACAGGCGCTCGTTAAATGAAATTGGTGATCTTCGCACACACTCCGCCTCCGCATCATGGCCAAAGTTACATGGTGCAATTAATGTTGGAAGGTTTTGGTGGCGACCATCGAAAAATGCGGGGAAAATCTTCCGCAACCATCGGCGCGCAGTACGGAATCACCTGTTACCACGTCAATGCACGCGTTTCCCGTGATCTGGAAGAGATCGGCGAATTCCAAATCAAAAAAGTCATTCTATTATTTGGGCACTGCCTCTCCGCCATCTGGTGTCGATTCCGCTACGGGGCGAAAACGTTGTATTACATTCCGGCTCCCGGAAAACGTTCGGCCTTGTTGCGCGATTGGATGGTGATGTTTCTTTGCCGTCCGTTTTTCCAACGAACCATTTTTCAATGGCAGGCAGCTGGGTTGGCGAAATGGTTGGAAACATCGGTGCGAATTCGCACCCGAGCCTTCACTTATAGAATGATGAAACAGCCGGATCTCGGCGTCGTGCTTTCGGATTATAACCGGAGAGAAGCAGAAAAGTTTCTCGCCAAGACTGTCGTGGTGGTGCCGAATGCGATTCCTGATCCTTGCCCGGCTTTTGCGGAAAAAATTGGCCCCCGTCGCACCGCGCGAACCGCCGCACGCGCAAAACTTTTGGCTGGCGCAACTTTGACGACCCAGGAAATAGAAAGGTGCGGAAGTGATCCAGGCGTTCTCAAAGTTCTTTTCGTTGCTCATTGCACGCGGGACAAAGGAGTTTTCGACACATTGGATGGCGTCGCGTTAGCCAATCAGCAACTTGCGCAACTGAATTCTCCCGTTCGAATTCATATCGATGTGGCCGGCCTATTTTTGCATAACGAAGAAAGCGTCGAATTTGATAAACGAATTCGCCAGCCCGATCTTCAAGGTGCCGTCACCTATCATGGCTTTATTTCCGGAACGGCAAAAGCCCGACTTTTTTCAGAGTGCGATTGCTTCTGTTTTCCGACTTATTATTTCGCAGAAAGTTTCCCCGTCGTTCTGGTCGAAGCGATGGCGTATGGCGCCCAAGTCATCACGAGCGGCTGGCGGTCAATTCCTGAAGTGATGCCGAAAAACTATGCTGGCCTGGTCGAACCACAAAACCCACAAAGCATTGCCGATGTTTTGCTGCGCGCGGTGGAACAGGATTTTGATTCTGGATTGCGGGAACATTTTCTGAAGCATTTCACGATCGAGAAACATCTTGATCAGTTGTCACGCGCTTTTCGGAGCATTCAATAACTCCAGAGCTGCCATGAGCTTGACCGACACAATTCGCTGATTAATCTCCGTCCCATTGTGAAATTTTCCATCGTCACCCCGAGCTTTCGAAATTCGAACTGGCTCAAGCTGTGCATCGCCTCCGTCGCGGACCAAAAAGGCGTGGAGATCGAACACATCGTGCAGGATTCCTGCTCCGATGACGGGACGCAGGATTGGTTGCCGCACGACGAGCGAGTCAAAGCATTTATCGAAAAAGACAGCGGAATGTATGACGCCGTGAACCGTGGATTACGACGAGCGACCGGCGATATTTTCGCCTATCTCAATTGCGACGAACAATATCTGCCAGGTGCATTGGAAGCGGTGAGTGACTTTTTCTCATCTCACCCGGAAGTCGATGCCGTTTTCGCCGATGCGATCGTCACCGACAAGAAAGGCGATTACATTTGCCATCGTTTTTCGCTTATCCCACTCGAATCACTTTTGCCCATTCGTTTTCCAGTGCTGACCTGCTCGATGTTTTTCCGAAAGCGAGTTGTTGAAACTTTAAAGGTTTTGTTCGACACCAATTGGAAGGCCTTGGGAGATGTGATCTGGGTGCGCGATTTATTGAAGGCCAACGCTCGCGTCGCCGTATTGAGACATTTCACTTCGGTTTTCACGGAAACCGGTGACAATCTTTGCCTCACCCCCCGCGCGGTGGAAGAAATGAACAAGTTCAGCACAATGGCTCCAGCGTGGGCACGTCGCTTTTCGCGCGCCATTGTTTTACATCATGGGCTTAGACTGTTGACCAGCGGCGCCTATTTCCGACGCCCTTTTCAATACGAACTTTATACCCTGGAGAGCACAGACCGGCGCGTTGCCCGCCAAGCGAAAAAACCGACGGGTTTGTGGCCGGGACGCCGAGGCTCTGTTCAACTGGAGCCACAAAATCAATTCTCAATTAGCGATAAGCCGAACCAACTCTGAAAATGAAAATATTGCTTTCGACTTATTCCTGTCGTCCGTGTCAAACCTCGGAACCTGGTAATGCCTGGCGCGCCATCAACGAAGCACTTCGCGAACATGAAGTCTGGGCCGTCATTGAAGATGGTCATGGCTATCGCGAAGTAACGGAACCGTGGTTGGAAAAAAATCCGCTGCCGAATTTTCATCCCATCTTCATCAAACTTCCCCCGGCTCTCCAATGGATTAATCGATATGACGCCGTCAATGCCGTTCATTATCATCTCTGGCAGGAAAACTTGCGCGGCGTGGTTCGCGAACTGCATCAGAAAGTAAAATTCGATCTCGTCCATCATGTCACTTTCGGACGTTATTGGTCACCGAGTGGCGTTCGTGATTTGAATTTACCGTTCATCTGGGGACCGGTCGGCGCAGCGGAAACGCCGCCCCGTTCCTTCGTCCGCGAATTGCCGTTGCGTTATCGGTTAATCGAAGCAGCTCGCGATACCGCCAGAAATTTTTGCGAACGCACCACGTCCGTCCGTGACACCGCGCGCGCGGCAACCATTGCGATCGGCGTCACTCCGGAAAGTTGCGCTGCGCTCCGTCGACTTGGCGCAAAACGCGTCGAGCAAATGCCCCAACTCGCGCTGACCGACGAAGACCTTGCGCAATTTGCCGAATTGCCTCCACCGCCGCCCGGACCGTTCCGCGCCATCTGCGTCGGACGACATGTTCATTGGAAAGGATTTTATCTGGCGATTCGCGCGTTTGCCCAATTTGCAAAAAATAATTCGGATGCAGAATTGTGGATCGTCAATGATGGGCCTTTTCGCGGCGAACTGGAAAATACAGCCGCGAGATCTGGCGTCTCCTCACGAGTGAAATTCCTTGGAACCCTGCCTGCCTACGCTGACGTGTTGCGCGCACTGAGCCAATCACATGTATTGATGCACCCGGCGTTGCACGAAGGTTTTGGCAACGTTTGTCTCGAAGCGATGGCGTCGGGCCGACCCGTGGCGTGCCTGGATATTGGCGGCCCGGCTTCGCAAATCACGCCGGAAACGGGATTCGCCGCGCCGCCAACAAATCCTACGGAAGCGGTGAATGCGTTAGCCAAATTTCTGGAGAAGCTGGATCGCGATCGAACTCTGCTGGCAAAGATGTCGGCTGCAGCTCGCGAGCATGTGCAACGCAATTACACGATGCGGGAGTTCAACGAAAAAATGCGCGGTTTCTATCGCGAAGCCGTGGAGCTGCATCGTGAGAGTGTGATTAAAAGTGGGTGAGGCTTGGCTATTTGGACTGCGGAGACATGTCTCCGCTTTGGCTGCACGGTGAAAAACGCAGAGCGTCTTTTAGTTCAAACGATTTTGCGGTTGCCAGCGTGCAGGAAAAGCGACGTCCTGCCGTCGCACTCCAAAGGTTTTCCAATCTCACCCACTTTAATCACGCCGCATCGTGAACTGGTTCACGCCGGGTAAACTTTTTCCAAAACCCATCTACTCGTCAGCCATTCTGGTAAAGGAACCGTTTTCCTCGCGCTCGCCAAAAAGCCGCGCATGGAGATGATCCCGTCAGCAGGGAAAGACGAAACAACGCCGGACTTTTATTCGCACCAAACCCGGCGCCAAAGAAGGAGTTGTAACCGTATTTTAAACAAAGATTCGTCAGAATAGATTGGTCGCCGCGATTATCTAAAAACTCCGGCGACTCTTCTCCCGGTTTAGGTTTTGCCGTTGTGTAAGCGGCGACGGTTGGGTCGCAATTATACCTCGCCCAATCGCTGAGCAGCGCGCGAAATCGTTTGTCCACTTTGAAGAGAAACCACGTTGCTTGCAGATGCGGCGTCATCCGATACCTCTCGTTGTCACAATCCATCGCGCGAAAAACTGCGTTCTTCGTCCAACGCATATTTGCCTCACCATATTGGGCAATGACGTTTCCGTACGCGACGTTGAGTTTTAGCAAAGGGATCAATGCCGGAAGCAAATTGAGCTTTCGGCAATCGGAGTAAA
>JBBQAX010000180.1:0-9085 GCA_038316905.1 Verrucomicrobiota bacterium | reverse complement strand
ACTTTGGAAGAAGTGGTTGAAGCGGATCTGCTTTTGCACGTCGTTGATATGAGCCATCCGCAAGCCGAGGAACAAATTCTCGCGGTTAATTCTGTGCTCGAAGAAATCGGCGCGGCGGGCAAACCGACGATCATGGTTTTTAATAAAATTGATCGATTCGAGAATGAGGATTTGCTGAATAAATTTTACGAACGCTTTCCTCACGCGGTCGGGATTTCCGCAAAAACCGGCGCTGGAATTCCGTCGTTGCTCGCCGAACTGAGCACCCAGCTTCGCCCGATTCGTGAGTTCGTTGAATTGAATGTGCCGCATGATAATTCCGCTGCTATCGCCCGCTTGCACGAAGTCGCGCAGGTGATTGAAAGGAATTACGAAGGCGTTAGCGCAAAATTTAAAGCGCGTATTCCACCGCATTTCCATTCCGAATTCGCGCCGTTCATCGTGCAGGAATTGCAGCGGGTTTAACCGCAAAATCGAACGGGAAATCTCCACAGATTTTGGCAATTGCGAGCGTTGTCGTTCAATCATATGATTACCCAATGGAAACCATCATGACCGTTACAGACCTCGTGCGCGATACCTGCAAAGCGGCGACGCGGATGGTTCAGCGTGGCGATAAAATTACCGTCAAAAGCGGAGGTAAAACTTTGTTCAAAGTGGTTCCTGCGGATGATTACGAAGTGAAGATGACGCCTCAACAATACAAGGCGTTTGTCAAAGACATGAACGCTCTGGCGAAAATGCCGCTGGAAGATAATCCCGTTCTTCAGATGCGGGAACGAAGGCGGGCGGTCTGGCGCTCGTGCCCGAGAAACTCGACGGAGAAGACTGAAATGATTTCCGCGCTTCGTCGGGGGGGCGGCTGAATTTTCCGCAAAAAGCGCAGACCGAAATTGTTTTTTTTGTTCTCTGTGTTCCTTTGTGGCAATTAATTTTCTTGGTGACTCTTCCTCTTCGCGGTTAAAACCTCGGGCGTGAGCGGCATTCGCATCAAAGACCAACTCGCCAGTGATCGTCCGCGGGAACGGCTGGCGGCCAAAGGTCCAAACGCTTTGAGCAATGGCGAACTCATCGCCATTCTGCTTCGCACCGGACTCAAAGGAATGAATGCCGTTGAAGTCGGGAATTACCTCATCTGTTCTTATGGAAATTCTTTACAAGCGCTCGCCAAAGCTTCAGTGGACGATTTGCGAAAAATTAAAGGCATCGGTCGCGACAAAGCGGTGACTTTGATGGCCGCCTTTGAATTGGCCAAACGCATGGCGGGCGAATTGCACGGCGAATCTCCGGTGCTCGATAATCCAGAGGCGATTGCCGAATTTTTGCGCGAAGAAAACCGCACGCACAGCGTGGAATGTTTCCGGGTTTTGCTGCTGAACACGCGCCGCCGCCTCATCCGGATGGAATATATTTCCCAGGGAACCGTGGACACGATTCTCGTTTCGCCACGCGAAGTTTTTAAAGCCGCGATTTCGGCAAACGCCTCCGCCATCGTCCTCCTCCACAATCATCCGAGTGGCGATCCAGCTCCATCGGAAGCCGACATCAAAGTGACGCGGGATCTGGTTCGCGCCGGGCAACTTTTAAAAATCGACGTGCTCGATCATGTCATTCTCGGACAGCGCACGGTGGACAGACCGAAGGATTACGCATCACTTAAAGAACTAGGTTTTTTCTACACCTGAAAAATGATTCACTCCACTGCCATCATTCATTCCAGCGCGCAAATCGATCCGAGCGTGGAAATCAAACCGTACGCCGTCATCGACGAACACGTTTCGCTGGGCGCGAATTGCGTCGTTGGGCCGCATGTTCATCTGACCGGACACACGTCGATTGGAGCGGGGAATGTATTTCATTCCAGTTGTGTGATTGGCGACGCGCCGCAGGATTTAAAATACCAGAACGAGCCGACGCGGCTGCGCATCGGCGACAACAACGTTTTTCGCGAACATGTCACTGTGCATCGGTCAGCCAAGCTCACCGAAGATACCGTGATTGGTTCCAAAAATTACCTGATGGCGAGTTGTCATGTAGGCCACAATTCGCAGCTTGGAAACGAGATCATCATTGCGAACGGCGCGATGCTCGGCGGCCACGTGGCGGTGGAAGACAAGGTATTCATTTCCGGCACTTGCGGAGTCCATCAATTCGTGCGCGTCGGAACGCTGGCGTTAATGCAGGGTAATTCCGGCATTAGCAAAGATTTGCCGCCCTTTACCATTGCGCGCGGACTCAATGAGCTTTGCGGGCTGAATATCATCGGATTGCGTCGCGCCGGTTTTTCCAGCGAGCAACGTCTCGAATTGAAGAGACTTTATCGAGCGCTGTTTCGTAGTGGAAAAAATCTGAGGGCTGCGTTGGCCGATGCTCAAGCGGAGTTCACCAGCGATGCGGCGCGCCTGATGTTGAATTTTGTCGCCACCACCAAACGCGGCGTTTGTTCGGACTTTGGACGGTCCGAAAATGACGCCGCGATTGACTAACTGGACTCGCTTCTTTATTAACCAAGCCGCAACTTTTCCGAACCAAGAAAGCCAACAATTATGCCTCCAAAAACAGCCGAAAAGAATTCCTCCGCCGTCGAAGCCAAAGCGTCCGAAAGCTCCAAAATTTCCGCCACACGGCAACGTGATTTGGACGCCGCTATTTCGACGATTACCAAAAGTTACGGCGACGGCGCCATCATGCGCCTCGGCGACGCGCACGCGGCAAAGAAAATCGACGTGATCCCAACGGGCGCGCTGGCCGTTGATCTGGCGTTGGGTGTCGGCGGATTGCCGCGCGGTCGCGTGGTGGAAATTTACGGACCTGAATCTTCCGGCAAAACGACGTTGATGCTGCATGTCATTGCCAATGCGCAGAAAGCGGGTGGACTCGCGGCGTTCATTGATGCGGAACACGCGCTTGATCCCGGTTACGCGAAAAAACTCGGCGTGAATCTCGATGAACTGCTCGTGTCACAACCGGACAGCGGCGAAGAAGCGTTGACCATTTGCGAAACGCTCGCTCGCTCGAATGCGCTCGATGTGATCGTGATTGATTCCGTCGCCGCGCTCGTCCCGAAAGCCGAACTCGAAGGCGAAATGGGCATGGCCACGATGGGTATGCAGGCGCGTTTGATGAGTCAGGCTTTGCGTAAACTCACCGCGATTTTGAGCAAATCAAAGACGACGTGCATTTTCACCAATCAATTGCGCGAAAAAGTCGGCGTGATGTTCGGCAGTCCGGAAACGACCTCCGGCGGCAAGGCATTGAAATTTTACGCGAGCGTCCGCATCGATATTCGCCGCAAAGAAACTTTGAAAGACGCAGCGGGCGTTGCGATCGGAAACCACGTCAAAGTGAAAATCGTGAAAAATAAAGTTGCGCCGCCGTTTGCCGAAGCGGAGTTCGATATCGTTTACAATCACGGCATCAACAAAGAAGGCAGCATTCTTGAAGTCGGCATTACTGACGGCGTGGTCGATAAAAAAGGCGCGTGGCTGCAATTTGAAGGCGCTTTAATCGGCCAGGGAAAAGAAGCCGCGCAAAAGGCGCTCGTGGAAAAGCCCGAACTCGCGAAAAAAATCGTCGATGCGATTATGGCCAAACGGAATGGCGTGGTTGCAGCTTAATAATACTGTTAGCGGCATGACACCACTGCGTTCCATTTGCATCTGTTGTCTTTGTTTCGCGCTCGCTTCGTGTGCGACTCAGTCCGCCGGACTTTATCCTGCGACCTCACCCAAGCTCGCCAAGCAGCTGGGGGTTCAGGACAGCGATTGGCATGAGATTCACAGGTTGATCACGGGAGAGCAGGGCTACTCCCTGGTATTCGTGGAGCGTAGCCGACTGGGGTTCGTCGGCGCTTGAATGGGCGGGGAAACCGCCGATGGTATCCAAGAGGCTGGTCCGGTTTTTCTTCTACCAAACACCAAGGGCACTGGTATCGGTTGGATGTCCTCTTGGGGTGATAAATGACGATGCCGCCTATGAGCTACAGCGAAGGCGGCGGCCCGTGCCGTTGCCATCGGCGCGTTCGTGGCCGCCGTCCCTAACGCTTGGGTTGTCAGACTTTGAACCTATGCCAGAAAAACGAAAACATTTTACCGTAAGGCAGCACTGTTCAGTCGGTATGCCCCTCTTGTTTGTTGGCTGCTGGCAATTATCAACAATAACCTCATTGGGCCTTCGCTGGAGCCAGTCAACGCTCAGATAGCTCGTAATGTCGTTGGCGGCATTATGATTTTATTTGTTCCGACAGGCTTTATTTTGGGAAATTGTTGCTCATGCACGGAATGCGGCCAGAAGCGAGCCGCGGCTTTGAACCGTTTTCTTTTTTGACAGCAAATCTTATTTAAAAACCGATCCGGCTTTATTTTATGATCAAAGGAATAATTTTCGATTGCGATGGAACTCTCGCCGACACCATGCCGCTGCATTGGCGCGCGTGGCAGGTCATCGCGCAACGGCACAAACTCCATTTTCCCGAAGACCGCTTTTACGCACTCGGCGGGGTTCCCTCGCGCGACATTTTGAAAATGCTCGGCTCAGAACAAGGCATTTCCATCGATCACATCGCCGTTTCGCACGAAAAGGAAAATGAGTATTTACCGCTCATGGCGCAGGTCGAACCGATTCACGCCGTTGTGGAAATCGCCAAAGCCAATTATGGGAAAATCCCGATGGCCGTCGCGTCCGGCGGCACGCAGATCATTATTTGCCAGGTCCTCGAACACCTGAAAATTCGCCATCTTTTCGACGCCGTCGTGACGAGTGAAATGGTAAAAAATCAGAAACCCGCGCCCGACATTTTTCTTGAAGCCGCCCGCCTCATCGGAGTGCCGCCGCAATTCTGTCGCGGCTACGAAGATACGGATTTAGGAATGCAAGCGATCCGTGATGCGGGAATGGAAGCGGTGGATGTTAGAGAAATGCTGATGAAATAATTTAAACCCGCATTCGGAAGTTAAAACACCAGATGAGAATTGGCGATGTGGAGCACACGCCTCCGGTGTGGTTTTCGGCGTCGCGCCGAAAACTTCGTTCGGGTAAAATAATCTCCAATTCCCAATCGAATTCGCGGACGCGTTCAACTCTTCCGCCGCCCATTCCAGATGACGACGCGCCTCATGCGCGTTGGGCAAGCCGAGTCTTCAATTCTGCCCCCCAAAAAAATGGGCGGCATCTTCCGATGCCGCCCGTGAATTCCAAAATAGGTCAACCTACTTTTTCCCGCGCAATCGGGCGAGAAATACCAAACTGCCCAGACCAAACAATGCGATGGTTCCCGGTTCAGGAACGGGCACGAACGCCAATCCTGATACGCTGCTGAAACCAAAGTCCAGTGTGTTTGGATCCACCGGCGTGGCTGCTCCGGTGGTCGTGTTGATGGTGTAAAGCCGGTCATCAATTGCACCGTAGAGCGTCCCATTCGGGTCGAAAGCAATGGCCGCAAACGGGCTGTTCTTCGGCGGATCAAGCCCCAGCACGCCCACCGGGGTCAATGATGCCGTGGTTTGATTCACCGTGTAGAGGGCGCCTGCATCCTGGCCCAACGCGTAGAGCGTGTTGCCGTTGAAAGCCAGACCATCGAGTGCGAGGCCCGTGCTGCCAATCAACGTGGATGTCCCATTGGCAATGTTGAAGGAATACAGGTTATTCGCCGGATTTTGCGCGGCGTCGAAGATCGACGCCAGAAAACCGATTCCATCCGCGCGAAACGCCAGGTCGCCTTCGCCCGCGAGGGTTCCAACGCCAATGTTGATTCCCGCACCTGCTGCACCCGTCGTCGGATCCACCAGCCGGATTTGGCTGACGCCTTGATCGAAGATGTAGAGGCTGCTATTTCGATTGGCGATGCCGTAGGCAAACGCTTCCACTCCCAAGCCTCCCACCAACGTTCCAGCGCCCGTCGCGGAATTGACGGTGATCAATTGATTTTCAAACGCGGTGACGCCATACAATATGTTTTGAGCCTGGACCGTTCCGCGGCTGCCAGCCAGCCCGACGACGACCATCCCGATAGTCAAAAATAATTTTTTCATAGTCGAAGCAGTTCCGATTTACGTGGTGATGGTTCCATTTAATCCATTGGGGAAAAACAGGCCATTGGGCGCGTTGACGGCCCCATACACGATGTTGAGAACCTGACGGGTGGTCCGGCTGTAAACAATGCCGTTGCCGTCGGTCGGAACGATATTGGCCGACCCGTTCAACAACACGCCTTGATCCATGTCGCTGGCTCCATCCAGCGAATCCCGAATGTCTGAAATCCCCTGTGCTGTGGCTTGAACGCCAAGTTGAATGATGAGATTGCGAATGTTCGCCGCGTGATAGGCTTCAACCGCCAGAATGCCCGCTGCATTTTCGATAAGGTTGCGATTCGTCAGCAATTTCGCCGCGCCTTTGAAGGCCGTGACGCCGACGTCTTCAAAAATGAACGCGCCGAGAACGAAGTTGGTTTCGTTTGCAAACGGATCGAAGCTTCCCACTCCCAGAAGTAACCCCAGTGTATTAAAACTGTTCAGCAGATCAATGGCGGGACGGGCGACCGGTTGAACGCCAGAGGCCATGAGCGCAGCGCGCAAAAACGTGACGTGCGCGCGTTCGTCCGCCCCGATTTCCTGCGCATATTGCTGAATGATGGGAGTGACAAACGGAACGGCAGGATTGGCTTTGACGGTGACACCTCCGGGCGTCCCGGAGCCAGTGACGGCGACGCCTTGCGCCTGAATTCCGCCTCCCGTCACTCCGTAGGTGTAATATTCCGCTTCCAGATATTCCAGGTTCAAGGCGAAATTCAAAATAGCTGCATCCAATCCTGGCCCACTCTGCGCTTGCGCCTCCATCGCGAATTTTGGCAAGGCGGCCGCGCCTAAAGCCGCGAGGCCCATGTTTCGTAACGCTTTGCGCCGTGAGGTGCGCGTTTTCAGTAAGTTTTCTCCGATTTGGTCATGGTTCATTTATTTTCCTTTGAGTTATTAATTTCCCGTTGGCGAAGATGACCCTAATCATGAAAAACAAATTGGAAATGGCGGAAAAGCTGTGACGTGGCATCAGGGATTTCACTCGATTTTTTTAGGAGAGGGGAAATCCTGACACTTACGCAATTGGGGGGAACATTGCTCGACCAAAAGTGAATGATCCATTCCTACGATGGCTACGGCCGCTTCTTCCAAACATATCGAAACATCATCGCCCGCAGCGCCGCCGTCAGCGGGATCGCCAGCACGCCGCCCATGATTCCGCCCATCAAAGTCGTTCCCACCATCACGGCGATGATGATCGTCAAGGGATGCATTCCCACTCGGTCGCCAATGATTTTTGGCGAAATCACGAAACCTTCCAGCAGGTTTACCACGCCGAAAATCACCACCACTAAAATCGGATGCAGCCAATCGCCGAATTGCACCCCGGCCAAGATCACCGCTGGAATCAAACTTATCATCACGCCCAGATACGGAATAATTCCCAGCAAACCCGCCATCACGCCGAGCAGGAGCGCGTAGTTCAAGCCGAGAATAAAAAACGCAATCGTCAGCAATGTTCCCGTGCAAAGCGCGACCAGCACCTGTCCGCGAAAAAAAACAATCATGCTGTCGTTGATCGACGAAATGATGAAAATCGTTTCCTCCTTCACTTTGGAATCGCGCATCGGGAGATAATCCGTCCAATCGCGTTCGATGCCTTTTTTCTCGCGCAAAAGATAAAACGCATAAACCGGCACGAGCAGCAGTCCGAGAAATAATCCCAGCCACGAAGCGACGCGTTGCAGTTGCGCGAGCAACCAATTTCCGACTTCTGGCAAAACGCGCGCCGCCCAAGTGAAAACTTTCTGGCCGATTTCGGTTTGCAACGTCGGCGGCTGCGTCGGCGTCGCGGCCTCGACCTGATTGGTTCCCTCGACCGGCAGTTGATTGGTGACGGAGATGTCGTTTGTTTGAAGAGTTGTCGGCGAAGTTGAATGAAGTAAACCGCTCAAGCGATCGGGCCACGGTGATTTCGAGAGCCACTCCGTGACGCGTGTCTGCGTCTTTTGCGCGTAAGTCGGAATCCGCTGAATCAAATCCTGCGTTTCAATCACCAGGCGCGGAACCACCGTGGCCAGCAAACCGGCGACGAGCAAAAATCCGAAAAGAAAAACCAGCGCCACCGACCAGGTGCGTGAGAATTTTTTCTCGAAAAAATCAACCACCGGATCCAGCAAATACGCGATGATCGCCGCCAACGCCAGCGGCAGCAGCACGACGGACAATTTGTCCAGCACCCAGCCGAATCCCCAAAGCAGGATTCCGATCAAACCGAGCAAAACGCCGACGGCCAATGCGGTGAGTGAAAACCAAAGGATGCGCGCTTGTCGGTCAGTGGGTGGGGGGATGTTCATTATTTTTTCGGAGGTTCACGCTCGGATTCTTCGTTGAAAAACATCGAACATCCAACATCGAACGCTGAACATCGAATGGCTCTGCACCTTCGGTGTTCGATGTTCGATGTTTCCTGCGTTTCATAAAACTCAGCCTTGCCCAAGTTTTTTAGATTTCTCGGTCGCCGCGCGAACCGCATTAATCAACGCGCCGCGCACTTTTCCTTTTTCCAATTCGTGCAAGCCCTCAATCGTCGTGCCGCCAGGACTGGTCACAGCATCTTTCAAAACGCCGGGATGTTCGCCGGTTTGCAAAACCATTTGCGCGCTGCCGAGGACGGTTTGCGCCGCGAGTTTGGTTGCGACATCGCGCGGCAATCCGGCCGCCACGCCGCCATCGCTCAACGCTTCGATGATCAGATAAACGTAAGCCGGCCCGCTGCCGCTCAAACCCGTCACCGCGTCGAGCAAAGATTCTTTCAACTGAAAAGAAATCCCGACGGCGGCGAAAAGTTTCTCCGCAAGCTTCGCATCTTCCGCGTTCGCAGATTTTCCGAGCGCGAAAGCCGTCGCCGATGAACCGACGAGCGCAGGCGTATTCGGCATGACCCGAATGACGCGCGCCGAATTGTTCAAACCCTCTTCCAGTTTTGCAATCGTCACGCCCGCCGCGATGGAGATGAGTAAATGTTTTCCTGAAAAACCTCCGCGAATTTCTTCGAGCAATTCCGCGACGTT
>JBBQAX010000179.1:0-9142 GCA_038316905.1 Verrucomicrobiota bacterium | reverse complement strand
TACATGTTGAAGCGAAGTGCGTAATCACCGCTGAACGTCTGTCCGTTTGGATAGAAATTGATTCCAGCGGCACCATTGGTGGTGGCGAGATCATTACCCACATCAAGTTTGTTAACCGTCATTCGCAGCGCCGTTGTTGCACCATTTGGCGCGGCTGAAACGCCATCGCTGGTTACTTCCCAACCGAAGTCCACGATAAAATCGTCGATCCGGTTATTCGCGCCGAAGCGTCTCGTCCAATTCGCACTGGTGTCGCCGGTCAACGGATCAGAAAACAGAACAGTCTCGGGCGGCAACTCATCATCCAGCAACGTTGTGGTCGCAGAATTCGTTACGCCAACTGCATAACCTGAACCGCTCGTAATCGTCGCAATTACGGTTTGATCGTTGTCGAGAACGCTATTGTCATTGGGCGAGATATCGAATGTCTGGGAAAATGACCCCGCATTGAGAGCAACGGAGGTTGGACCCGAGTAACGGCTGCCAGCGGCGGTTCCGGAATAAGAGATATTCGCAAAGACATCGGTGTTAATTTCCCCTTTTCTCGAGACTTCAAACCGGGCGTAATCGCCAACGACTCGTTCATAAACACTTGGTGAAATGGCAGCGATCGAAAGTTCAGGAGTTTCGTTGTCGGCGATAACGACAGTGGCCGAATTCGGTGATCCAGCGTTGTAACTAGTGGAGCCAACAATCGTGATGGTCACGGTTTCGGCAAATTCCGTGACAGCGTCATTTTGCGCAATCAACGTCAGGTTGGTGGTCGTTGCACCTGGTGCAAATGTGATTGTCCCCGGCAAAATATAGTCTGCGCCGTTGACCGCCGTTCCACTCAACAAATACGAAACGGTCAGGGGCGTGGAGGCATCTCCCGTGCGAACGAAGGAAAATACGCCCGAGTCACCCGGCGTTTCGTTTGCGGTATCGTCAATCGCGGTAACAGTGACGCTATTTGCGGGAACGAAAAGGTCGAAGTCTCCATCCGAGCTGGTGGTGGCGATGGTGAATCCACCGGGCGAAAACGCGCGAACCACACCATCGCCGGAACTGGCCGTATAAATGTTTCCGGCGGCGTCAAAATCAACGCTTCGCCCCTGCGAGACCGCACCCGTGTCCAGAATTTTCACGTTCGCCAAGTCAGGAATTCCGTTGGTGAGAGGAATGATATACGTGTCGCTGCTAATCAGGTTGGCCGCCAGAAAACTCCCGTCAGGAGACAGCGCAATCGAGTGAATACCGGTCAAGAGATTGTCACCCTGTGGGTTTCCCGATAATTCGCGAGAGAGTGCCAAAGTATCAGTGATAGTAGTTCCATTCTGATCGATCACGAATAACGAAGGAAGCGCTCCGGCAGGATTGGCCGCCACGGCTCGATTTTGAACCAGGTAGAGATAGTTATTCGAACCGCCTTTGCAGAAATCAGGCGTAATTCCGCCCTTGATCAATACGGAACTGATTAACGTCGGCGTGGTTTGATTGGTCAAGGGTCCGCTACCAATATCGTAACGCCACACATCATTCTGGGCCGTCGTGGTCGTCTGCCCCAAATCTTCGTCAATTGTGTAAACCGTTAAATTTCCTGCTTCAAGGGAACCTTCCGCGATTGCTTTGATACTGTTACCGTGATTTCGACCTGCGGGAAGGGGACTGGATCCACCCACGATATTAAACAACCATTGACCGTTTTTAAGATCACCATCGGTGCGATACGTATTTCCATTCGCATCCGCAAAATCAGCGATATAAACATGATCATCCTCGCCGACGGAGAGTCGATAAGGTGAGTTGGCAGACGCTGCGAAAGTCAAACCGCCGGTTTGGGCTGTGTTGCCGTAACCATTGGCTGAATCAGAGAAGTCAGCGTTCATCGTGTAAAGGCCCCGGCCCACGGGGCGGGTGGCGATTGTGCCCGGCGTACTGTTTGCGACATAAACCCGACCGAAATATGGGCTGGCCGAATTTCGATTTACCGCCAGTCCACGAGGCGTCAGAAACCGCGACAAAAGCGGATCGCTGCTGATCTGAATTTTTCCCGCAATGGAAACCCCGCCGGGAACATTGGTTACGGTTGACGCGTAGCCCGGCCCACTATTCTTTGTCACTTCGACAGAAAACGGATTGGACGCTCCCACGCTCGCTGTGACTAACCCGGCAGGGCGCGCTCCAAGGGTGTTTGTCGTCCCCCCATAGATGATTTTCACATCGTCAGCCGCTTCGTTAAGGACGAAGGAAACAGTTCCAGCATTATTCGTGAGGCTGCTGGCGTAAGGCGTGGCTTTCGCTACCGAACAAGCCATCGACACCAAGAAAGCGATCGACAGTAAATTGATGGCAAAGCGGGCAGGGATTTTTCGAATCTTCATAGTTTTTCTTTCCTTGGACGACTTCTCATTGATGACTGACGCAACCGGCTCCAGGCAGAAAACAGAACGTCGGTTCGTGATTTTTGGGATGACGCACTTGATCTCCGAGATAACAATTCTATAAATGAGCAAAATCCTTTCAAGCCAATTTTTAAAAAAGGAATCATAAGACCTACTTTTCGCTTATCGTTTTCCGGGCAAAATGTTAATATTTTGTTTGCCTCGCCCTTGACTTGAACCCCTAAAGAAATCTAGATTCCCGCTCGTCACTTCAGCCTACGGAATCTAGAATAAAGCACAGTTATGATATCTTTTTGCCCTAAAGCCCGCCGCGGTTTCACGCTTATTGAGCTGCTCGTCGTAATCGCTATTATCGCGATTTTGGCTGGATTGCTTCTCCCGGCCTTGGCAAAGGCAAAAGAAAAAGCACAACGAATTGCGTGTCTCAATAACACAAAACAATTGGGCTTGGGGTCAGTGATGTTTGCAGGTGACAACGCCGGTAAGTTCACTGGGTATTCCAACTTCCTGGACGACAACATCAATTGGCTTTATCCGACCTACGTTTCCGCTTTGAAAAGCTTTGTTTGCCCAAGTTCTGGCCATATTGTCACGGATGAACTCGCGGTGGAAATTAACGCTTACACCGGACAGCGCGAAATCAAAGATCTCCAAGACCTTTGCAAGGTCAAAAAATGGCAGTCTTTAACCAAGCGTGGATTTAGCTATGAACAGTTTGCATTCTGGAACGACGCCCCCAAGCCCATTCAGAAAACTGAGCAAAACATTTTTACCCGAAGAAATGGACCAGCATTCCTAACTGGAACGAGTATTCCCGGACCAACCAGACAATGGATTTTCGTGGACGGAGACGATTGCCCTTCTACATCTGGCGGCAGAAATAACTACAATGATTACCCGGACGTCGGCGATAATCATGATGACGCGGGCGCAAATGTCGCTTATGCGGATGGCCATTCTGCCTTTGTGTCGCAGCGGCTTTATATTCGCGATTACGAAACTTCACAAAGCAATAACGGAAATCTGAACCCCGCACTCGGAACCGGCCAGCATAACAAGTGCAATTAATTCAATTCATCATTCAACACTCATGAAAAAAAACATACTGAAGCGATTGCTGATCGTCGCGTTGACGGCCAGCACCCAACTCCTAACTTCGGAATCAAAAGCGCAGGTTCTTTTTTCCGATAACTTCGAAACCAATTCAGCTTCGCAATGGGCGATTTATAGTGGTGCGAATGGAGGAATCACCAATGACTATTACGCACTGTTCAACTTCAATTACAGCACGCAAACCTTCCGCTTTAACGGGCAAATCTTAAATATCCCTGCCGCTCCAAATTCTGGCGGAACTGGAACCAAAGGTTTGAAGGTCGCCGCCAATCGAAATCGGCCGAGCAACCCACGAATAGCGGCAGTGAGTCTTTTCCCTAAGAACTTCAATTTCGCCAATAATTACGCCCTCCGCTTCGACCTGTTCATGGATTACAATGGAGACGCTGCTGGCGGCGGTTCTGGATCCACTGAATATGCAACCTTCGGCATCAATCACCTTGGAACCAAGGTTAACTGGTACGGCACCACATCGAGCTTTATCGCCGCAGATTGGCCAAGCGATGGTGTGTGGTTTGCGGTGGATGGAGAAGGTGGAACTGGCGCAACTCTTGGCGATTATGCAGCGTACGTTGGAGATCCGACTCCAGGTCCGGCGTTTCCTCTGGTGGGAAATGTAGCGGGCTTTTTGTACGACCAGAACGTGGACTACAATAATTTCAACTCCCCGATCTCTCTCGTTCTTCCTGCACCTCCCGGGCAAACTCCTGGATCTCCGGGCAAACAATGGGTCCAAGTAGAGATTAACCAGATTGACGGCATCGTAACTTGGAAAATGAACGGCTATGTTATTGCATCTCACGGAAATCGAAACAGCTTCGAAAGCGGTACCATCATGATTGGTTATTCCGATCCTCTCAGCGGCATCCCAAATCCTGCCGCTGAAAACTACGCGATATTTGACAACGTTCGGGTGGTGGATCTCGGAGTTGCGGGGGCGCTTCCGACGATTCGGCTTACCGTATTGGACGCCGAGGCAGCAGAACCTTCCGACACCGCCTCATTCTTACTGGAACGGATCGATAAAGACGGGAATCCGGCTGACACCACTAATCCGCTGACAGTTAATTTGGAAATTACCGGCAGCGCATTGAATGGTATTGATTATCAAACAATCCCTTCGTCGATAACATTTCCAGCGGGCGTACAATCCACAAACATAAATATTACCCCAATTAACGATGGGTTTGGAGAACCTGTTGAAACGGTGTTTGTGCGTTTGCTGGGAAATACGAGTTATGATTTACGCGACATGTTTTCGGGAGCATTTAACATCGCGGACGATGGCGACGTTACAAGTGCCAACTTTGAATCAATCAAACCGATAGCGTATGAAAATCATAGAGTCGGCAAAGTGAGCGCTTATTTATCTGGAGCACCGTCGTCTGATGTCACAATCAACTACACCCTCACGGGGACGGCAACCAATGGCATCAATTATGTAACGATCCCTGGATCACAAAAGGTCCTGGCCGGCGCCACAAACGTGATCATCAATATCACTCCGATCAATGATGGTGTGATCAATACAAATAGAACTGTGATATTCACCTTAGCGACTGGCTCGGGATATGCGATCGGAAGCTCCAGCAATACGACTGTTACAATTCGCGACGATGACCTTGATCCTGCCTCGGCCCTATTGTTCAGTGACAATTTTGATTCTGACAGTTCCCAAAACTGGAATATAAACAAGACCCACCAAACTGATCGGGTTACTTTCGATTACGATTACAACGTTTTTGACGGGATTCCTGCCGCACCTAACACGACAAACGGAACAACCACCGGTTTGAAATTAGAAGCTAATGTCGAAGCCGCCGTGCGCGGAGGAATAAGCCTTTCTCCTAAAAACGGTAATTTTACGGGGGATTACCGTCTCCGTTTTGACGCTTGGATAAACTACGAAGGGCAACTCGCGGGCGGCGGCGCTGGATCTACCGAATGGTTGAGTGCTGGCGTTGGTACCACTGGGGATCATCCCAACTGGGACGCAGCTGGTGCGGACGGCATCTGGTTCGATGCCGATGGAGACGGCTCCAGCACGGTAGCTGTTGATTATGAAGCATTCAGAGGAACAACTTCCCTGCTTGTCGGCGCAGCAGATGTTTGGGTTGGAAATTCTCAAGCTGCTTCAAGCCTTTATTATGCTGAATTTGGCTCAGAAACGGCCCCGCAAATTCAGATCGATAATGGCCTTGGCCTCGGCGCTGACCAGTCGGGCACATCACATCGCGGTTCTTTGGGTTTTGCATGGCATGACATCGTTGTAACTAAAAAGGGCAGCAACGTTACGTGGACCATTGACGGGCTTCCTATCGCCATTGTCCCCACAAATGGAGTGACTCTTTCGTCAAATGTTTTCGTCGGTTACTACGACGGCACGGCTGACGTGAATCCAGTCCCTGCGTTTGCATTTGCGATCATTGATAATTTGCGGGTCGAAAGCCTTACGGTAACGCCACCGACAATTCCACATATCACCAGCATCCAAATTGTGGGTGGCAATGTCGTGATCAACTTCACTGCCGGTGCGGCAGATGCACCTTCCGCATTCACCTTGGAAAGTTCGTCTGCTGTGGCAGGGTCTTACACCAATGCGGGTGCGACGATCACTGGAAGTTCTGGATCGTATCAGGCGACGGTCGCCATCAATGGCGCAACTCGCTTCTACAAAATCAAAAGATAAATTATTCGTCACTCGACAAGGCGCTCGTGAAAACGAGCGCCTTTTTTTGCGCAAATTTTTAGAACAAACGGATCGTGGAAGAAGCTGCGGTTGAAAGTTCAGCTCGCTAAAAGGATCAATGATGCCCGACGGTCTGCATTTTAAGCGCAGATCTTCGTTGTTCCCGGTCCAGCAACTCGAGAATCGCGAGATTCACGTCGTCACTGGTCTTCGGAAATTTCAACACGATCTGCACGTTGCCGAGACGATTTTGCTTAATAAAGCGCATTGCTTTGGCTGCATGCTTGAAGTCCCGCGCTTCATCAGGATTCTGAGTCGCTGTGTCGCGGTCCATCAAATAGAGATATGTAACTGTGCTTTGAATTAGCACCCGCATGACCGCATTTTCATTTGCGTTGACAGCGTTACAAGGAAAAACTCGCCACAAACGCTACATTTCTGTCGCGGTGTAAGAAAAGCGTGAAAATCCGTAAAAGCTCTTTACAGTTTTCGTTAAAGGCCCTTTAACAACGTAGTTTACGAAAAACTGTTTTCTAATCAGAATTCACCAATTCCACGAAACTTCCGGATGAAAGGAATCGAATGAGAAATCTCCAACAAAAACTTCGGATTGCGCGGGGGGAGCAACCGGCGGAACTGGTCTTCCGCAATGCCAACCTCGTTAACGTTCTCAGTGGAGAAATTTATCGCGAACACATCGCTGTCGATGATGGGCGCATCGTCGGATTGGGAGATTACGATGGAAAAACAATCATCGACCTGGATGGCGCGTATCTCTCGCCGAGTTTCATCGATGGCCACTTCCACGTTGAAAGCACAATGTTGACGGTTCCTGAATTCACTCGCGCGGCGGTTCCTCACGGGACTGGAGCGATGGTGATTGATCCTCATGAATACGCCAACGTTCTCGGCCTTGAAGGGATTCGCTATGTGTTGGAATCGAGCAGAAACCTTCCAATTGATTTTTTCATCATGCTGCCGTCGTGCGTCCCCGCGACCCATTTAGAAACCTCGGGCGCGAAATTCACGGCGGAGGATCTGGCCTTGATGATTGCAGACGACCGGATCGCCGGCGTCGCGGAATTAATGAATTACCCCGGCGTTTTTCTGGGAATGGAGACTGAGCTGGCGAAGATCAGAGCTGGTAAAGGCAAGGCCATCGATGGACACGCGCCCGGTTTGCGCGGCAAGAATCTCAACGCCTATGTCCTGGCTGGCGTTCGTTCTGACCATGAAAGCACCGAACTGGATGAGGCACGTGAAAAACTGCGACTTGGCATGCACCTGCTGGTTCGAGAAGGCAGTACTGAAAGAAATCTCGAACACATCATCTCCCTCATAACGCCGCAAAATTCTGCGAACTGTTCATTCGCAACCGACGATAAACTCGCTGGCGATTTGGTTTCCGAAGGTCACATCGATCATTCCGTTCGAAAAGCGATCCGACTCGGAGTTCCTCCCATAACGGCCATTCAAATGGGTACGATCAATACCGCGCGGCATTATCGATTGAAAAACTTTGGCGCAATCGCTCCCCGCTTTTGGGCAGACTTTATCGTGTTCGACGACTTCGAAAAATTGCAGATCAAACAAACGTATAAGAAAGGCGTTCTCGTCGCCCAGGATGGAAAATATTTAGTGGCGAATCCCACGACGGTCACACGTCCTAGAAGCGCGATGAACATGCGCTACTCCGCTCCTGAGGATTTCCAGGTCGAAGGGATTGGCGCCAAAAAAATCAAAGTCATCCAGATCATCCCTGAACAGATCGTGACAAAATCGGTGAGCGAAATTCCCAAGGTCGAGAATGGAAAAATCGTGTCAGATGTGGAGGGGGATATTCTGAAACTCGTGGTTGTCGAACGGCATCAGGCAACCGGAAATGTTGGTGTGGGTTTCGTGCGGGGATTTAAATTGAAACGTGGCGCACTGGGATCAACCGTCGCGCACGACGCCCACAATGTTGTCGTTGTCGGGACGAACGACAGCGACATTCTCACTGCAGTCCAATCACTGGAAAAAATGCGCGGCGGACAGGTCGCTGTTGCTGATGGAAAAATTCTCTCCGCCCTGGATCTCCCCATTGCTGGTTTGGTTTCGGATCAGCCTTTGGAGCGAGTTATTGAAGGTATCGCCAAGCTCAATGCTGCTGCCAAACAACTTGGTTGCGAACTGGAGGCGCCGTTCATGAGCCTTTCATTTCTTAGCCTCTCACCCATCCCTGAATTGAAGCTCACCGACCAGGGATTAGTAGATGCAGTCAATATGAGAATCATCGACTTGGTTGAGCGTTAAGATTTCAAACTTTCCGGTGGAGAGACTCTAAGAACTCTGCTTTGATTCTTTGATGCTAATTGGCTGCGCAGCATGGAATCCTCGGACGCGGGTGCTCTTTTCAGCTTACTTCGACGGACATTCGTTTCCCGAGCTTTTATGAAACAACTTCTCTCTGACAAAGTCATCATTGGGACGCTGGCGCTCGCTTTTCTGATCTTTGCCGTCGATTTGATTACGCCACCGGGCACCGGCGAATGGATGATGTATTTCGTCCCTGCCTTGCTGACGACACGGTCACGCCATCTGCAATATCCAGTCGTTTATGCGGGCATCTGCACCCTCCTCATTGCGATCGGCTTTTTCTTTCCCGTGATGCAAATGTCGAACGTGGATTTCGAGTTGGGAATCGTCCGAAGGATGGTCATGGCATTTATCCTTTGGGCGACCATGTTGCTTTTAACGCAACGAAAGCAATCCGAAGTTGAACGAAGGGAGAGCGAGGAACGTTTCACCTCATTCATGAACAACACTGCCACGCTTGCTTGGATGAAAGATGAAAATTTCAATTATGTTTACGTCAACAAGCCGTTTGAACATTTCTTCCAAACCGCGTTGCAGGAACTAAAGGGCAAAGATGACTTTGCGCTTTGGCCAGAAGCCGTGGCTCGCGACCTGCGTC
>JBBQAX010000178.1:0-9170 GCA_038316905.1 Verrucomicrobiota bacterium | reverse complement strand
GGGGTTGTGACAAACGTATTGCAGAAGGTGGTTCCTGCAAATATATCCCGCGATATCTTTGATGAGGACGGTCGCCGACTTGTTTCGAAGGTGGGGCTTTCGATCGCTTACGATACGCGCAACAGCAATCTGTTGCCGAGCCGCGGGCAACGCACTGAACTCGCCACCGAACTCGCGGGCGGGCCATTCGGCGCTGACGTGAATTTCTACAAGCTCGAATTGAAAACCGCCTGGTATTTCCCTGGATTCTTCGAAGGCCACATTCTGGAACTCGTGGGACGTTCCGGCGTAGTGGAAAGTTATGGCAGTGGAGATCGAGGTCGCTCGCGCGTTCCAATTTTTGACCGCTGGTTTTTGGGTGGACTTTATTCTCTTCGCGGTTTTCGATATCGCGATATTGGTCCTCATGATCAATTCGACGAACCGACCGGCGGCGAAACGTATTGGTTCGGTTCAGCGGAATATAGCATTCCAATTATTGAACGATTGCGCTTTGCAATGTTCTATGACATTGGAAATGTTTATGAAGATTCCTTCAGCTTTAGCACCGGCACAATTCGAGGTGGAGAATTTGCCGGGGAAGATCGGGGATTCTATAACGACAACTGGGGCATTGGCCTGCGCATCAATCTACCGATCGGGCCGTTGCGTCTGGATTACGGTTTCCCGATGACACATGATAAAGACGTCGGTGGAAGAGGCAGATTTAACTTTGGTGTAGGTTATCATCGCGAATTTTAATTGAACTCATGAAAAACATATTAAGAAAAACAATCATCGCAGCAGCAATCATGTCTTTGGTCACGGTTGCTAATGCGGAAACAAAACTTGGCCTCATTGATCTCCGCAAGGTTTTTGACAACTACTACAAAACCAAACAGGCCGACGCGAATCTGAAGGACGAAGCCGGAGACCTGGAAAAGCAAATCAAAGAGATGGTGGAAGATTTCAAGAAGGGCGAGGAATCCTGGAAGAAGCTGCTCGACAAGGCGAATGACCAGGCAATTTCGGCAGAAGAGCGCGCCACCAGCAAGCAGGCTGCGGAAAAGAAACTTGTCGAACTCAAAGGATTGGAACAAACCGTGGCGCAATTTCAGCGCAGTTCTAAAGCGACATTGACTGAAAAGCAGCGCCGCAAACGCGACGCAATTCTCGTGGAAATTCGCGAAGTGGTGAATCAAAAGGCGAAAAGCGGCGGGTATTCGTTGGTGATCGACAGCGCGGCTTCGAGCATCAATGACACTCCTGTGGTTATGTTCACCGACGGGAAAGATGATCTGACTGAATCTGTCCTCACCCAGCTCAACGCTTCGGCTCCGCCACTCTCGAAGACGGACGCAAAGCCCAAGGTTGAAGAAAAGAAATAGCTATTGCGCGGGAAATTTATCTTCACAAACGGCGGTCATTTGACCGCCGTTTTGTTGTACATTTTCTAAATCCCTTTTGATGATCAGGAACCGCGAGGTTTTCACTGACGACTCCCACCCGCCACCGAGCGAACGGTAAAGCGTGATGGCGTGGGCGAACAAGACATCCACATAATGATCCACTCCAACCGTTGTAACCGCGCTCGCCAGAGCGTGGTGTTCGATTGAGTGCCCACGCCACGCTCTGGCGAGCGCGGGCTACGACCGCCACTTCAAATCACACCCCTAGTCGCTCCTGACAATTTTGCAGCCTGGCGGATAACAAAGATCGTTCCGATTTTATGTCGGTGAGAAGAATCGCTTTCCGAAGATGTCCCGAGGCGACGGCAAAATTATTCATCTGCGACTGGAACTCAGCCAGCACGGCGTAAAACAGATAATACGAATCCAATGATTTCTGATTCTGCATGGCTTCAACGGCTTTGATTCCCGCTGCCGGTCCGTGAACCTGCGCAATCGCCACGGCGCGGTTCAACGCGATCACTGGGGAGTCGTCGATTTGCACCAGTTGATCGTAGAGCGAGAGGATGCGTCGCCAATCGGTGGATTCGTAATCGTTCGTCGTGCAATGGCAGGCAGCAATCCCAGCTTGCAGATGATATTCACTGAGTTCGTTTCCGCTGGCGGACTGGCTCAAATGAAAAATCCCCCGCGCGATCATCCCTTTATTCCAACTCCTGCGATCCTGTTCCTTGAGGCGAAGAATATTTCCTTCCGCATCCGTCCGTGCTGCGAGCCGTGCGCCGTTCAGCAACATCAGCGCAACCAAAGCATGGATGCGCGGTTGGTTTCCGACCGGGTGTTCCGCGAGCGCAATCGCCAGACGAATTGCCTCGGAACAAAGTTCTTCACGGATCAGATGTTCGCCGCTGGACGCTTTGTAACCTTCGTTGAACAACAGGTAGAGCGTCTGCAACACGCTGTTCAGGCGCGGCGCTAATTCTTCCCCGGACGGAATTTCAAATGGAATTTGCAGCTCGCGAATTTTCTGGCGCGCTCGCGTCAACCGTTTGGCGATCGCTGCTTCCGTGGTCAGAAAAGCCTTCGCAATCTCTGCGGGACTGAATCCGCAAAGCGTTTTGAGCGCGAGCGCGGTTTGAGATTCCTGCGCGATGAGCGGATGGCAACACGCGAACATCAAACGCAATCGCCCATCTTTGATTTCATTCTCGAAAGCGGGCGAATCTTCGAAGTCGGCCTCGCTGGCCCATTGCTCGATGAACGTGGTGATCTGGGGTTGTTTCTCGTGAAAAAGTTTTTCGCGCCGGATCACATCCAGCGCAAGATTTTTTGCGGTCTGCGTCAACCACGCGGCGGGATTCTTCGGGACTCCATAAAACGGCCACGTCTTCAATGCGCGGATCAAAGACTCCTGCACGACATCCTCGGCCAACTGCAAACGTTCTATTCCAAAAATTCCGGTGAGAACGGACACAAGCTTTCCAGCCTCATGACGGAAAAGATGCTCCGCCAACCGGGAGATTTCTCCGGTTGGCGGCGATGAGGGCATGTTATTCTCGGACTCGTTCACTGGTTCACTGGCCGCATCCACTGAACGCACCTTCGGCGCGCTTGCCGATTTCTTCGGGCGTCAGATCTTCTTTGTGCGTCGCGATAGACCAGGCATGTCCGAAGGGATCGGTCAGCACGCCATAACGATCCCCCCAAAACATATCCGCAACCGGCATGGTCACTTGCGCGCCAGCGTCCACTGCCTTTTTGAAAGCGACGTCAACGTCCTCGACATACACGTGAATGGTCACGGGAGTTCCGCCAATACTTTGCGGCCCGAGACATTTCATTTGCGGAAATTCATCGACGAGAAAAAGCCGCGAATCGCCGATTTTAAGTTCCGCGTGCATGATGGATTTTCCATCCGGCCCCATCATTCGGCGGATTTCCTCCGCGCCAAACGCTTTCTTGTAAAACGCGATGGCATCGACCGCGCCTTTAACCACGAGGTGCGGAGTCAAAGTGTGATAACCCTCTGGAACTGCTTTCACTTGAGTTTTCATATTCGTATTCCTTTCGATGGATTTCTCAAGCTGCTGCGCTGGCAAGTTCTCCGTGGCGACTCGCATTTGCAGCGGACGTTTCCATGAGTCCGCATTTCTCCGCCACCGGACGCACTTCGACCTCCAGACCGTAATCAAGTCCCGGACATTGCCGCGCGATTTCCAGTGCTTCGTCCATGCCGGAAATGCGCAGATAAAAATAACCGCCAATCGCTTCTTTCGATTCCGCGAATGGCCCATCGGCAACCGTCCGGCCTTTTTTGCCGGAAACAATTTTGCCCTGGTTCAAAAGTGGATGGCCCGACAACGCTTTGCCTTCTTTCGTCAAACCTTCGAACCACGCCATCCAGTCAGAAGCCACCTTCTGGATTTGTTCAGGGGATAGTCCGTTGCTCCAGTCGGTACCGCGAAACAGCAGCATGTAATCGGATTTTTGTGTGCTCATAATTTCTTTTTCCTTGGATGTTTTGTTTTCGTCAAGCAGTCGCGAAAGAATATTTTGCCTTGGCGCGTTGGAAGATCGGACATTCCTCCAACACAGGCCGGACTTCGATGCTGATGCCGTATTCCAAAGTCGGATTGGATTCCGCGATGGCCACTGCCTCTTCGAAACTATCCAGTTGCAACAAAAGATACCCGCCCACCGCTTCCTTCGATTCCGCGAACGGCCCGTCCGACACCGCGCGCTTCTTCGAAACCATCTGCCCTTCCGGGCCAAGCGGCTGTCCGCCTTTGAAGACGCCTCGGTCTTTCAATCCTTCAAACCATGCCATCACCTTGTTCATGCGGTGCTGCAAATCCTCGGGCGAAATGCCCTCATCCCAGCACGGGCCACGGAACAACAACAGATATTGGTTTTGTTTTTCTGCGTTCATAATTATTTCAGTTCAATTTCTCGTTCTGTCCAGTTGACGCATGAATCACGATTTCACCCGCTTGAACGTCGCCGGCTGCTCGGGCATCGCTTCGCCATTCATCATTGCTTTGCAACTCGTCGTGATCGTGTCCGCGTCATCAAACGTGATTGTCAACGCGTGCATGTGCGATTCCTTCTTTGGATCAATTCCGCACGTCGCGTCGAAATCGAATTTCAGCGTCTTATCATTCGACGATTTGAGCAACATCGCGGGGCGGTTGCCGAACATGCAATAATGCTTCAAAGCCAGCTTGTCGTTTTGATCATAAAACATCGTCACCATTTCGTTGGGCGTGCCAGTGAAACAACGCTCTTCCAACACACTGCCGCCCGCCAGCAACCGATACTGCACCGTCATATCAATCGGCCCTTCGCCCATATCAACTTTGCCTTTCCAATTGCCGACCAACGTTTTCATCCGCTCAAATTCCGGTGAACTTTTTTTGGTTGTGGCGGGTTCGTCCGCGTTCGAGCAAACAGCGGTTGCGAGCAACAATGTTGCAATGAGTGAAGTGATTTTCGTTTTCATAATGTTCCTTTAGTTTGTGGTTATTTGTTTCCGTTTCATCACTACAACGAACGAACCAACGCCTTCAGGACACTGCATTTGTTTTTTCGCAAAAAAAGATTCTGGTAGGGCAACTTTGCCGCGTTGCCGATTTTAGCAGGAGATTGTAATGCCTGAAGAACGTGGACGCTCCAGCCCCTGGACCGCGGCTGTATTCGCCGAGAACCAACCGCAGCGCATCGCCGAGATGGACGCTTGAAAATTTATGGTCGTTGGAGAATCACCGTGCTGCGGCTGGTCTCGGCGACACAGCCGCGGTCCGCCAACAAAGCCTTCCCACGCAAATCTGGTAGAACAAAGCTGTCGCTTTGCCCGTTCATTTTCCTCGAAATTCCAGAGGACTAAAACTCCGCCGCCCGCGCCGCCTGAATAAACGCCCGCAACTTTCCTTCATCCAACTTTCCGTTCGTGCGTACACCGCTGCAAATATCCACTCCTCCGGGTCGCACTGTCGCAATCGCCTCGGCCACATTCTCCGCTCGCAGGCCGCCCGCCAGAAACACCGGCACGAAAACCCGTTCGCAAATCGCGCTGCTTAAACTCCAATTATGCACGCGACCCGTGCCGCCGAGTTCCTTCACCGCCAGCGATGGGTTCCCTGAATCGAGCAGCAGCGCATCGACCAGCGGCGCCATCGACGCCGCTTCTTCCACCGATGCTTCGTCCCGCACGTGAATCACCTGCACCAGCGCAATCTCCGGCAACGCCTCTCGTAGCCGCGCATATTCCGCGCGCTCCAGTCGATCAACAATTTGGATGGTGTTCGTGCCGCAACGCTGCTGTTGCGCCACGATTTCCACCGCGCTTTGGCAACACGTCAGTAAAAACGACCCAACCGAAGGCGGCACCGTTGCCACGATACGCGCGATCAACTCCTCATCGATCACACCGGGACCGCTTGGCATTGCTGAAACCAACCCGAGCGCATCCGCCCCGCACGCGACGGCCAACGCCGCTTCCGCCGGACTGCTGATGCAACAGATTTTGATCTTCACGGCATTTGAAATGCGACAACGCTCCAGTTCAAAGCAAGGAAGAATTCTGGTAGGGCCAAGGCTGAGGCTTCTGTTTATTTACCGATCCCCGAAAACTCGTTTGCGCAGTAAACGCAGATCGAGGGGAATCAGCACGGCCAGCAATAGCACAAGCAATCCGGCGGCGGCGGCGAGATGCCAGGTGGGTGTTCCGGTCAGAAGCAGCGCGCGCAATCCTTCGGAGAGATGATGCAGCGGATTCAATTGCACGAGGGCCGTCAACCATGGCACGTCGGGAAATGGGAAATAGGTGCTCGACGCAAAACCAATCGGCATGATGACGAGGAAGAACGGCAGGCTCATGTGATCGATGCTCGGAATCACGGCGGTAAAAAATAATCCGATGGACGCGAAGCCGAGCGCCGCGAGGAATAGAAGCGGGATGACCAGAGGCATCCAACCCCAGTGCAGCGTCAGTTTGCCCGCCATTCCGAAACAGGCCAGCACGACGCAAACCAGCACCGCATAGATCGTCGCGAGGGTTGCCGCCCAGAGTGCTTCGCCCCACACGACATGTTCGAGCCGCACCTGCGTCGTCAGTTGGCCTTCCCACGATTTCTGAAAGTGCATCCGAATATACGCGGCGAAGAGCGCTTGAAAAAACGACGCCATAAACGCGGTGTAAGCCAAAATTCCCGGCGCGAGATAATGCAGATAATCCACCGGATTCCCGCGCCATGACACGTCGCCAATCTGCCGACCCAATCCGACGCCGAACGCGAGCAACATGATGAGCGGTTCGCAGACGGGCGGCAGCGTGGCGGTGTACCAGTTGCGCAAATGAACGCGCAGATGACGTCCGAGCACGGCGCGACTTTGCCAGGCGAGGGCAGGGGAATAAGGGTTCATGGTTTTTCCTCCGTGGAGAGAGCGAGAAAAAGATCGTCGAGCGTGGGCGGACGCACTTCGTAACGCAACTCAGGAAACGCGGCAACGAACGCAGCCAATCCCGGCGCGTCTAATGCGATGTGCCAATCCGCCAGAATCTGCGCGGGCCTCGCGCCACGAGTTTTTGCCCATTGAATAACGCGCGGCGTTTCACTTCCCAGCGAGGAGAGCAACACGATGTGTTCGCCGACGACATCGCCCAAAACGGCTTTGGATAATCCAGCAGCGCGAACTCGTCCGGCCTGCAACACCTGCAAGCGATCCGACAACCGTTCCGCTTCATCCATGTAATGCGTCGTCAGGACAATCGCCAAACCTTCGGCGCGCAACGCGTTGATTAATTCCCAGACCGCGACACGCGCTTGCGGATCCAACCCGGTCGTTGGCTCATCGAGAAAAACGACGCGCGGCTGATGCACGACCGCGCGGGCGATCATCAAGCGACGTTTGAATCCGCCAGAAAGAGTTTCCGGTTTTTGATTCGCAAATGGACCGAGACCAAATTGCTCGATCAATGCGTCGATGCGTTCGGAAATATCAGCCTGACGCGGGCGATAATAACGACCAGTTTGCACGAGATTTCCGCGCACGGTGAACTCGCTGTCGAACGTGTCATCCTGCGTGCAAACGCCGAGCGCACGACGCGCGCGATCTCCATCGGTGGAGAGATCATGTCCGGCGATCTGAACCTGGCCTGCATCAGGGCGGAGAAATCCGTAGCACATCCGCAGCGTTGTGGTTTTCCCTGCGCCGTTTGGCCCGAGCAAACCAAGCACTTCGCCTGCGCGACAGATCAGATCAATCCCATCCACAACGCGTTTGCCACCGAGAGATTTGACAAGACCTGTGGCTGACAAAAGAACTTCGCCGGCCGTGCGCGGGAGAAGTTCATCCGTTATCCGGTTTTCGTTTGTGGTCAGTTGCATGGGCGAGTGCCTGGCGAAAAATGTTTCCGGGGAGTTTAAGGAGCAATGGTAATCGTTAGCGGGCATGAACGCAGCTGGGCACGTCCACAAGCTCCATCCGATTACGGCGTGTGGGTTCCCCGGGAGAATGCTCAATCCAACCCGCTCACTCAGGCTGCAACGGCGACTTTAAATCCGCCGTAAAGCATACGCTTGCAGTCGAATGGCATTTCCGTGGATTCGCACATTGCAGCAATGCGCGGATCTTTCATGACCTTGGCGTTCACCTTGTCGCGATGGGCGCGTGATTTATAAACGATGTAAGCGAAGACAATTGTTTCGTTGGGCTTGCTCTTGATGCCGCGTGTGAAAGGCATTGCCATTTTGACATTAAGATCGTCGCCGACACATTCGCGATATTCGAGCGCGCCGAGTTCGCAGAAGATCTTGCTGGCCTTCTTTGCCATGCGAAAATAAGCGTCCAGATTTTTCTTCGGAACCGGTAAAACGAATCCATCCACGTAATTCATAAGTTGTCTTTCAGGTTAGTTATTGCAGTTGATCTATAATTTTTTCGCGCTGGTTGCGACGACCGTTTTCATATTGGCGAATCCTTGCTCGAATTGGTCACCAATCATTTTGTCGCAATCCATGAACAAGCTGACGGCTTTGCCGATGAAATTGTTTTTGCCGGCCATGGTCCATGTCACCGCTGTTTCTTCGCCTTCGGGTTTGAAGGTGAACTCGGTCGTGCAGATTGATTCAAACGGCTTTACGAACTCCAGTTTCATTTGAACTAATTCGTCGGGTCGGCTCTCGGTAATGGTCATGCGCCCTTCGCCCACTTCGTTGTTGCCCGCCCACGCGAAGATCGCGCCTTCACCGGCCGTCGGGCCTTCGAAAGTATTCTTCGCCGCCGGATCAAGTTTCGCCCAGGGCGACCACGAATTCCATTGCTGAAAATCGTTGACCTGCGCGAACACTATGGAGGGCGGCGCGGGAATGGTCGCCGTTCGTGTGACCCGAAAATCTGCTGGACGTGTGGACACGATGACAAGGAACCCGCCGAGAATGAACGCGATCCCAACGAGGATTCTGATAATGACAGTTTGTTTCATAAGTTATAAAAGCGACGAATGAGAAATGACATTCAGGACATCGTTCCAGATTTCCCTCTCGTTTAACACCGGTTCGATTGTCGCGAAAAGGAAATTTGTGCTCAGTAAAAAGGGAGCGCCGAGATTTAACCGCCGGCAATGGCTCCGATAATTAGAAATGGTTCTTTGCCGCTGACGACTTCCGCAGGCAATTGCGTTTCTGGAGGTTCGAGGGACAAATCCTCTTTGCAAGCAAAGAACCGAACGAACGGTCGGCGTTTGAAAGTTCCATGATCACGAATGGTTCCGCGCAGGACAGG
>JBBQAX010000177.1:0-9173 GCA_038316905.1 Verrucomicrobiota bacterium | reverse complement strand
TCGTGCGCTCTTCTCATCTTTTCCCAAACCGCTGTCGGTCTGAGCTGGAATTGGCACCTGACATTGAAGACGCGCTCCAACCGGTTGCCGTGGTTTCATTGGGCCAGGCCCTCCACCACTCTGAATGAGATCGTTATATCAACGAATGCGGATACATTGATGAATCAATTTGTAAGTGTCAAATTATTTTTATTTCCGAATCTGTTTTAAGTAATTCCGCGAAGACTCTCGGAGCGGTTTCTACCGAAAAGAAGAATTAAAGCTGCTGGATAAATTCATCAACCGTAATTCCCGCCGCACGGATTAAGCTGCGCAAAGTGCCTTTGGCAATTTCTTTGTGATCCGGAATGGAGAGCGTCGTCATTTCGCCGTCTTTGACCATGATGATGTGACTGCCGCGTTGGCGAACAACCTGCCAACCGAGCTTCTCAAACGCGCGGACAGTTTTACGCCCGCTGATGACGGGAAGAGAAGGCATCAGACGAGGACTTCCACCTGCTGTGTTTCTAGCGTGAGCGGCAAACCACGTTCCGCACGAACTTCCAAGCAAAGCGCAATCGCTTCCTTGATATTTTTAATGGCCGCTGGTTTGGTTTTGCCCTGACTGACGCAGCCGGGAATCGAAGGACACTCGGCCACCCAAATTCCATCCTCATCGCGGTCAATGGTAACGGAAAGTTTCATGGATTATGTGTAGCCGGAGATGGTGGTTTATACAAGCCGTTCCTAACGATCCAACGGCGAAACGCTAAGCCGGGCAAGTTGTGAAACACTACTAAATCCAATTAGATTTATTCTGATTTGGCTACAACTCAAACGCATCCACAATTTTTTCTCCGTCAATTGGAATCGAAACTGCGGTAAATAAATTACCACACAACTTACACTTAATTTCAACTGGCACTTTCACTAAATTTCCTTCTCGTTCCAAAGCTGGTGACAAAAGTTGGTTCAATGAAATTTTTTGATAATGCACTTTCCAAGATCAAGTCTGTAAAAAGCTCCTGTGCGTGTTCCGATGTATGTTGAAAAATCGCCACCCGCGCTACCTGGCTCAAACATTTTGAATTCTGTCGGCAAACCGCATTTTGGACAGTTTGCATGACAGAGTGAAATTGGAAGACGGGCCGTTATCACTTTGAGTTTGGTCACCCGCTAATCTGCGCTTTGTAATTTTCCGGCGTCAGCAGCGCATTCACTTCCGCAGCATCGCTCAATTTAATTTTGTAAAACCAGCCGTTGCCGTGCGGGTCGGTGTTGACCAATTCCGGTTTGTCCACGACGGCTTGGTTCACTTCCAAAATTTCTCCGCTGACCGGCGAATAAATGTCGCTCGCAGTTTTCACGGACTCGACGACGGCGCAAGCTTCGCCGGCTTTCACTTCGCGCCCGACGGTAGGCAATTCCACAAACACGATGTCGGTCAATTCGTGTTGCGCGTGATCGGTGATGCCGACGGTTGCGGTGTCGCCGGAGACGCGAACCCATTCGTGAGACTTGGCGTATTTTAAATCAGTTGGAACATTGCTCATAAAATTTTTCGAGATTTCACCATCAAGACACCCGGACGCAAAGGAGAATTTTAAGCGCGGGCTTTTAACGCAGAGGTCGCAAAGGTTTACGCAAAGGCCGCGAAGGAATTTTCTCTGCGTTCCTCTGCGATAACCTTTGCGACCTCTGCGTTAAAATTAGAATTCATTTTTTAAGAAGTGGTTTCTTCACGATCACGGCAGCCGCACGTTTGCCGCGAATTTCGATTTCAATCTTCGTGTCGGCTTTCGCAAATTCGGTCGGCACATAACCCATTCCGATGCCGATGCCGAGCGACGGACTTTGCGTGCCGCTGACGACTTCGCCGACCTGCGCACCGTTGATCCAGATCGGATAATGCGGTCGCGGCGGCGCGGATTTATCGGTCATCTTGAACGCGACACATTTTTTAGAAACGCCGTTTGCCTTTTGCGCGGCCAAAACTTCGCGGCCAATGAAATCGCCTTTGTCCAGCGCGACGAAAAATCCGACGCCCGCTTCAATCGGCGTAGTGTTTTCGTCGAGTTCGTGGCCGTAGAGCGGATAACAAACTTCCGTGCGCAACGTGTCGCGCGCGCCGAGTCCAGCGGGAACACAGCCGAAAGGTTTTCCTGCGGCCAAAGTTTTGTCCCAGATTTTTTCAATCGCGTGGTTCAGGCCGATGATTTCAAAACCATCTTCGCCGGTGTAGCCGGTGCGCCCCACGAACACGTTTTCGTTTTCAAAATGGAAAACGCCAATTTCGTTTTTCTTCAATTCCGTCACACGATTCACTTTCGTTCCGGTGACAGAAGCGCCGGAAATCACTTCGGCGATAAAATCTTTTACCTTCGGCCCTTGCACTGCGACTGCCGCATAATTGTGCGACGCATCCACCAAGACCACGCCGTTGCGTTGTGGAAATTTTTCAAGTTGCTGATGAATCCAAGCCGCGTCTTCCTCAATGCGCGAGGCATTCACGATGAGCAGAAAAAGTTCAGCCGCGATTTTGTAAGCGTAAAGATCGTCGATGACCCCGCCGCGTTCGTTGCACATCAAAGTGTATTGCCCCTGACCGATGGCGAGCTTGCGAATGTCGTTCGTCAGAATTCCATTGAGAAAATCGGCGGCGGCGGAACCGGCGACGGTGATTTCGCCCATGTGCGAGATGTCGAAAATTCCGGCAGCGGAACGCACGGCCAGATGTTCATCGACGATGCTGGTGTATTGCACCGGCATTTCCCATCCGCCGAAGTCAATTAGACGCGCGCCAAGTTTTTGGTGAGCGGAAAAAAGTGGTGTACGTTTTAGCATTTTAAATAATGTCGCTTTGGAATTTATGTCTTCGATAGATGCCACGTCTTGTTCCAAAAAATCCAAGCCGTCGTCGGGATGAAAAGACTTGTGAAAATTAGTACGTCGGCTTGAAACCGCCTCAATAATGACGCCAGTCCATCGTCCGACTTGCGCATAAATTGATTCGTCGACTTCTTGAAATTCTTTAAGAATGAAGACGTCACTATCATGGAAAATGATCCGGAGAATTTTCTGAGAATTATTTTTAAGAACTTCCGCAACTTCAGGGATGGAGCGAGTCGGGCCGTAAAACATTTAGAGATCCTCGTTTCTAGGCCCAATTATTCGTCGTTTATTCACTTTTCACATGTGCCTCTCGTTATTTGCAATGCAAACAATTCTTCGGCGGCAATTCGCGGATGAACGACCACGAAACTTCTGCGGTTTGTCCGTTGTCGTAGTGAACGTAAAAACCGCTTTGCGTCCAATCTTCGATTTCCAGATTTGAGAAGCGCGCTTTTGGCGAAATCTTGTTCGCTTTGCGAATCGTTTTGTGCGGTTCGAGAATGCAAAGACCGTCCTCGAATTCCACGTCAAAGGCATCTTCCCAACTCAGGTAGCGGACATTTTTGACTTTGAAATATTTAGCGGTTCCAAACGGAACTTTAAAATTTTTGGCGGAATGTTTCATAAACGGCCTTCGGACTTCAGGTCTCGAATGATGTCTAAAATCTTACGCTCAACTTTCGGGATGTCCATTGCTTCCATCGTGTCCAGGTTGATTCGCGTGATCAACGCGCTGTCTTTCGTGTAAACGTGGATATGTCGCGGCTTGTGGTCGCCAATCCACCAAAGAAAAATATATCCGCCGCGTCTGATCTTTCCCATTTCAACCCCATTTCTCCGTCTTCATCTGCTCCTTCGGGAGATTCAATTCTTCGAGCACAAGTTTTTCTGTGGCCTCAACCAATTCATTTGTGCCGCAAGCGTAGAACACTGTATTGGCGGCATCATGAACATGTTCCTTAACCCAATCGGCGGTGATGCGTCCGCGCCGACCGGTCCACGGATCTTCGGGAGAAAGTCGCGTGCAAGTGACGTAGAAACTGAAGTTCGGATTCTCCTGTTCGAGCTGGCGAAATTCTTCGTTGAAGATGATGTCGTTGGTCGTGCGAACGGTGTAAAGGATCGTGATTTTTGTTTTCAATTTGCGTCGCGTCGCTTCACGGACAAAAGCGCGAAACGGCGTCACGCCGGAACCGCCCGCGATGCATAGCAAATGTTTGTTCTCCTCGTAAACCGGAAGAAATTTTCCAACGGGCGGAATGACCCACATTTTATCGCCCGCCTTTGCCCAATCGACAATGCGCGTGCCCATTTTGCCGTCGCGTTTCACGGTGACTTCAAATGCGCCGCGATCCAGCGCGCACGAAGAAAGTGAGTAGGCGCGTTTGTAGTTGGTCGTGTCCGGCCAATAGAGCGTGATGAACTGGCCGGTTTTAAATTCAAGGTCATAACCTTCAGGCCATTTGAGCCGGAGCGTTTTGGTGTCAGGCAATTCCAGCGTGACAGATTCGATTAGCATTTCTGCAATTTGTTTGGCCATAAAAATTCAAATTTGTGTTCGGAAGCGCGAGGATAAATTCCATTTGGTTTGTGTAAAGAAACAATCTGGCTGGGTAGCACCTGCCTCCGGCGGGTGCGGCTTTATATTTAAAATTTGCCAAACCAATTGAAACGCACCCGACGGAGGCAGGTGCTACCCGGCTTTTCGCAACTCAAACCAAAACCGGCTGCCTTGGCCGAGTTCGGATTGGAAGCCGACTCGCCCGTTCATTCGTTCAACGCCTTTGCGGACGATGGCGAGGCCGATGCCGGTGCCAGGATAGGTGCCACCGTGCAGCCGTTCAAAAATTCCAAAAATCCGGTCGCGATAATTTTCCGCGATACCGATGCCGTTGTCTTCCACCCAGATTCGCCAGTGAGTTCCCGAATCTTCGGCGCGAAGGGCGATGCGGGGCGTGATGTCGGTCGCGACGAATTTCAACGCGTTGGAAATTAAATTTGTGAGGATTTGCCGAGTGGTGGCTTCGTGCGCGATGACATCGGGCAATGGCGCGGTCACATGGATCTCGGCATTTTTTTCCTGAATCTCCGTGGCGAGTTGTTCTCGAACCTCGGCGAGGATGGCGTCGAGGCTGACGGAGGTGAGATTAAGTTCGGCGCGGGTGATGCGACTGAAGGTCAGGAGGTCGTTGATTAAATCGTCCATGAATTTCGCGGACGAAATTATTCTCGCGGCGTAATCCTTGCCCGCGTCGTCGAGTGATTTGTCGTAATCTTCGCGCAACGCCTGGGCGAATCCGCGCATCGCCCGGAGCGGCGCGCGCAGGTCGTGAGCAATCGAATAAACAAACGCTTCCATCTGGGCGTTGGCTTCCTGAAGTTCAATTGTTCGCTCGGTCACACGCTTTTCGAGGTCGCGATTCAAACGCACGATTTGCTCCTCGGCTTTTTTTCGTTCCGTAATGTCGCGGATGATGCCGGTGAAGATGCGCCCATTTTTGCGAATTTCGCCGAAGGAAATTTCCAGCGGAATTTCACGCCCATCTTTGTGCGCGCCCGGCAACTCGATTCCAGCCCACGTGGTTTTTTTTTCGCCGGTGGTCAGATAGCGGGAGATTCCGGCACGATGACCGCCGCGCATTCGTTCGGGCATGAGGATGGTGAGACTTTGGCCAGTCATTTCTTCGGGTTTGTAACCAAAGATGCGTTCTGCCGCGCGATTGACGGTGATGATTTTGCTTTCCTCATCGATAGTGATAATGGCGTCCGCAGCTGTTTCGGCAATGGTGCGATACATCTCTTCGCTGGCGCGCAAACGCTCGCGTTCGTGCAATAATTCGCGTTCGCTGCCCTCCGCGCGCTGGCGGGCTTTTGCCAGGAAAAAGGTGACGCCAAAAAGAATTGCGCTCACGCCCAGCCCGGTGATGAAAACCCAGAACACATTTGTCCCTTCTAGGGTTTCTTCAAATTCCGGCGTGGTGCGATGGACCAAAGTCCAAGTGTGATCGGCGATGACGAATTGGTTGGTGATCGTAAAATGCGGTTTGGCTGAGAAATAATTCTGTGAGCTGTGCAGAAGATTTTCTGCGACGGCGTGTTCTCCGTCAAAAACTTCCAAGCTGGTGGGTAATTTCCGTTCGTCCTGAAAAATTCCTTCAAAGAAATCATCCGCACGAAACGGGCTGTAAACGAAGCCTGCTAATTTTTGTTCGCGTTCGGCCTGGGTCCGGGGGAATTCGTTCGCGGAATAAATTCCCGCGTACATCAGGAAACCGGCCTGTCGATTTTCTTCCGTTTCCTGCACGAGAGTGACTTTCCTCGAAATCGCGACGCCCTGTTTGGCGGCCTGCAACATGGCCGCGTTTCGCGTTGGTTCGCTAAACATGTCATATCCAACGGCCCGCTGATTTCGCCATTCCATCGGTACGATGTAAATAATCGGCACGTAAATGTCCCGCCCGCCTTCCGGCCAGATCGTGAAATTGGTGTGGCCTTGTCTTCGCATCTCCGTCACGAGCGCTTCCTTTTCTTCCGCACGAACTAATTTTGCGTAACCAAACCCAGACAAGCCCCGATCAAAATGCTTGGTTCTTAAACGATTAAAATAGGTGTGGAACTCCTCCTGAGTCACAGTTTCGCTGGCCGTGAAAAGCCCTGCGCCACCTCGAAGCAAAGCTGTGTAAGTGTTCAGCGAATCGCGAATCGTGTTTTCGATTTGCAACGTGGCGTTAGTGAAACGGGCGAAATTTTTGGTCCGGTTCGTTTTGGCGAGGTAATAAGTGGCCAGACCAGTGAACAAGAGCGAGAGAGCCAGAACCAAAAATGGAAATGGCCGAACGCGTTTCTTGAACTCTGTTGATGGCACCTCTTTCATCCCGTTGCATCACCGCAGTGGACGTTTATTTCTCCGTCGCAACCTGCGGCGCAACATCCAGACAAACGCCTTCTTTCGTGTTGCGCGCAAAAATCCGCCCACCGCTCACGACCGGCATCGTCCAACATTTTCCGCCCAGCGGCTGCGCGCGCGCCACTTCGTTATAACCCTTGGGCGTCGCTTCAACCAGAACCAGCGGCCCTTTCTCGCTTTGGACGAGCACGTGAGTTCCGCCGACCAAAATCGTCGCGCCTCCAGAACCAAAACCGGGTTGCGACCAGATCTCTTTTCCGGTGGAAATTTCCACGCAGTTCAGCGGCGCGCGACCTTCTTTGAATCCGAAAATGCCGTAGAGATAACCTTCTTTGCAAACCGGCGTGGTCCAATGATTCACAGTTTTGCTTTCGTGCCGCCAAATTTCTTTCGCAGAAAAGTTATTTCCTGCTTTGGAAATTTTGCACGCGCCGCCGCCAACGCCGTATCCCGCCGAACAATAAACAATGTCGTTCCACACAATCGGATCGCTCGCCGTGGAAGTGCGAAAAGGAAACTCATGGCGCCAAAGAATTTTTCCAGTCGCGGCTTCAGCGGAAACCAAGCCGGTTTGCGTGAAGAAAATAACCTGGCGAACGCCGTGAATCGTCGCGGGAACGGGCGAGGCGTGAGTCGGTTTATCGCTGCCGGATTTCCAGGCGAGTTTCCCGTCCTTTTTGTTGAACGCGAGAAATGCCTGACCTTCTCCACCGGCGTTCACGAAAATCAAATCGCCATCGAGAATCGGCGAACCGGCGTGATTCCATTTGATGACCGTGCCGTTGAAATCTTTGACCAGATCCTGTTGCCAGACTTTTTTGCCAGTCTTGGCATCAAGACAACTCAAGACCAAATACGCACCGAGAATATAAACGCGCTCGCCATCAATCGTCGGAGTGGAGCGCGGCCCGTCGCCACCTTGACGATCATAAGTCGGCTTGCCGAGCGGCGTCGCCCAAAGTTCTTTTCCAGTATTCACGTCGAGCGCAATCGCCACTTCCGCGTCTTCACCAGAAACGTTGCGCTGGATGAAACAAAACGCTTTTCCACCGCCGACCGCGAACGAACCGAAGCTGTCGCCTAGTTCCGCTTTCCAGATTTGCTTCGGACCTTCGACCGGCCATTTGGTGGAAATTTTTTCCGGCGTGGAACCATCGTGATTCGGCCCGCGATATTGCGGCCAATCAGCGGCGTTCCCGATCAAAAAAGACCCGAGAAATGTGAAGGCAAACCCAATGAGTTTCATTTTCTGTTTCATAGCTAATCCGCGATTGAGGTGATTGAAAATCCGTCGTGAACATAAACTCCGAAGAACAAAATTGCTATTCCGACAATTGTAATCAGAAACGGCTTCTTTCCTTCTTTCCAATGCAGAATTAAAAAAATCAAACCGTCAATCGGGGCAAATAAACAAGCGGCGAACCACCAAATGCTTCTGCAGAATGCCACAGCCAGCAACATCAGTTCGCCGATGAACGCGAAGATGACGCCGATTGCGATGATTCCTATTCCTGCAAGCTGCATTGATTACACTTCCATTCTCTTCAAAAATTCCTGCGTCAATACTTCATACGCCGCCGCGCCTGCGCTGTATTTGTCGTAATGAATAATCGGTTTTCCAAAACTCGGCGCTTCAGCCAGGCGCGTCGTGCGCGGGATCACCGTTTCAAAAACTTTGTCGGCAAAATGCTGGCGCACTTCGCTCACAACTTGTTGCGAAAGTCGCGTGCGACCATCGAACATTGTCATGACCACGCCAATAATTTCCAAACGCGGATTGGTTCCGCCGTCGCGAATCTGGCCGAGAATTCGGTTGATCATCGAAATTCCTTCGAGCGCGTAATATTCGCATTGCAACGGGATCAAAAGCGAATCGGCGGCGGCGAAAGCGTTTAAAGTCAGGACGCCAAGAGAGGGCGGGCAATCGATCAGAATAAAATCAAACCGCTGTGAATCTACAATCGGCTGGAGATTTTCTTTGACGCGAAACAGATGATTTTCCATGCGCGACAATTCGATGTCCGCCGCGCACAAATCCACTTCACTCGGAATCATTTCAAGCCGCTCAAATTCTGTCGGTTTGATTTTCTCAATCAACGCGCCTTCGCCGAGCAAAGGCCGATACGCGCTCGCGCCTTCGATTTTTTCCAAACCAACTCCGCTGGTCGCGTTGGCTTGCGGGTCGAGATCAAAAAGCAGAACACGTTTTCCAGCCGCCGCGAGGCACGCTGCGAGATTGATGGAGGTTGTCGTTTTTCCCACGCCCCCTTTTTGATTGGCGACGGCAATAACTTTTGTTGGCACGAGGCAGATTTAATCCAAGCCAGCCGGGAACACCAAGTTGAATTTGTGAACGCCGTAGCCGCGCTCGCCAGAGCGTGGCGTTGGTCTCCCG
>JBBQAX010000176.1:0-9200 GCA_038316905.1 Verrucomicrobiota bacterium | reverse complement strand
CGAATACATCGCCGACGTGAAAGAAGACCGTTTCCCCGAGCGGACTCACCTCGTGGAAATGGACGCGCAACTTCTAGATGAAGTGGTGCGCTCGCTTCCGCCCAAATAATGTTCGGATCAAATAACGCACGTTTGCAACCGAAGCCAATTGGCGGATCAAAATCGAATCCGGTTCAAATGGGGTGTGATTTGAAGTGGCGGTCGTAGCCGCGCTCGCCAGAGCGTGGCGTGAGCATTTAATCGACACCACGCTCTGGCGAGCGCGGCTACACGGCTCGCTGACCGCCACTTCAAATCACACCCGTTCAAATGAGCGATGTTGCGAACGCGAATTGAAAAGTGTTCTACTTCGGCATGGCGCAATCTTATCCCACTATCATTCCCGGACTTCGCAGTCCTTGTGATCAAATCAACGGCCTCGTTTATTTTGGACGCATGCTGGACAAAATCCGGCTCGCGGCGGCGGGAAAGTTACCCGAGAACTGGCAGACCGCGCGCGGAGCGGCGATGAAGAATAGTTTTGATTCGCGTTGCTGCCTGTTTCTTCACATTGATTACGCGGCGCTCGAAGCGGAAACGCTCAAGGGCGGCAGCGATGAAGAGTTGCTCGCGTGGGCGTTCGCGAAAGGTCGCAAACCGACCGATGACGAAATCGAAGTCTGGAATGGTTTCATGACCAAACGCGGCTGGCGCGATGCCGGGACGCAACGATTGAATGAACGTCTCGCGGAGATCGGTCTGCCAGCAGGCACGGTGCAAACGATGTTTGAATTCATCGATCTGGATGAAGGCCGGATTCAGGTTGGCTCCAAGTAAAGTGCGACCGCCGATGAGCTTGCTTCAGGTTTGATGCGCGTTTGAAAGCATTTGCTCGCACGATGCGCAACTCCTCCATCACGTCAGATCGTTCACCACTCGGCCCACTTCGCCGATTCGTGGTGAACACTCTTGTCACCTGGCCAATGCTTGGTCTCTACCTGTTGATCAACCACCATCAACCGCCGCCCACCACCATTGTGCCGATGCCGTCGTGGGTGCCGTTTTATCCCGCGTTCTTCCCGGTGTATTTCGGATTGATGTTAGTCACGTGGTTGCTGCCGGTGGTGATTGCCGAACCCGCACGATTTCGCGCCTGCTTGCGGGCGAATATCTGCGCCTGGCTGCTCGTGGCACCGTGGTGGATTCTTACCCCGACCATGATGCCGCGCCCACCATTGGTGGAAGGGCCTTGGGTTGAAACCTTCCATTGGCTTTGGGCCGTGGACCATCCTTACAACGTCATGCCGTGCGCGCACGGAATGGGGCCGGTAGTGGTGGCATGGTTTGTTGGTCGCGAACGCCGGAGGTGGCGTTGGCCCCTCGCAGTCATGCTGGTGACAACACTCCCCTCCATTGCATTCGTCTGGCAACATCGTCCCGTTGATATTTTGCTTGGCACGGTCGCCGCAGCCATTGGCATCGCGCTGGGCGAATGGTTTTACCACAAGGACATTGCGCCGCTTCGAAGTGCGCCGCCGCTCGAGCAATCCCAATCCATTCCCATCAAACCTTGAGCTTGCCTTCAATCGAATCGTCCAACGTTTTGCCCGTCGCCGCGCCGATCAACATTTTGACTCCCGCTCCCGCCATGCCGTGTTTTGTGTCCCAGTAATACCCGCTCGTCGGCGCGAGTTGAATGACCGTGATGCGCGGATCATCCACCCCTGCGGTGAACCACGTTTTCATGATTGGTTTCCAGAGTTCTTTGATTTTCGTTTTGTCCTTGGAAACGGTGGCGGTGCCATCGAGCAGGAGAAAATCCGAATGCGCGGAGCCTTGGAAATACAAGCGCACGGACGGATCGCGAATCAGTTCTTCATTCTTGTGGCTGTCGTCAGCGCTGAGGAACCAGAGGTGGCCCGCGTCATCCACTTCCTGCACGGCCATTGGCCGAGCACCGACCGAGTCGTGCTCTGTGACAGCGGTGCAGAAAAAGCAGCTCTCCGCTTCCTTGACGAGTTCTTTGATCTTCGCAATCGCCTCGCTTGCGTGAAGGTTTGCGTGATTGTGTTCCGGTTGATTTCGATTGATTGAGTCCATGACCCAACCTCGCACAATCAAGGATTCCTCGCTTTCCGTTCCCGTAACTTTCGTCAACCAACGTGAAACGATGAAGCTTCCGTGTTTCCTGGAGTTCGTCGAAGATTACGAAGTCCTGGAAACGGAGCGCGCTTGCACAGCCCTTAAATAACCCTGCGGATTTGCTGAATCGGTTGATGCCGCAACCATGACAAATCACAATTCGTTATTGTGAAGGTTCCTTAAATCCCTCGCTCGGCACACGCGGAAAATAAACGTCCGCTGCCATTCCGGGCCGCAAATCGGTTTTCGCATCGAGTCGCACTTTCACGCCGTAAACTTGTCGGATGCGTTCGGCGGTGGTTTGCACATTGCGAGGAGTGAACTCGGCAGTGCGCGCGATTTGTTCCACTTCGCCCTTGAAATCTTTGTTGGGAAAAGAATCGACGTGCACGGTCACTGTTTCACCGACCTTGATGAAACCGAGCCATGTCGCTGGAACATAAACGCGCACCCAAATGTAGTCCGACAAAACGAGCGTCGCCGCTTCCTGATTCGGCGCGAGGACATCGCCGATTTTCACGGTCAAGACTTCCAGCACGCTGTTGCTCGGCGCGGCGAGTTGCATTTCGGAAAGCTGCGCATCAATCGTCGCCAACTCCGCGCGTGCGTGGGCGAGGCGTTCCGGTCGCGTCCCAGCGAGCAACAAATCGTAACGGCTCTTCGCCGCAGCGACATTTTTCTCCAAGGTTTGCGCACCACTCACGGTGCGGTCGCGTTCGGCGGCAGAAATGGTTTTTTGCGCGAAAAGTTCCAGCGCGCGTTTGCGTTCGGCTTCAGCGAATTCCAATTGCGCTTCCTGCGCTTCCCAATCCGCTTTGGCGGCAGCGATTTCTTCAACGCGCGGGCCCGCGACGAGTTCACTCAGTGTTGCTTCGGCGGAAGCACGGCGCGCTTTCAACTCGGCCGCATTCACCTCGATGACAATTTGGCCGGCCTTCAGCGAATCGCCTTCGCCTGCATGAATCTTTTCCACGCGCCCGCCGTAACGCGACGCGATATGCACTTCATCAATTTCGATGGTTCCTGAAACGGTTTGTGGTTGGCCACCCTTGGAACATGAAGCGAGAAAAATAGTAACTCCGATTGCGAGAACGCCGCAAAAACCGTTGGGCCGCTGGAAGGTTCTTCTAACAAATTTGAGCACGGCGCGAGCGTATCGCCCTGCCAAATGGCTGACAATCGTTGATATTGTTTCGCGGAGGTTCAAAAAAATCAGGTTGATTTTTTATCCGCAGAAATCACGTTGTAACGGTTTCACATCCCAGCGCGTCCATAAAACCTATGAGTCCGAAAGCCAAAATCGTTCTAATCATCTCCTTTTGCTTGAACGGGGCACTGCTCGCCGGATTCCTTGTCAAGCGTCCGCCCCCGAAAGCCATTGAGAACCAAGCTGCCGTTGTTTCCAATACTGCACGTTCCGCCAAAGCCGTTCGCGAGGACCGAGTCGTCCAAACCGTAACCGTGGATCGCGATAAACCCCTTGATTGGACGAGCGTGGAATCTGCTGATTATCGCGAATACATCGCGAATCTTCGCGCGGTGGGTTGTCCCGAAGAAACCGTGCGCGACATTATTATTGCCGATATCAACAAACTTTATGCGTCGAAGGTGGCCGCACTTTATCCATCGCCCAAAGCATTCAAATTCTGGCGCGTGGAAGATCGCGTGGCGCGCAATGAAGAACGGCAGATCGACCAACAGCGAGAAGATCTCAATGAAGAGAAGCGCGAGTTGATCACAGAATTGCTCGGCGTGGATTACGATGCGGAAATTGCCCGCTGGTCCGGTCGGCCTGACGAAGACGCTTACCGCTACGGATTTCTTTCCGAGGAAAAGCAGGCGCAGACAAAAGAGCTGTCAGATAAATATCGTGAAATGGAGCGGGAACTTTTTCGAGGAGGCGGTATGACTGGGGAAAATCGTGCCAGGTTCATCGCACTTCGGGCAGAGCGCGAAGCGGAGATGGCCAAAGTCCTGACACCGGAAGAGTTCGAGCAATATCAACTTCGCAATTCCTACACGGCCCGCAATATGCGCGAAAATTTGACCGGCTTTCAGCCAAACGAGGATGAGTTTCGCCAGATTTTTCAGGCGAAAAAATCGTTTGATGACCAGTTTGGGATGACGCGTGATGGCGGCGATGCGGCGGTGAAGGAAGAACGTCGGGTTGCGCAGGAACGATTGGACGCGCAGCTAAAGGCGACGCTCGGTGAACAACGCTTTCATGATTATCAACTCTCGCAGGACGAACGTTTCCGTGAAGCCTACGACTTCGCTCAACGCTACGAATTGCCACGTCAAACCGCCGAAACCGTTTACCAGGTGCGCGTCGCCGTCGAGCAGGAGCGGCAACGAATTAGGAATGATTCCAATTTAAGCGCGGAAGCGCGGACCGCTGCTTATGCCGGTTTGGCGGATCAAACGAAACAAGCTCTTCAGCCGACCCTGGGTGACAAGTGGCCGAATTTCGAATCGCGAAATGGATGGGTGGGCGCGTCGGCGGGTAGCGGGAATTCTAATGGGCGTGGTGATCGTGGTCGCGACCAACGCCGTAATTAAGTTGTTTGAGTTACCAGTCTTTTAAACTGCGGTTTGCGCTCGCAGCTTTTTTCTCCGGCTGGAAGATCAACGCCTTGTCATCTTGCTTCTGCGCATCCAAAAAGCGGCGCGCTTGTTCCGGCGTCATCTTGCCCTCGGCTATGGCTTCGGCTTCTTGCTCTTCCCCTGATTCTTCGCCCTCTTTGGCGTTCTGATTTTTCTGTTCCTGTTGCTGCTTTTGTTGCTCGTCTTTTGCCTGCTGTTCAGCCTCTTTTTCCTGTTTTTCCTTTTCGTCCTTCGCTGAATCCTGCTCTTTGGATTGATCTTCTTTATTCTCAGAATCTTTCGAATCTTTCTTTTCCTGCCCCTTCTGATCCTCGCTCTTTTGTTGTTCTTTATCGTCCTTCTTGTCTTGGTCCTTGGATGGATCGTTCTTGGATTGTTGCTGTTGCTGCTGCTGTTTCTTCAACTCCTCCAACATCTGTTTCACGACGCTTAAGTTATGCTTCGCATCGGCGTCCTCTGGATTGAGTTTCAGCGCGCTATCGAAATTCTTCGCGGCGTTCTCCCACGCTTTTTGTTTCTTGTCGGGTTCGGGCAATTGTTCGCCCATTTCAAACAATGTGTTTCCCAAATTATAATACGCCTGCTGCTGCAATTGCAGATCAGGCGATGTCGTCGCGTCACCGAAAAACTTCTGCGCGTCCTCGAATTGCTTGGCGCGATACGCCGCCGCGCCCGCGTTGTAATTTAAACGCAGCTCGTTCGTTTTCTGCTGGCTGAGTTTTTTAAATTCCTCAAGGGCGCTGTGATAATTTCCTGCTTCGTATTCTTTCAACGCACTGGAAGGAGAAGCGCTGGCGGAGAGAAGACTCAACATCAACGCCACCGTTGTTGCCGCAACCGTCGTCTCGGTTTTGCGGGCAAACCAACCGTTTTTGGTTTGGCGTTTCCGCTGCGGTAAAAATAGTTCCAACACGAGCAGGGAAATCGCGATGCCGAGCGGCCAATGAAATCGTTCACGCAATTGCCGGACCAGCTTTGTCGTGGAATCTGATTTCGGTAAAGGCGCGAGGCCTTGCGCGTAGAGCGCTTCCATCGGTTTCGCGCCGCGCAGCGGAAGATAGAATCCATTCGCCGCCGTGGCGATTTTCTGGAGCAATGTTTCGTTGAGCCGCGATTTCACAGCGTTGCCCGCGGTATCTTTTAGGAAATCAACATTGCCTTGATCGTCGCGCACCCGGATCAATTCTCCATCCGCTGTTCCAACGCCAATCGTGAAAATTTTCATACCGTCCTTCGCCGCTTTCTCCGCCGCCGCAATCGCGCTTTCATCGTGGTCCTCACCGTCGGTGAACAGCACGAGTACTTTGTGATTGTCAGCTCCCTTCTCGAATGCGGTGAGCGCAGATTCAATTGCTCCCGTCATGGCTGTGCCGCCCTGAGGAATCACTCCAACACTGAGCGCTTCGACATTCTGCCGGAACGCTTCTTCATCAAGGGTGAGGGGACATTGCAAGAATGCGGTCCCGGCAAACGCGACAAGGCCTAGTCGATCATTCTTCGCCAGGCGCATCAAATCCAGCGCAGCAAGTTTGGCTCGCACCAGACGATTCGGCGCCAGATCTTCGGCCAACATGCTGCGCGAAGTGTCAATCGCGACCACGATGTCGAGACCTTGCTGTTTGGCTTCTTCCCAAGAAAAGCCCCATTGCGGTCGCGCCATGGCCAGAATCAAAAACAAGACTGTCGCTGCGAACAAAACGAGGCGCAGTTTTTGGCGCGTTTGCGAAACACCGACGGTCAGGTTCGCGAGCAAGCGGGATTGAACGAACGTCGCGATCAATCTTTGTTTGATGCGCCATGTCCAAACGAGAAAGACGCAAAGCGGCAGCAGTAAAAACAACAGCAGCCAAAGCATTTGTGGTTGGGTGAATAGGCTCATGAGTGAGTGGGAAAGTGAGAATGTGGGCAGGTGAGCGGGTAGGGCGCGTCACTCCGTACGCGCCGTTGGTGGGCAAGACAGGAAGCGGCGCGCACGGAGTGAGACTGTCTCAAAACTTCAAGATTCGCGACGATTTGCTCCCTCTCCTCCATCGGATAAAGGAGAGGAGGCTCGTTTTGTCCAGAATTCCCCTCTCCTCGATCCTCTCCCCATTCGTTCCTCACGGGGAGAGGAAGAAAACAAAGTTTTGAGACAGTCTCCGAGTGACACGCCCCACCTTGCAAATTGTAAATCGCAAATCTCACGGCAATTTCCTCCAGACAGTTTGGGTCAGAATAATCTCCAACATCAGAACAAACAAACCGGCCAGGATCACCCAGGTGCAAAGCTCTTCGTATTGCCGGAACTTCTTCGCTTCAAATTCCGTTTTTTCCAGGCGATCAATCTCCGCGTAAATCTTGCGAAAGCTTTCCGCATTGTCGGCGCGATAATATTTTCCGCCCGTCCGTTCGGCGACTTTCGTGAGCGTCTCTTCATCAATGTCCACCGGCACTTGCTGATACATTTTTCGACCGAACGGATCCGTCACCGGCATTGGCGCGGTTCCGCGTGTGCCGACACCAATCGTGTAAATTTTCACCTTCAATGTTTCGGCAATTTCCGCTGCGGTGAGGGGAGGAACTTTGCCGGCATTGTTCACGCCGTCCGTCATCAGAATCACAATTTTGCTTTTCGATTGGAGGTCGCGCAACCGGTTGAGCGATGCGGTTAAACCAGATCCAATCGCAGTGCGATCTTCGATCATGCCGAGATAAAGCCGATCGAGATTTTGCAAAAGAAAATCGTGGTCGAGCGTCATCGGCGACGCGATATAGGCGCGACCTGCAAATGCAATTAAACCGATGCGATCGTTGCGACGTTTCTCGATGAAGTTTTTCAAGACGTCTTTGGCGATGACGAGCCGATTCACGCGCTTGTTCTCCAACTCGAAATCCTCCGCCGCCATACTGCCCGATAAATCGATGGCGACGGCGATGTCAATTCCACTGGCGCGATTGGTCGATTCGCCTTTGATCAGCCGAGGCTGGGCGAGCGCGACGATGAAGAGCGCGAGCGAAAGCCACCGCAACATCAGCAAAACTTTACCAGCATTGGATTTTGCGAGACCGGAAATGGGCTTCACCAATTTCACGGACGAATAGAGGAACGCGGAATTTTGGCCGCGCTTTCCCTGGAGCCACGCCAGAATCGGCAGGAGCAGGAGCAGCAACAATAAATAGGGATGCGCGAAAGTCATTTGGCTGAGTCGAGAGTCGAGGGTCGAGGGTCGAGAGCCGGAGGTTCCGTCTCGTCAATCAAACGATTAGCTGCGGCATGGAGTTCGCGCAGCTCGGTTTCGGTCGGTTCGTAGCGCGCGAATTTCACGAGGTCGCAGCGAGAAAGGAATTCGCCCAGGCTTTGCTTTTGGTCAGGAGTCAGATGCTCCGTGTTCTGTAATTCGTAAAGAAACTCTTCGGTGGTTCGTTCCGGGGCGCGGAAGTTGAATCGTTCTTCCAAATAAACGCGGAGCGTATTGGAAACCAAGACCGTGAACGGTTCGGGTTCGGAGATAATTTGCAACGCTTCCTCCAGCTTCTTTCGCGCGCGCTCGTGCGCTGGGATGACCCGCGGGACAGACGCTTGATTCTTCTGCTTTTTCCAATATCGCCAGAGGAGAAAGGCGACCGCTGCGACAAATAAAATTCCCAAAGCCCACCAAAGCCACAGCCACGGATTCGGGATTTCCACGGGTGGCTTGAGATCACGCAACGTTAATTCAGCCATGTTCGTGGCTGACGTCGGAGCGGGAACGACGAGCGCTGCATTTGTATTCATGTCACGGCTTGTTTGACCGGAAAGTGTTCTGTGTGTTCATGCGCAAGGCCGTGTTTTTTAAACGAACGTCGCGCACTAATAAACACGAATCATTTTAGAATTCGACGGCAGGAAAAGCCCGAACCTCTTTTTCAGGGCGCGTCCGTTGACACTTCCCGGTCTCACGTCTAGCCTCTCGCGCGATGTCAAAACTGCCGTTTGAAGCATTTCTTGCGCTGCGTTATTTGCGGCCACGCCGAACTTTTGTTTCGGTCATCACTGTCATCTCAATCATCGGGGTGATGCTCGGTGTCGCTGTGTTGATCATCGTGATCAGCGTCATGAGCGGGTTCGATCAGGAATGGCGCAATCGCATTCTTGGGTTCAATGCCCATCTTAAAATTTCAAAGGTCGATCCAACGAATGGTCGGAGCGTCGCCTTCACTGATTACGAAGTCGTCCGAAGAGAAATCAGTTCAAATAAGAATGTCATCGGAGTCGCGCCATTCATTACCGGACAGGTTCTTCTGCAATCACAACCGGCGAAAGGAAATCCCAAATTCCTGGCACCCATGATTCGCGGCATCGATCCTGAATTAGAGAAGAAAGTCAGCGTGCTGCCAACCAACGTGGTCGTGGGCGAATATGATTTGAGCGGCAGCGGATTGTTGGTTGGACGGGAATTTGCGCATGGAATGGAGTTATCGATCGGCGACCGAGTTGCCATTTTTTCGCCGAGCAG
>JBBQAX010000175.1:0-9223 GCA_038316905.1 Verrucomicrobiota bacterium | reverse complement strand
ATTCATTCGTCAATCCGGCGGTCGCGGACAATACGGACACGCTGTCATCAAAATCCAGCCAAACGAAAAAGGCAAAGGCCTTGAAATCGAAAATAAAGTCGTCGGCGGCGCAATTCCGAAAGAATACATTCCGGCGGTCATTGACGGGATCGAAGAAGCCATTCGCAGCGGCGTTTATGCTGGTTACCAGATGATCGACGTCAAGGCGCAGGTCATTGACGGATCATTCCATGAAGTCGATTCGAACGAACTCGCGTTCAAGATGGCGGGTATCTTCGCTTTCAAAGACGCCGTGAAAAACGCAGGGCCAATTTTGCTCGAACCGATCATGAAGGTGGAAGTCACAACTCCTGACGAATATCAGGGCGATCTTCTCGGCGATATCAATCGTCGTCGTGGAAAAATCATCAGCATCGAAGCCAAAAACGGCCAAACGATCCTCAATGCAAACGTTCCGCTCTCGGAAATGTTTGGTTACGCAACGGCGATTCGTTCGCTCTCGAAGGGCCGCGCCTCTTACTCGATGGAGCCGCTCTCGTTCGAGCAGGTTCCAAATAGCGTCTTGAATACAATTTTGGATTCCGCAAAATCACGACCCGCAGCACGCACTTAAACATTAAATCTTAACCTTGTTCTTTTTATATTATGGCTGGACAACGCATTCGCATACGACTGAAAGCTTACGATCACCGCGTCATTGACCAATCGGCTCATGACATCGTCGAAACCGTAAAACGCACTGGTGCCCGTGTCGCCGGACCGATTCCACTTCCGACCCGCGTTGAACGCTGGACTGTTTTGCGTTCGCCACATTCTGATAAAAAATCTCAGGAAACTTTTGAACAGCGCACCCACAAACGTTTGCTCGACATCATCGAGCCGACCGCAAAAACCGTGGATGAACTAAAGAAATTGAACTTGCCTGCAGGCGTGGACATCACCATCAAAATTTGATTTTATGCTAGGACTTTTAGGAAAAAAACTTGGCCAAACTCGCGTCTATGATGCGAAAGGCGTTGCTCATTCTGTGACAGTTGTTGCTGTCGGACCAAACCGCGTTATTCAGGTGAAGACGCAAGAGACGGATGGCTACAATGCTGTTCAACTTGGTTTCGATGATCAAAAAGAGCATCGTCTCACCAAACCATTGTTGGGCCATATCAAAAAACACAATTCCGTTGCGGTAAAACGCATCCGGGAATTCCGTGATTTCACTTTGACCGTTAAACCCGGTGATTCCGTTGGCGCGAATATTTTTACCGCTGGCGATTTCGTGGACGCAATCGGTATTACCAAAGGTCGTGGTTTTGAAGGTGTCATGAAGCGGCACAACTTCCGCGGTGGTGATGCATCACACGGGTCTAAAGGTTTCCGTCGGCGTCCAGGCGCTATCGGACAACGTTTGTTTCCAGGCACGGTTATGCGCGGTATGCGTATGCCAGGCCACATGGGACAGATCCAACGCACAACCCAAAATTTAGAGGTGATTCAAGTTCGTGAGGACGACAATCTCTTGCTGATCAAGGGTGCAATTCCGGGAAGCAATAACAGCTACGTTGTTATTCGCGAATCCAAGAAATTGCCAAAGGGATCAGATGCGGCAAAGCATCGCAAGGAGCCGAAAGCGGCTGTTGGCAAAGTCAAAGGGGGCGCGAAACCAGCTGCCGCGGCAAAACCGGCTGCTAAGAAATAAGAATTTACTTGTAGCAGGGTAGGAGCTTGGCTCGTCGTTGTTACGCAAAAGAAGAAATTTATGAAGCTTAATGTAAAAGATATTAAAGGCAAAAGTGCCGGTGAACTCGAAGTGAAATTCGATGTCATTGAGAACGGCAAAGGAACCCAGGCGGTTCACGATGCTGTCACTGCCTATCGCGCTGCGCAACGCAGTGGCACCGCTTGCACCAAGACCGCAGGTGAAGTTCAAGGCACCAACAAAAAGCCTTGGAAACAAAAGGGCACCGGACGCGCTCGCGCTGGTTCATTTCGTTCTCCATTGTGGCGTGGCGGTGGTGTGGTGTTTGGACCGAAACCTCGGGATTTCAGCAAGAAAGTCAACGGTTCCACCAAGAAACTGGCCTTGCGCAAAGCTTTGGGCGAACGCTTGAAAATGGGCGATGTCACCATTGTCTCTGATTTCAAGTTGGCCGCAGCAAAGACCAAGGAATTTCTGAACGTTTTGAACGCATTAGAAATTGACGGCACCACATTGATCGTTGCGGAAAGCTCTGATGACAACCTGATTCGCGCTTCCGGAAACGTTTCCTATGTCGAGGTAACGACAGGTGATGATCTGAATACCTATCAGGTGTTGCGCAGTGACAAATTGATTTTCACTCGTGGCGCTTTTGAAAAAGTGGAACAACGTTTAGCCAATTTATAATTTCATGAATACTTTTGAGATCATTAAGACGGTACGCATTACTGAAAAAGGAACGCGCCAGTCTGAGAAATTGAATCAATACACGGTCAAGGCTGATCCGCGTGCCAATAAGATTCAGATTCGCCAGGCGGTGCAGGAGCTTTTCAAAGTCAAAGTCATCGGAGTCAACACAATGAACGTTCGTGGCAAAGCACGACGCAAACGCACCGCAGCCGCCGGGAGGACCCCTTCCTGGAAAAAAGCAATCGTTACCTTGAAAGAGGGCGACAAAATTGTTTTGACCTAGTTTTTGATCGGCAGATGGCTGCCGAAGTGCAAGTTTCGCAAAGCGATTCGGATTTATCCGAATCGCTTTTTGCTTTTTGGAATTGCCAATCGATCCAGACTTCATCGGAACTTAAGGTTGTTTAGAGATAATGCCTGCCATGCACGTCGGTTCACTGTTACCGTTCGCGCCAGATTTTATGCGACTCCTGGTTGTTGAAGATGAAGATGATTTGCGACGGGGCCTTGAGCAGGCGTTGCGCGAAGATGGATATGCCGTGGATGCGGCGTCCGACGGCAAAGATGGAATCTACAAAGCGGAGACGTGGGATTACGACGCCATCGTGCTGGATGTGATGTTGCCAGAAATGGATGGTTGGGAGATTTTAAATCGCCTTCGAAAAAAGAAAAAAACTCCTGTGCTCATGCTGACGGCTCGCGATGCGGTTCGTGATCGTGTGCGCGGACTCGACCTCGGGGCGGATGATTATCTCGTCAAACCTTTCAATCTTCCTGAGCTTCTCGCTCGCGTACGCGCTTTGATTCGGCGTTCCAATGGCAGCCCAGATCCGGTGTTGTTGATCGACAATGTTTCCATTGATACGAATGCGCGCACTATTTCACTGGATAAAGTTCCAACTGAACTGACCGCGCGCGAATACGCCTTGATTGAATTTCTCGCGCTGCAACGCGGCAAGGTTGTGAGCCGAACCGATCTCTACAATCATCTTTTTTCCGAAGATGACGATTCGCTCTCGAATTTGTTGGATGTCCATGTCTGCAACCTTCGCAAAAAGCTTGGCAAAGATTTTGTGCAAACTCGTCGTGGTCACGGCTACGTCATTGAATAAGAATTGCCATGTTTCCAAAATCGATTCGATGGCGAATTCAAGCGTGGCACGGGTTGTTGCTCTTGGGATTGGTGACGGCGCTAACCGTCGGCTTTTACCAATACGAATCTCGTGCTCGCTTTCGGGAGATTGATACGCAGCTCCATGCATTTGCGCCCGGGCTTTTACCGAAGATTTCTCCGATGCGACCTGGTCAACCTCGACCGAGGGAAGAGTTTCCTGGCCCTCGAGACGGCGGGCGAAGAGGTCCGCCGCCCGGCGAGTTTGGCCGGGCCGACTTTAGAGAACCACCGCCACATCGCGACAATCCTTCCGCCAACGATGGGCTGCTGTTCGCTCGAATGGAACAGGCGGGATTTTATTACATCTCATGGTCTCCTGAACGGGAAATTATCGCTCAATCAACCAATGCGCCGACGCACATCCCTTATCCGATTCGGGAGGAATTTAATCGTGAGAATCCGCTGCGAATGCGTGGAGAATTCCGTGAACTCATTCATCAAATTCCATCCGGACATACGGTGCTTTTGGGGAAATCAGTCGCAACCATCAGAACGGAATTGACTCGGCTTGCGCTGGAATTGACTGCGGCGGGAATGTTCGTGGTGGCAATTGGCTTGGCTGGCGGTTGGTGGTTGGCGAGTCGCGCGATTCGTCCTATTTCAGAAATCAGCAGCGCTGCCGGAACAATATTCGACGGCGACCTTTCGCGTCGCATCAATGTGTCAGAGACGGAAAGCGAACTTGGCCAGTTGGCAGGCGTGTTGAATCAGACGTTTGAACGTCTGGAAAAATCTTTTGAGCAACAGGTGCGATTCACGGCGGATGCTTCACATGAATTGCGCACGCCGATTTCCGTGATCCTGACGCAGGTTCAATTGGCGCTCTCCCGCGAACGCAGCCCGGAGGAATATCGGCAGACTTTAGAGACGTGCGAGCGCGCGACCGAACGCATGCGGGTGCTGGTCAATTCGCTGCTGGATTTGGCGCGAGTTGACTCGGGCGATTTCGATTTAATGCGTCAGGAATGTGATCTCGGTCGTATCGCACGCGAAGCAATGGAATTTATCGAACCGCTCGCGAAACAGAAGAAGGTCACTGTGAACCAGTCCATTGACTCGGTAAAAATAAACGCCGACGCATTAAAGCTCAGCCAGGTTTTTATCAATCTTCTGACCAACGCCATTCAGCACAACAAAGATGGCGTCGAAGTTTGTTTGTCGGTGAAACAAAATGGCAATCGCGCCATCGTACGCGTCGCCGACAATGGAATCGGAATTCCCCCTGAAGCAATGCCACAGTTATTCGCCCGCTTCTATCGCGTCGATCAATCCCGCTCCCGTGCCAAAGGCAATAGCGGTCTCGGTTTAGCGATTTGTAAAGTCATCGTCGAAGCACACGGTGGAATTATTAGCGCAAAAAGCGAGAACGGGTCAGGCGCTGAGTTTATCTTCGAGTTGCCACTTTCATCGAGCGACAGCCAGTAGCTGGTCCCCCAGAAATTTTACCAAGCAGTAATAACTCATCTGGCTTCATGTTTTCTTAAGGTTGGTTTCTCTAATCTTCAGCCATGAAACTTAAACTACGATTCCGTCAGCCAATTTTTTTCGTCGGGTTGTTTTTCGCTCTAGCGAATATGAATAATTTGTCAGCTGATCCGCGCACGAATTCATGGCTCACAAAATATTCCGGCAAATACGCGCGCCTTTCGGAAACGGACGCCGAACTCGCTGCCAGCACAACCAAGACGACTTGGAGCCGCAACGGTGTGGTGCAAAGTCTTCCCGCATATTCCGGTGTGCAGGAAATTTATTCCTCCTCGAATTGGTTTTATATCCGCACGACGGGCCTTGGCAGTCACACGATGGGACCATGGTACAACGACGCGGCGCGATCCAATTTATTTGTCAATATTCCCAAAAATCAAAAAGCGCTGGTTCGTTTTCCGCGCACGCCGACGATTCCCTTCACGAAAACAAATGTTCAAGGAGAGGGCGGCTATTTTGTCGATGGCGTAAATATGTTCGACGCACGTGATGCGGTTTCTTACATCAATTCCACCGGCCAAGACGGAAATCCTCCGGGCGCAGGCAATTCAGGCGACGGCATTTGGAATCGCGATGCGTACGTGAACGAAGCAATCACTTTCGATCCCGCACTGGCGCATCAACAGAACACCGGCGTTTATCATTATCACGCGAATCCAATCGCGACGCGTCATTTGCTCGGTGACCACGTCGATTTTAATCCGACGACGAAGACTTATAGCGAAAGCACGAATGCGCCGACGAAACACTCACCGATTGTTGCATGGGCGAAGGATGGGTTTCCGGTTTACGGCCCTTACGGTTATTCCACTTCAAATAATCCAGCGAGCGGCGTTCGACGAATGGTTTCAGGTTTTGTTCTTCGCAATGGCCAAAATGGAACAACGAATCTTACGGTTCGAACAACGTTGCCAGCATGGTCTGCGCGTGCGGGCAATCGCTCGGCAATTCTCGCGGCCAATGAATATGGCCCGACGGTCAGCACCTCATTTCCGCTTGGGCGTTATACCGAAGACAACGATTACCTCGGCGATCTTGGCCAGGTCCAAGGCATCGGATTCGACCTCGATGAACACAACGGACGTTTCTGCGTGACGCCGGAATATCCTGGCGGCACTTACGCTTACTTCGTCGCGATCACCAGCAATGGTTTGCCAAATTATCCTTACAATTTGGGGCGGCAATATTATGGAAGTCCAACCGGGGGCGCGGTGCAGAGCATCAATGAAAGTGTGACGACGAATTTTCTCGGCGGCGCCAATGCTGAGTTGAAAATGATAAGTCCGGTGGTGAGCAACAATGTAATAACGCTCGTCTGGAGCGCAACGGAAGGTGGAACATATCGCGTTGAATCCACGACAAATTTTTCTGGATGGAATACGAACACGACCAATGTTGCGGCAGTCGGCAACGCGGGAACATTTTCCACGGCAACAACCAACACGCACCGGTTCTTCCGCACGGCGCGAACTGCACTCGCGAATTATGACCCTGTTACAAATAGCGTTGCAGCCGGCAACGGAATTCTCAGCGTTTCGCCAACAAGTAGTAATCGAGGCACGACGTTCACACTCACGATCAATCTTGATCCGTCTGTGAATCCACCGCCGCAACAAGCGCCGGTCAACAGCGTGACGGTTGGAACAATCGTCGGCTCAAATCGCATTCACGTAAGCCAGACGCAAGTGACCGCAACAATTTCCATTGCAGGAGGCGCGGCAACCGGTCCGCAAACCGTGACCGTTGTGTTTCCCGGCCCGCCGGAAAATCCGACGGCGACCGTTACTTACACGCTGACGAACGGATTCACGATTAATTGATGAACGCATTCCAAAAATTTGTCTCGTGTGAGACAACGGCGGGCCGAGGTGTAAAATTGTGTGTCGCCTCGTCTCGCTGCCAATTTTTGCGATTTCTTGCGTTGGGATTGTTGCTCATCGCAACAATTCCGTTTCGCTTGGAAGCGGGCGCGCTGACGATTTCCGTTAATCCGTGTTGGACCGGTAAACCGCTCGTGTTTGATTCCATCGCCAACACGACTTTGGCCGGTCAAAAGATTTCTGTGACGCGACTCGATTTTCTTTTGTCGAACTTTGCGCTGCGACAGACCAATGGAACTTGGATTGCGTTAACAAATTCGGCGTTCATCAGCGCGCGGGAAGGGCGGACCAGTTTTGAATTGAACAATGCGCCTTCTGCGGACTTTGACCGCGTGAAATTTCACGTCGGTTTATTGCCAGAAATAAATCACGGAAATCCCGCGCAGTATTCTGCCGCCGATCCGTTAAGCCCGAATGTGAACGGGCTGCACTGGAATTGGAAAGGCGGTTACGTTTTTCTCGCGCTCGAAGGCATTTGGTTGGCGAGTGATGGAAAACAAAATGGCTTTTCCTACCATGTCGCTAACGATGAACAATTAATGACTGTGGAATTGCCAGTCACGTTGAACCTTTCTTCCAATCAGCCTCTCAATCTCGCGTTGAATGTTGACCGGGTTTTCACGCCGCCAAATAAAATTGTAATCGATGACGAAACGGCCACGACACATTCGCGGACGAATGACGCGCTTGCAGGCAAACTTCGCGAAAATATTGAAAGCGCATTCTCAGTTCAGAACGTTCGGGCGGCACCGTTCGCGGTAAAAACTTCGAGCAGGCAAAACAAAATCGAAATCGCACTGGATGCGACGCCGTATCGTTTCACAATGTCGGCTGCGTTTCCGCAACCGGCATTGCCGATGGATAATCCGTTGACGGAGGAAGGTGTGGAACTTGGCCGCCGACTTTTTTCTGACCCGCGACTTTCGATCAACAACTCGCAATCCTGCGCTTCGTGTCACGATGCGAGCAAAGGTTTCGCGGAAAAGAAACGCGTGAGTGTCGGCGCGGAAGGACTCGTTGGAACGCGCAACGCAATGCCGCTTTTTAATCTCGCCTGGAAAAAGAATTTTTTCTGGGACGGCCGCACCGAGACATTGCGCGAACAAGTGCTACAGCCGATTGAAAATCCAATCGAGATGCACGACACGCTCACGAACGTCGTCGCAAAGTTGAATGCAAAAGGTAGGGCGGGCAGTTCTCTGCCCGCCGCACACATTGACGATAACGACGGCGCGCACGGAGTGACGCGCCCTACCTCCGATTATTTCATCCTATTTGAAAAAACATTTGGCACTCGCGAAATCACGCCTGACCGCATTGCTCGCGCGTTGGAACAATTTCTTCTCGCGCAGGTTTCGCATGATTCCAAGTTCGATCGCGTGTTGAATGGAACCGCAAAATTATCTGACGAAGAACAACGCGGGTTTGAATTGTTTCACACAGAATATGATCCGCGCCGCGAACAGTTTGGCGCGGATTGTTTTCACTGCCACGGCGGGCCGCTTTTTCAGGGTCAAAGTTTTGCGAACAACGGACTGGATTTGAAGTTCAGCGATTTCGGGCGGTTCGATGCGACGAAGAAAGAGGGCGACAAAGGAAAATTTTCTGTGCCGTCTTTGCGGAATATCGCAGTCACCGGTCCGTACATGCACGACGGACGTTTTGAGGCTTTAGAGCAAGTGGTCGAGCATTACAGCAGCGGTGTGAAACGCAGTGCGACGCTTGACCCAAACCTCGCCAAACATCCCGACGGCGGAATTAATTTAAACGAAGCCGACAAGAAGGCGCTCGTCGCATTTTTGAAAACGCTCACCGATGAAAAGTTCCGTGAAACGTCAGCAACCCTCGTCAAAAATCCATGAACGCAACACTTCCCAATCCATTTCATCATGGCGCCAGGATTCGATTTTGGTTTCTGGCTTTTTTCTTAATCGTTGGATTTGAGTCGATGTGTTTTGCGCAGGGGACCAACAAAGTTTTGATCACAACCAACGGTGGCTTTCGCGTCATTCATGCGAATGGTTTGCCCGATCATGTGCCGGGACAATTTCCAAATCGCGGCAATCCCAATTCCATCGCCGCACAGGAATACACTTTTCGTGTCCCGCTCAAGCCGCAGACGAACGCGACGCCGCGCGATGGTCGCGGCGCGTGGTTTGGTGTTGCGCTCAACGGCGTGCCGTTCGAGCCGGGCACCGCGGAATTTTGGAATGGAGACCGGCAATGGAACTTTGAAGCGAAGGCGGGATTCATCAACCTCGGCCTCGATCAACACAACGCGCACGTTCAGCCGAATGGCTC
>JBBQAX010000174.1:0-9278 GCA_038316905.1 Verrucomicrobiota bacterium | reverse complement strand
AACGTTGTGGGCGTGGGATTGACCGGCAACAGATGAAGAATTTTGCACCCGAGCGTGTCGATGATGTGCGGAAGTTCTTTGATGAGATCGCGAAATTTTCCCGACGGCGGAATGACGGTGTAACCACGCGCATCGAGTTTTGAGAGTTCGCTTTCGAGTTTCTCATCGCGAGTGGTTCGCAATTTTTTGGTCTCCCCAAACATTCGGGTGAAAGCGCAGTAAATCGTGTTGCCCGTGCGATAACAATTGGGATGAACCGAGACGCCAACATCGGAACCTTCCGGCCAACTCTGGCGACCTTGCGCGTCGACGAAATACGCTTTACCGCGAAAATATCCCGGCTCCGTCAACGGCAACTCAATCTCCCATTCTAGATCGGAAATCATCTTCATCGGAATATCGCGCCAAAAGGCGATCGACATTGGCCGCTTGCCAGCATGGGAAGAAATAATCTCGGCTCGAGTAGCAGCTTCTTTTCCGAGATTAGTTCGCAGAAAGGCGCGAAGGCTTGGCGCGCTTTCGCCATTACGCAGGCTGAATCGAACCTGATCGCCAACGAAACGTAGAAGACGTTCGCCGGTCATCGGTGTCATTTCCGGTTTTTGCATTTAAGAATAATAAAATGTCCTGCGTTTTCTTCGGTGGCGCACCCGGTCTCCGCTACGGGTTGAGCGGGGCGAAAAACACCTCGCCGCCTGAACCACGAAAGCTCCCAGAAGTACGAAAGTCAAAAGAACTAAGAACCAGTCGCCATGCTTTGCATAAAAAGAACGTTCCGCCGGAATGAAAACCCGGAAAGCGCTCTCCACTTTTTCAAACAGGGCGGTCTCCGAACCGGGAATAATTTCTCCGGTGGGCTGCACATATCCTCCCACTCCGGAATTGGAAACGCGCACAAACGGCACCCGGAACTCCACCGCACGAAACGGCGCGAGGGCCATATGGCATTTCGCTCCGGGCGTGCGGAGAAACCAACTGTCGTTGATGAGGTTAACCACACTATTTCCGCCGAGTTCGATAAATCGGCGCGTGAAGGTGGAACTCGTTCCTTCGTAACAAATGAGCGGGATCACGCGAACACCAGGTTTCACGTCGAACACCACGGGCTTTGGCCCTGGAATAACGCCCAGACTGCGCGGAAATAATTGGCGCAGCGCGGGAAAATAATCTTCACCCGGCAGAGTCTCGATCAACGGAACGAGTTTCATCTTGCGATAGCTGTTGGTGACGAACGCCGTGGAATCAATGAAGACATTGACATTGTAACGTCCGGGATTTCCTGCCACCGGCTTACTTGCATCAAACAACGCTGCATTCAACATCACCGGTTTTCTGATTTGGAGGATCGTGTCGGCAAGGGCGGTGCGACGTTTTTCGTCCGTGTTGAAAACGAACAGGTCAGGATTCTCAGGCAGCGCCAGCAAATCGATCTCAGGATGTTTTTTGACGAGTGCGACCGCTTGTTGCAAGGCCGAGAAAAAATCGTTGGTGCGATCCGCGAGCGAAACAGGTTGGCGTTCGGCCGGAACGAGAACTGGGATGTTCGGTTGAACTGCGCCCACGGTGAACCAACTTTTCGCGGGCGCGGTCTTCATTTGCTCGCGCAAATCTACGAGGCGGAATTCACCATAGCTAAACAGAAGAACGAAAGTGACGATCAGCGCGAGGCCCGGTTTGGCCGCAGCACGAACGCCTGTTTTGATCCCAGCGATCATTTCCACCACGAGCCCGTTCACCAACAAAATTATAAAGAGCAGGAGCGCTGTTCCTCCGAAATCCAGCACCTGCAAGACGTGCAAATGTTCAAATTGCGAGTGCGCGAGGTTGACGTCGAAGAGTTGCGGGAACCAGCTGGTGGCGACGGTGAAAACTGCCGCAAATTTCAGCGCATGGAGGAGCGCGTTGCCGTCGCCCCGAGGCCCACCGACCAGCCATCCGGCGATCGCGTAGGGCAGCGCGAGAAAGGCGCAGCTTAACAACGTCAGGGCAAGTGCCACGAGAGGTGATAGCGAGAGAATTTCCCGCATCGGCGTTTGCACCCACCAGATTACGCCAAACCAGAATCCCCAGCCGAATAATCCGGCCAGGATAAAACCTCCAACACGATTTGCACGGCGTAGCGCCAGGCCCAGCGGCACCAGCCCTATCCACCCCAGCCAACCCAATGGCAGGTGCGGCGCGGAAAGCGCCGTCAATCCCACCGACAGCAACGCCAGAAGCGACAGGCGCCAAAACGGCGGTAAACTTGTCTCCAATCGAAGCGGCGCGGGAGATTCGATGGTTGACAGATTCATTTTAGTATTAGACAACCATGTCTCTGCCACAAAAGGCAAAGATTGAAAATTATGAAATCGTTATCAGCTCTCATTGTTGCCGTCGGGGTTTACGGAATGGTCGCTTCAGCGCAAGCGAATACTTCGCCTTACGCAACCACCACATCGAACACGAGTTTAAACCAGTCCTCAACCGACGACATCAACGGGCTATTGACGGCCAGCACCCACACGCCGACCGTGGGATCGCTGTCCTCTTTGACGGATGCAACCTCGTCTTTCTCACCCGGTGATAGCGTGATCGTCGGGCCAGACGATGCGACCGTGAAGTTGTCCTGGGATTTTGGCACCGAAATGAGCGCGAGCGCCCGGCAGCTCCAAACGGTTTCCATCTGGATTGCGGCGGACAACCAAAGAAATGGATTTAACGGCTCGCTGGAAACCTCCCTCGACGGCATCACCTTCACTCCCATCGCTGACAGCGCTCATAATGTTAATTTTACAGCGCCGATCTCGAGCGGTCTTCCGGCCAATTTTCATCATATTCTGTATGACTTTAGCGGAACCAACGTCTCGAACTTTCGCTTTCTACAGCTCAATTCATCAGGTTACGCATTCACCATAGGTGACCCAACGTTCCAACCGCGCTTTGTTGAGATTGATGTCGTGGTGGTTCCTGAACCTTCAACGGTCGCTTTGCTCGCACTCGGCGCAGGTTTCCTTGGCTTCTCGGTTTACCGGAAGAACCGCAAGAGCGCGGTTTGATTGCTCCATCCTCTCCTAACGCAAGGCGAGAGAGGATTGCTCAAGTAGTTTTCAGCTTACCTTTCAACGCGGTGACGCGTTGAAAGGATTCTTCGATACGCGCTTCGGAAATTTTCCCTGTTTCAACGAGGCTTAGAATAATTCCAGTCACCTTCTCACCAATGTTTGCTTCATAGGTCATGTTATTGCCGAAGCACAGGAGGTCGATGCCCGCATCAATCGCGAATTGAATCGCATTCTCCAAACCGTATTGCGCGGAAATAGCTTTCATCTCCATGTCGTCGCTCACGATCACGCCACGGTAGCCAAGTTTATCGCGAAGAATTCCCTGCAAAATTTTCTTCGAAAGCGTAGCGGGTCGTTCGGGGTCAAGGTTCGCATTGAAGACATGCGCGGTCATCATAATGTCACATAACCCCGATTCGATAAGCCGCTGAAACGGGATCAATTCACGTTCACCCCAGGTTTTCGTCACGTTCACCAAACCAAGATGGGTATCGCCCATCGCACTGCCGTGACCGGGAAAATGTTTAGGGCAAATCAGGACGCCGTGCTTGCGATGCGCCTTCGCGAACTCAATCGCGTGTTGCGCAACGATTTCAGGATCAGCATGAAAACTACGTTTCTTGCCTTTGATGATCGGATTATCCGGGTTCACATCGAGGTCGATCACCGGCGCGAGATTCAGATTGATTCCCACCTCCACCAACGTTTTGGCAATCAGTTCCGCGTGAGCAAAGGTGAACGCCAGATCGTTGTTCTTACCCAACTCCTCGTGTGAAATCGTTTCCGGAAATCCGTAGTGCGATTTGAGCCGATTCACCCGGCCGCCTTCCTGATCGATGGAGATAAGCAACAGCGTTTTCGCAACGCTTTGCAACGATTGTGACAAAGCCTTGAGCTGCGAAGGTGATTTCACGTTTCGTCCCAACAATTGTGTGTCCGCCATCTCTTGGTCGAAATAAACCACACCGCCCAGATTCCGCTCCGCAGCGTCCCGCGCCACCGGATCGCTCGGCTGAACTTCATACCCGCGAAAACCGACGAGCAGCATCTGGCCGATCTTTTCCCGCAACGTGAAATTGGAATTGAGTTTGGTCATCCGGGAACTAGGTTAAATCGCAAATCCAATCGGACAGAAGGAAAATCAACTATCCACGAAAAATATGAAACGACTCTGTTTAATCCTAATCGGGCTGGCAATGACTGGCGGAGCACGCGCGGAAATCAAAACTGAAACGGTCGAATACAAACAAGGCGACACCACTTTGGAAGGCGTTCATGTCTATGACGATACCAAACAAGGCAAACGTCCCGGCGTTTTGATCGTTCACCAATGGAAAGGTCTTGGCCCTTACGAAAAGGAGCGCGGACAAATGTTGGCGAAACTTGGTTACAATGTTTTTGCCGTGGATATTTACGGGCAAGGCGTTCGCCCCACCAATCCGAAGGACGCGGGCGCGCTCGCCGGAAAGTATAAAAGCGATCGCGCGTTGTTACGGGAACGAGTGAAGGCCGGACTTGAGACGTTGAAGAAGAACGAACTGACGGATGGAAAAAAGATCGCAGCCATCGGTTACTGCTTTGGCGGTACGACGGTTTTGGAACTGGCGCGAAGCGGGGCGGACATCGCTGGGGTGGTGAGTTTTCATGGCGGCCTGGGCACGCCAAATCCTGGCGACGCTGAAAATATCAAATGCAAAGTGCTGGCCTTGCACGGCGCGGATGATCCAAATGTTCCTGTGCAAGAAGTCGAAGAGTTCGGCAAAGAAATGCACGATGCGAAAGTCGATTGGCAATTGGTCGCCTACGGCAACGCGGTCCACAGCTTCACCGACTGGAACGCGGGCAACGACAACTCCAAAGGCGCGGCCTACAACGAGAAAGCGGACAAACGTTCGTGGGAAGATATGAAGCAGTTTTTCGCGGAGATATTTCGCTAAGTAACTGACCAACGTCCGAAACAACACCAGCGAATGAACGCGAAACCAAGTTGTCTTATGTCACCAAATGAAAATCATTCCAAAGACCAGCCAGACGAAACGCCGTTGTGCTTAAATTGTCTTAGCCCGAACACGTCGTCGGCTCATTTCTGCGTTAAGTGTGGTGCGCCAATGACTTCGTACGCATCCACTGCCCCTTTTGAATCGCTCTTCGCGGAAGGTCACGTTTATCGCCAGGCTGTCGAGAAACCGCACGGTCTCATCGTCGTCCTCGGAATGTGGCTGATCTTCGGCACAATGGCACTCGTGGGAATCGGCCTTTTACTCCTAGGCCGAGCAAATGTGGTTCAGAATGTCCTGGCCGCTGCGATTCTCCTCCCGATTTCGCTCCTCATGATTTGGAAGACCACACGCAATTATCTCAAGAGACCGAGGATTGAGGACAAAGTGAGCCAATCACTTTCGTAGCGGCGTCTCGGCAGAGCGCCGTTTTTCTAATCAACCAACCCAAATAAAAACCTGCGGCATCGTTGCGATACCGCAGGCATTTGATTCTTATCTGGAAGCAAATTACTTAATCAATCCCAGCTCTATCGCCATCGCTTTTTCTTCTTTCAATTCATTCACGGTAGCGTCGATTTTCGATTGGCTGAATTCATCAACCTTCAAACCTTGCACGATCTCCAACGTCTGGCCGTTGCTGCGAATCGGGAATGAGCAAATAATGTCTTTCTCAATTTCATAACTGCCGTCGGACACCACACAGACGCTGTGCCAGTCGCCAGCCTTGGTCGGGTTCGCGATAGATTTCACGCTGTCGATCACAGCATTCGCGGCACTCGCCGCGCTGCCTGCGCCGCGTGCTTTCAGCACGGATGTTCCGCGTTGCGCGACTGTTGTGACGAACTCGGTTTTCAACCAGTTCTCGTCAGTGATGACTTCGGCGACTGGTTTGCCATTGATCTTCGCGTTGCTGAAATCAGGGAACATCGTCGGGCTGTGATTTCCCCAAATCGCGAGATTGGAAATGGCGGAAATATCGACGCCCGCTTTTTTCGCAAGTTGAGTCTTGGCGCGGTTTTCGTCGAGGCGCGTCATGGCGAACCAGCGGTTGCGCGGAATTCCGGGCGCATTGTTCATCGCGATCACGCAATTCGTGTTGCACGGATTTCCGACGACTAGAATGCGAATATCTTTCGCCGCATTTTTCTCAATCGCCTTCGCCTGGCCGACAAAAATATTGCCGTTAATTTTGAGCAAATCTTTGCGTTCCATGCCGGGTTTGCGCGAAACGCTGCCGACGAGCAACGCCCAGTTCACATCTTTGAATCCTTCATCGAGATTCGCCGTCGCAACCACGCCGTGAAGCAGTGGCGACGCGCAATCTTCGAGTTCCATCACCACGCCTTGCAGCACGGGAAGTGCAGGTTCGATATCAACGAGATGAATGATGACCGGCTGGTTCGGCCCAAAAACTTCGCCCGAAGCGATGCGAAACAAAAGTGAGTAACCGATGGCGCCCGCCGCGCCCGTAACTGCCACACGAATTGGATTATTCATAATTTAGAGTGGTGAAATATGCGCCGTCGCAATGATGAGGCAAGCGGAATGTCAGTGAGCGCGCGGAAGGACGCTATTAATCAGAGTGAGAGAAAACCCTTTCTTTGAAATTGTTTTTGGCTTTGGTTACCGCTCTGAATTTTGAAACACGGCGAATGCAGTCTCGCTGATCGTAAGCTGCGCCAATCCCTCACAGCACGGAGACCTTCGATTACTTCCTAACCCCTCATGGAAACGGTGCGATCATGGCGGACAATATTCTCAGCAGCCGTCGCCTGATTGGTTTTCGCGCTGGTAAATCTCGGTAGGGACCGCGTTCCACCGCATCCCAAATAACTGCCCCCTTTCTTCCACTTGAAGGTAATACTCCCTCAGGTATTACTTAACCATGGAGATCACCAGCAAAGGTCAAGTCACCGTGCCATTGCCGATCCGCAGTGAATTTGGCTTCAAGCCGGGAACAGACGTTGAATTCGTGGCCCAAGCCGGAAAGGTCATTTTGCGCGCTCGCCGCAAGCGTCATAATCCAGTCGAAGATTGGCTCAAGGAAGCAACCGGCGTTGCGCGAGGAAAAACGACTACGGCAAAAATCATGAAGCTCACGCGCGAAGGTTGATATGCCGCGAATGCTCGACTCCAACGTCCTGCTCGACATTGTCACCGCTGATGCGAAGTGGCTGGAGTGATCCAGCGAACAATTCCGCGAAGCCGCCGCCGAGGGACATATCTTGATTAATCCAATCATCTAAGCCGAACTCGCTCCCGCATTCGATTCGCAAGCCGCGCTGGACCGCTGGCTGCGTCCGACCCTCTTTCAACGCTTGCGCCTTTCTTACGAAGCGGGTTATCGCGCCAGCGAAGCGTTCCTCGCCTATCGAGAACGTGGCGGCGCAAAGACCTCTCCGTTGCCGGATTTTTATATCGGCGCGCACGCCGAAGTCGAAGGTTTGCTCCTCGTTACCCGCGATAACGCGCGCTATCAGAGTTATTTTCCGAAAGTGAAGTTGATTACGCCGGAAGAAAAATAGAAGTGAAGGAACTCGCCCGCAAACTTGCCGAACTGCGCTGGCAAATCTCGGTAGGGATCGCGTTCCACCGCGTCCCAAATAATGTCCCACTTTTTTATGCGCTGAAAGCGCATCGGAAATTAGCCCAGGGTTGGTGCGACAGTGGCCCAGTGGTCGTGCGCTAGCACCCTGGGAAATCGTCCCACAAAATAATTCTCCCTCTCTTCATCGGATGAGGAGAGGGCCGGGGTGAGGAGACAAGAATTCGCGCGCTTGCGCACGTCCTTGCTTAATGCAAACTCGGCTAACAAATCGAATTATTCCAACCGGACATGTTTGACCATGATTGAGAGCATACAAATCCAAACGGCGGCGAGTTATGGAGATGCGCCCGAGATGCTTGCTGGGCTCTCGAAATTCAATTTTACCTACGGTGGAAACGGGACAGGAAAGACAACCGTCTCAAGAGTCATCGCAGACGAGACGCGTTTTCCCTTTTGTAAAGTCACATGGCGAGGTGGGGTTAAACTTCAAGCTTTGGTTTACAACCGTGATTTCATCGACCGTAATTTTGGTCAAACCGTGGACCTGAAGGGGATTTTTACTCTTGGGGAAAAAGACAAGGCAACGTTGGACAAGATTTCAGCCGCGAAGACAGAATTGGACGGCTACGTAGATAACATCAAGACCTTCACGGAAACGCTTCAGGGTGAAGATGGAAACGGCGGACTCAAAGCTGGGTTGGCGACGCTGGAAAGTGAATTCGATGAACAGTGTTGGGTGTTCAAGCAGAAGCATGATGAGAAATTGCAAGGTGCATTTACGGGTGTACGTGGCAACAAACGTCTTTTCAAAGAGCGGATTCTAACCGAGTCGAAAACGAACACATCCGCCTTAAAGTCATTCGCGGACTTGGAGAAAAGAGCAGAGAGCATCTTTGGCGAAACACCGGAGAAGGCCGCACTGATTCCAGAATTGGACTTCGCGAAATTACTGGCGTGTGAATCGAATCCAATCCTTAAGAAGAAGATCATCGGTAAAACGGATGTTGATATCGCTGCAATGATTCAAAAACTTGGCAACAGCGATTGGGTCAAGGAAGGTCGAGCCTTTTATGCGGTTAACGATGACTTTTGCCCATTTTGCCAGCAAACCACTCCTGAATCGCTGACCAAGAGCCTAAACGAGTATTTTGATGAGCAGTTTGAAAAGGACACCAAGGCGATTGCCCAACTTTTGACGGACTACAAGACCGAGAGCGAGCGTTTGCAGCAAACCATCCAAGCAATGTTGAACGCACCGTCAAAATTTCTCGATGCCGAAAAGCTCAAGTCCGAAAAAGACCTTCTTGATGTCAACGTTCGACTCAACATCCAGCAAATCGAGAAGAAGCAGCGCGAGTCCAGCCAAAGTATGGAACTCGAACCGTTGGCAAATGTGCTCAATGCAGCGAAGGATCTAGTCTCTGCTGCAAATGAAACGATTCAGAAACACAATACGATGGTTTCAAATCTCGCGCAGGAACGGCGAGTTTTGACCAGCGAAATATGGAAATTTCTGCTGGAGAATGAAATTAAGGCGCAGCTTGCCGCATACTCCTCAAAAAAGGATGGGCTAAACAAAGCAATTGCCGCGCTGTCCGCAAAGATTAAGCAGGCCGAAGAGGACAAGCGCAAGAAGCAGGGTGAAATCCGTGCCCTTGAGAAAAATACGACAAGTATTCAGCCAAC
>JBBQAX010000173.1:0-9321 GCA_038316905.1 Verrucomicrobiota bacterium | reverse complement strand
TTGCAACCTGCATTTGGAACTGCTTTACGGCGAAGAACCGCATCATGTTGTTGAGGGTTTGTTCAAAGCGTTTGCCCGCGCGGCGGATTTCGCCTGTCAGCGTGATCCTCGAATTCTGGATCAGTTGCCGAGCACCAAAGGAAAACTTTAACGCTGCTGAATATCCGCGAAAAAGTCCCCGTCAAACCCCATGTCGCAAAGTCAGGATTACACGACCCAAGCAGATGAACTCCTGGTGAAGTCATCGAAAAAGGGCGACATGCTCGCTTTCGAAGAATTGATCTCTAGACATCGGGACAAGATTTACGCGAGGGCGTTTTCGATGATGCGAAATGAAGACGAGGCACTTGATCTTTCTCAGGAAGCCTGGGTGAAAGCGTGGCAGAGATTGATTCAGTTTCAGGGAGACTCCAGTTTCGCAACGTGGATGACGCGAATTACGATCAATTTATGCCTTGATCAGTTGCGGAAAAACAAAAGACATCGCGCAGAATCAATTGAAGTTTTAGATGAAGAATCAGGCGGTGTCGAACGTCAGATGCCAGTAGTGACGGTGAATCCGACGGAAGGTCTGGAGCGAACGGAGTTGCGAAAACGAATTGATGAAGCGCTCGGGAAGCTTTCAGTGGAACATCGAACGGTGTTGATTCTGCATGAGTTTGAAGATCTGGAGTACAAGGAGATTGCGAAGCGAATGGCGTGTTCGATTGGCACGGTGATGTCGCGGCTGTTTTATGCGCGACGGAAAATGGCGGCGTTGCTGGCCGGTTTTAAACGAGACGAGTTACAATGAACGAAGAAAACAAAATCAAATTGCAGGCGTATCTGGACGGAGAACTTTCCGGACGGGATGAGCGTGAAATTTCTGAGTTATTGACCACGGACCACCAGGCCCAATTGCTATTGGCAGAGTTGAGAATGGTCAAGAGCGCTCTGCACGGGGGTGAACCGGAATTGAAACTTCCGGAGACGCGCGAGTTTTATTGGAGCAAGATTCAAAAAGAAATCGAACGCGCAGGGCAAGGGCCGGTCAGCCAATCCAACTCCTGGTGGAAGCCGGTTTATGCACGGTTTGCCGGCGGTTTAGCCGCAGCTTGTGGCGTGTTGGTAATTTCGTTTATCGCATTCAATAATGGCCCGACGAAGTACGCTGCTGGTGAAGTCGAAGGCTCGGGTGACGAAATGGGCGTGATTACGTTTCGGTCTGACGCCGAGCGTATGACGGTAGTTTATCTATTTGACCGTGAAGCAGACGACATCGTTGATTCAAGCGCAGATTAATTTTACATGATGAAAATGTTTCAAAATTCAGCTTCCAAAGCATTCACATGGCTTTCCTGCTTTGTGCTGATGGCTTCTGCTGGCGCAACGCAAGTTTCAGCGGCGGACTCAAAATTAGAAGTGCATCTGGTCTGGGGGACAAATGACGAGGGCACTTCCAAGCATAAATCGTTGGAACCATTGCTGGCAAAAAAACTCGGGATGTTTAAGTGGAAGAAATATTACACCGTCAACCGTAAAGAAATCGCGTTGGACCAGGACCCCCAGAAAATTTCGCTCAGTAAAAAATGCGACATTAAGGTCAAACAACTGGATGAACATCGTTACGAGATCAATGTTTACGGCGAAGGGAAACATGTGCGCAAGATCACGGAAAAAATCACGAAGGAGGATTCCTTGGTGATCGCCGGTGATGATAAAAATGATTGTGCCTGGTTTATTTTGATCCGTGAGTTTTAAGAATCCGCCAGTAACACCGACGATTTAAGGAAAAGCCCCGCATTGCTGCGGGGCTTTTTTTACTTTGGGAGGACAACTTAAGCGCCGCTCGCTAGTTCTTCATTCGTCGCCACGTTGATAATCTTGAACTGCTCCGGGTGGAACGCAGGGTCGGGACGAAACAGAAGTTTGCCGAAATAACGCTTTTCCATTTCGGTGATGATTCTTTCGTCTTCGTTGCGCAGGCGTTCCAACACAGTTGGATTCACCACAACTCGCAATTGGAAGTCAGATTCATCCCGCTGACGTTTCTTTAGAATCTCGCTGAGCTTGCGTTGAATCTCCACGCTCATCGTGACGGAACTCTTCACTTTGCCGCGGCCTTTGCAATACGGACAATCGTCGTACACGGCCGAGCGCACACTTTCAGAATGACGTTGACGCGTCATTTCCATCAAGCCGAGTTGCGAGATCGGAAGGACGTGAGTTTTCGCTTTGTCGCGCCGCAAACCTTCTTTGATGCGTTGATAAATAGCCTGTTGATCACGGCGCGATTTCATGTCGATAAAGTCGAGGACGATCAATCCGCCCATGTTTCGCAAGCGAAGTTGACGTGAGATTTCATCCGCCGCTTCCTGGTTCACTTTGAAGATCGTGCCCTCCTGATCTTTGTTTCCTTTGTGACGTCCGGTATTCACGTCAATCGCGACCAGCGCTTCAGTTTCGTCGATAACGAGATAACCGCCGCTCTTCAAGTGCACCTGTCGCGAGAATGTGTTCTCCAACTGTTTGGTGATGTTGAACCGGTCAAAAATCGGTTGCGATTCCGTGTAGAGTTTTACCTTGTCGGCAGAACGCTTGGAAATTTTTGAAATCATTTCGCGCATTCGGTCGTAAGGTTTGGCGCTATCAACCACGATCCGTTCAATATCTTCGGTCAGAAAATCACGCACGGTGCGTTCGATCAAATCCGGTTCCTGGAAAACACAAGTCGCGGGCGGTTGCGATTTAATTTTCTCCTGAATGCCTTTCCATTCCTCCATCAGCAAGGCGAGGTCGCGCACGAAATACGCGGCGCGCTGTCCTTCGCCGACCGTTCTCATAATGACACCCATGCCTTCGGGAATTGTCAGTTCGCGCAAAATCTTTTTCAAACGTTGACGCTCCTCCTGATTCTCAATTTTGCGCGAAATACCGCATTGATCGGAGTTCGGCAGCAGCACCAAATAACGTCCGGGCAAAACCAGGTTCGTTGTGACCCGCGGGCCTTTGGTGCCGATGGGACCTTTGGTTACCTGGATGATAATTTCGCTTCCCGGTGGATAAAGACGGGGAATATCCTTTTGCGTAATCCGGGGACGATCGCGTCGTTTGTTCCCGCGTTCGACAAGTTCAACGCCACTGTCAAAGCTGCTGGGAACGATGTCCCAATAGTGCAGGAACGCGTTTTTCTCAAAGCCGATATCGACGAAAGCCGCCTTCAATCCGTCTTCCAAATTGCGGACTTTGCCTTTGAAAATACTTCCAACCAAACGCTCTTCGGTCGTGCGTTCGATGGTGAACTCCTCGAGCTTTCCTTCTTCAAGAACAGCAACCCGGATTTCCAATGACTCGGCGTTGATGATGACTTCCTTGTTTGTGCGTTTGACCGGACGGATCAACGCTTGAACTTTTTTGATCACTTTCGTCGCGGCGGCTTTGATGCTTTCAACAAGGCCTTGCGGAACAGGATCGGCGATTTTCACCGGTTGATACGGAACTTCCTCAACTTGCGCCGGAGTTTTTAAATCCGGTTCGCGAAAATCCTTTTTGGAATGTTCGTGCTCCTCTTCCGCTGGTGGGAGTCCTTGCGGCGGCAATCCGGCCGCAACATTTTCTGCGCGTTCAATTTCCTGCTCATGGCGCGCTTTGTCATAAATGGGATCGACGCCTCCCGATTTTTCGCCGAGTGCATCGGCGCGAGCTTCGTTAGCGGCGCGGTCTGGCTTTTGGTTAGGATTTAAACCGCCTGGTGGACGGAATCGCATTCCGCCACGGCGGCGACGCGAGAAATTTCTATCACTCATATTAATTTAATATGCCCTTCGATACATGTGGACGTTTTGCAATATGCCAATGGCGATTAACGAGCAGAGCACCGAAGACCCGCCGTAACTAAGCAGCGGCAGTGGAATACCCGTCACTGGCATCAACCGAATGTTCATGCCGATGTTGATGAAGATGTGGCTGAATAAGAGCGCCACGACACCAACGGCCAGAATTTTCCCCAGACGATCGCGCGCCTGGCTGGCTATTTTAATCCCGCTAAACAGGACAATTGTGTAAAGCGTCAAAACCATGACGCTGCCAACGAATCCTTTTTCCTCGGCAATGACAGAAAAAATGAAGTCGTTGTGTGCCACCGCTCGCGGAAGGAAACCGAGAGAATATTGGGTTCCTTCACGCCAGCCTTTGCCAGTCAGCCCTCCCGAGCCGACTGAAATAAGCGCCTGATCCACGTTGTAGGATTTATTTTTTTGCAGGATTTGCGCTTGTTTGCGCTCCGCCGGGGTGGCGTTCGGGGGAGCGAGATCTTTACCGAAATAGGTGAGCAACCGATGCCGTTGATAATTCTCCAATCTGATGAGTTGGAATTTTGAATCAATTGGGACGAACAGAACTTCGACGAGAATCAGAGCGACGAGCACACCGCCACCGCCGACGAATTTGAAGAGATAAGAAAGAGGCACGCCAGCAACGAACATCATTAATAACCCCACCGGAAAAAAAACGAGAGCGGAGCCGAGATCGGGTTCTTTCAGGATCAGCACGAAGGGCAGGGCAATCATGCCAAGGGCGGTGAAGAAAATTTTTCCGCGTCGCAACTCCTCCTTCGGACGGCTCAGAAAATTGGCCATCATTAGAATGAAAGCAATCTTCGCAAACTCGGAAGGTTGCAATTGAAACGGCCCCATTAGAATCCAGCGTTTTGCTCCAAAACGTTCCGTGCCGAAAAGCATCACCGCGATCAAAAGTAGAATTGAAATCCAGTATCCGACGAGCGACCAGCGTGCGAGCGTTCGGTAATCGAAGATGCAAAGCACTACAGCCATGCCGAATCCGATGCTGTACCAAACCATCTGTTTGACATAGAGCTGTTTGAATAATGGCAATTCGCGCACTGATTCGTTGGCGAAAGAGGCACTATAAATGAACGCAATCCCAATTCCTATCAATCCCAGCACCGCCAGGAGCAATGGATAATCGAAGAACGATTTCCGTTCGTTTAAGTTGGTTTCGTACATCAGTTCAATTCAGCCAATGTGTTTGGCGAGGCTGATCGGGTTTGTTCCAATTTCAAAATTGCTTTGTAAATTTTTCCAGCCACCGGAGCGCAAGTGCCCCCGCCAGAGACGCCGGCCTGCACCATGACCACGACGGCGTAGCGCGGTTTTTCCATTGGGCCAAAGGAAGTGAACCAAGTCGTTTGTTCTTTGGTTCCTTCCGCCGTGCCGGTTTTGCCGCCGACGCGAAATCCTTCAACGCGTGCCGCTGCGCCCGTTCCGTCCTTGTCTTCGACGTCAGCGAGCATGGCCTGGTGAATGATCTGCAAATGTCTTGGATTCAAACGTGTGTCGGCTCGCAGGCTTCCAGGCTGAAACGATTTAAGGTCCGAGTCAATTGCTTCAGGAGGGAGAAGTTCACGAATGATGCGTGGCCAAAAAAGTTTTCCACCGTTTGCAATCGCTGCGGTCATTGCGGCTGCCTGCATCGGAGTCAGCGTCACTTTGCCCTGTCCAATGCAAAGGTTCGCCGTGTCCCCTGCATACCAACCCGAGAGGTTGTTTGAATCCGGATAAGCTCCCGCGACTTCTTCGCCCGGCAAAACGCCGGTGCTTTCTCCCAAGTGAAATCGTTCGCCCACTTCCACAAGCTTCTTCAATCCTGCTTTCAACCCGAAGTGAATGAAGTAGGTGTTGCTCGATTTAAGGAAAGCGCGTTTGAAATCGTAATCGCCTGCAGGTGCCAGGGATTCAATCCTCCGCCGTCCGAGCACTCGTTGATCCTGATAATATCCCGGATCATGAAACATTTCGGAAGGACTCATGATGTTGTTTTCAAAACAGGCAATCGCGGTGAGAATTTTCAGGATTGATCCCGGCGGATACGCGCCATACGTCGCTCGATTGAACATGTGGCTGTATTTTTCGTTATTCAAAATTTTCCACTCCGCCGATGAAACGCCGGCTGGAAAAACATTTGGATCAAAAGCGGGCGCAGAAACCACTGCCAAAACATCGCCGTTGCGAACATCCATGACTACAACTGCGCCGCGCACATTCGGCATCGCCGCGGCCAATGCCGATTCGGCAGCTTGCTGAATTTTCAAATCAATCGTCAGCACCAGATTTCGTCCCGGCTCGGTGACGCTCAACATTTCTTCTCGTTGTCGATACCCAATATTATTCACCAACAAGGATTTCACTCCCGCTTGTCCGCGCAAAGCGTCATCGAAGCTGGCTTCCACGCCGGTGATGCCGACGTAGTCTGGTAGATAATATTTGTAATCAATTTCTTCATCGGTGTTCGGTTGATCATTCCGCTGGATGTAACCGAGTAAATGCGCGGCAGAGGTTTCGTTTGGATACGTTCGCGTCGGTTGAATTTCCATTTCAACCCCGTTAAGCCCCGTAAATTGTTCCGCAAAAATCGCGACTTGTTTAGGAGTCAGATTCTGCAAAATCGGGAGTGGAATATATCGTTTCTGGTAATAATGGCGGCTGAAAAGGGTCGTATCCAATATGGCAGGATTTTGCAACCGGGTGGTGATTTGCGCGGTGATATTACTGACGACCCGATAGCGGGCTTCCGCTTCAAGTTCCGTGCGAACGGCGAGTGGTAATCGAGCTCGGGCTTTCGGTTGGGGCTTCGGTTCTGCTCCGAATGTTTCCGTAGCAAACGAAAAAAACCGTTTTATCGCTGATTGTTTCACGGGTTGCATCAGCTCTGGATGTTGCCGGACATATTCGGGAACGACGTGATTCGTATATTCGTAAGTAAATTGGCTTCGCAAATCTTCGAGGTAAAGATTCACGTCAAAACGCGGGCGGTTCTCCGCGAGGCTTTCGCCGTGGCGATCTAAAATTTTCCCGCGGAGAGCTGGAACCCGCACGGAGCGGAATTGTTGGTTCTTCAGGTTTTCCTCGTAACGTTTGGCGGAAACAATTTGCACCCACCAAAGTCCGATCAGCAAAATCCCGAAACCCAGCAACACACCGAGCGAAATCGCCCGAAGCTTCCGGTCCTCACGTTTGAGTTGGTCAAAGATAAGCATTAGCCGCGTCCTCGCTTTATTTGACGGTCAGCGCGAAAGCTCGTTTGCGCAATTGGCTGATAGTTCAATGCACCGCTAATCCGATCGAGAATCCAGAAACAAACCGGGGTCAATAAACCGCCGGTCAACCCCAGCACGAGCAATTGCCAGATCGTTCCCCAACCGACGAGCGGGTTGTTGTTGCCGCTCAACAAAATCAAAAGCGTGATCAAAGGAGAGAGGAGGCTCGCGCCTGCGCCAAAGGCGAATTGCGCAGAGATTTGTTCGCGCAAAAGCAATCCATGAAATCGGTGAAGTGCAAATCCAATCAGGAAAAGCGGGAAGACCGAAATACCAAACGGATTGGCGGAAAGTGAATCAAACAGAAGTCCGCTCACGAGCGCGAATAATGCGACGGATACGATTCCAAGAGTCAAGCTGGTGTACACCATCAATGCTGGCAGCAGATCAATTTGCACACCGAAAAGATTGCGAAACAGGTCAAACGACGACTGAAAATAAATTGCCAAAAACGCCGCGAGTATAACGATGATGGGATTCAGTGCGTTCATGGAAACATCACCAAAACTTCCTCCAACGAATTTAAATCGGCACTCACGCGGACGCGGGCATCTGTTGAAAGTCCGAGGCTGTTGTCGCGGATGTCCACGATCTGGCCGATTGGAATGCCTTTCGGAAAAACTCCTCCTTCACCGCTGGTGATGACATTTTGCCCGGGCTTGATGACGCTGCTCCGCGAGAAATATTGGAACGTGACCATGCTTTGCTCAAGCGGACTGGAACTGGAAATGACAATTCCATTTTCGCGCGCATCTTTGTCCTGCACCAAGGCGCCCACCCGCATATTGGGATCGCCCAAAAGCAGAACCTGGGAGCGTGTCGCGCCCACGGCAGATATACGGCCGACGAGACCTTCAGGCACCAAAACTGGCAGGTTCGGACGGATGCCGTGTTGGGAACCAACATCAATTTGAATGGTGCGCCACCAACTCGAAGGATCCCGGGCAATGACACGGGCGAGTTTGAGTTTCCACGGTGTTTGTTTTTGCCAGCCGACCGCAGTGCGCAATCGTGCGTTTTCGCGTGTGATTTCGGCGTTCTGCATCAACTGGACTTTGAGCTGTTGGTTTTCGCGGCGGAGTTGTTCGTTTTCTTTGGTTAAAACGCCACGAGGTAAAATGGAGTCGCCTGTTTTTTGAAGAACCCGTTTGGAAGAATCGGCCAAACCGAATAGTGGGACAAAGAATCCACTGAACGCGAGTTTGGTTCGGGACATCGTTTGCGCTGGCAGATTAAAAATAATCAGCGCGGTCACGGCTACCAGAGCCAATGCGATGTATTGAGGCTTCTTAAACATTTCACCCAACTGCGGCCTCACCGAGACGCCGCCGTATTTGGATGAACGCGAGAAAAATTAAGTTTTGGAAGAGGCGACGCGCTTGAGGAATGCGAGTTCTTGCAACACACGGCCCGTTCCTTCGGCGACTGCGCTGAGCGGATCGTCGGCGATGTGAACCGGCAACCCGGTTTCTTCAGCGACCAAGCGATCTATGCCGCGCAACAGTGCGCCGCCGCCAGCCATCACGATTCCGCGTTCAACTAAGTCGGCGGAAAGTTCCGGTGGGCAACGTTCAAGTGTGATGCGAATCGATTCCAAAATACTGGAAAGCGGTTCTTTCAGAGCTTCGCGAATTTCCTGCGAACGGACGGAAAGCGTTTTGGGCAAACCAGCGCTGAGGTCGCGACCTTTGACTTCCATGGTTAATTCTTGCTCCAGCGGAAAAGCAGATCCGATACGAATTTTAATTTCTTCCGCGGTGCGTTCACCGATCATTAAGTTATAGGCGCGCTTCATATGCGCGACGATTGTCTCGTCAAATTCATCTCCGCCAACGCGCAAACTCCGGCTGAAAACAATTCCAGCCAAAGAAATAATCGCGATCTCGCAGGTGCCCCCGCCAATATCGACGATCATGTTGCCTGCCGGTTCATGGACCGGGAGACCGACACCAATTGCCGAAGCCATCGGTTGCTCGATCAAATATACTTCGCGCGCGCCAGCATGAGTCGCGGAATCTTTCACTGCCCGTTTTTCAACTTCGGTAATCCCAGACGGAACCGCCACGACGACTCTCGGCGCAATTAATTTGCGATGATGCACTTTTTGAATGAAATGACGGAGCATCGCTTCGGTGATTTCGAAATCGGCGATCACGCCGTCTTTCATCGGTCGAATGGCGACGATATTTCCTGGAGTGCGTCCGAGCATCAACTTAGCTTCGTTGCCT
>JBBQAX010000172.1:0-9339 GCA_038316905.1 Verrucomicrobiota bacterium | reverse complement strand
CGCCTCGTCACCGCCCTCTTAAACGAAATCAGCGACGACTGGGAATCCGGAACTCTTTACCTCACCATGAAGAACTAATCCCAACCCAACACCCACTTTAAGATGAAAAATCAATTTACAGAAATAACGTTGCTTCGCCGCCTCATGGCAAAGGTGCGAGGGGGTGCGGCTCAGTGTACTATCTGGTTATTGCTGTTACTGATCGGCAATGGACGGATGTCCGCCATTGACATCTCATTTCATCAGCTTGATTGGCTTGATAACAACGGGGGCTTTACCAGCGAAAAGTCGGATTGGGGAAAGGTAACCCTGCGCTTCTCCAGTGCTGATACGAACTTGTTCACGCAGACGGGGAACTCATTTGTCGGCTATGTCAACATCGTCACAACTGTTCCGGGCGGTAGCACCAATAACTGGGCCGTGATGAACGCCCCAGTTGTATTCAATAATCTCAGCGAGTTTGATAATGGTTATCCTAAGACATTACGGTTCGACCTTGGAGTGCCCCGTGGCTCCAACCGTGTAGCTTCACTTCATTACAGGGTCACCATTGATGACATCCCACTTGGCGTGGCCCCATTCGGTCCCATGACTCTTTCCGGCGTCGGCATTTCCCGAGTTCTTTATGGAGGATTCAGCGGCGTAATGGACGGCATAATCTTCTCTGGCAATTCCGGACAAACAGCACCAGCCCCGGCGTTTAATGCCGTTGGCGCATTCCCTGGGGAATCGGCGATAAACAAAGTTGCCATTGGTTATACCAATTTCAGTGATATACCAGTGGTTACGAACCAAGACCTCAACGGCTGTGTACCTGCATCCGCAGCTCAGTCGATCAAATATCTGACCCGGAACAACCCGGCCTTTACCAACACCGTGCAAAACATCTACGACACACTCAAGGGTTCAAACTATATGAACTCTAGTCTGGGCACAAACGGAACGGGAACGGGTTCAGTGGCATATAAGCAAGGCAAGGACAAATATGTAAGCACGAATGGACTGGGGATTACGACGATAGTTGCAGTTACCAACTTTATTAAAGTGGCAAACGCCATTAGTAACGGCGCAGATGTGGAAATCGCCTTTAGGTATTCGGTTACCAACAGCGCCAGTGGCAAGACAAATTATTCTGGACATCTTGCGATGGTCACGTCGATCACCACACTGATTGGATCAAACGGCATTGTAAGCGGGTATGAAGTTGAATGGGTTGACGGAGAGCCAGTTGAATTCGTTGACGAAGAAGGCAATACGATATCGAACAGTTTCGAGAACATTTCTCATTCGACTATTGTTGACACGAATGGTGTGATACGCAATCCAGACACCAACTATGCCAGCCAAAGATTTGTGGGTTTTTACGTCGAAACGACCAACTCGGCTCCTGATCTTTCCTACAACTTGAATGGCGCAGGAAAATATTTGGCGTCCGCTGGACAAGCGTCCATTGTGCGCCTAGCACTCAACGGATCGGCCAGTCAGGACACGGCAGGCAATTTCAGCAGTTCCGGGCCGACTGCGGGCGGCCTCACGGCCTTCGACTTTCTCACCCGGACGGAGATTGAAGTACTGTCATTTTCGCTCGTCGAAGGCAGTTCTTTGGGTGGGGGCAACTTCACGGCCGAGGGGCAGGGTCTGGGGACTGTCAACGGCGTACCCACCATCATCAACTTCGAGGCCAGCAAGGCTGGTGGTGTCGTCAAGGTCAAAATTTCTGATGCCGAAACCGGCGCGATCTTCTTGAATGGCACTGGGGAACCGGGACGCGCCGACATGCAATTGACAATCACCCCGATTGGATCGGGTCCTCCTATCATCCAATCCGTGACGACGCTGTCAAACGGGACCGTCCAAGTAATGGCATCGGGGGTTCCCAATACTAGCTATCTGGTTCAGGCGACGACAAACATGATTAATCCTTCTTGGGCGACCATCGGCACGGCAACGACTGTTCCCAATGGTTTGGCTTTGTTCTCGGACTTACAGGCAACGAATTTCCCCACGCGTTTTTATCGTCTCTGGCTGCCATAAAATTGAATTGGAGGATACATGCTCTTATCACTGAATAAAATTATGGTCTTCAACCCAAAGCACGCTGTGAAACGGGTAATTTCCTTGGGCCGATGGATGAGGATTTGTCTTTTCGTCATCGTCCTGGCTGCGGCGACAACCACACGGACGTCGGCGATTCCTTTGGAATTCACCGTTGATGATTTGGGCGGGGGAATGTTTCATTACAGCCTAACGCTCAACAATCAATTCGGTGAATCTCTTAGCGGATTAAACATTTTCCATGGCTTTAGCGTCTTCGGTTTGGACCATACTAGCGTCATCGGCTTCCCAAGTGGTTGGGACTTTTTTGCTCCATTGCCGCCGTTGGTGGACGAATTGAATTGGTTTTCGTTATCCCCCGCGACTGATGTTCCGATTGGAGGCTCACTAAGCGGCTTTACCTTCCAGAGCACGACAGATCCCGCCACACTGACTTCCGGCAACTTTGGGTTCGACGTGATAAGCGGGCAGACCGGAAGGCAACTCACGGTTCCGGAGCAAACCAATACCGGTTGGCTCCTCATCAGTAGTATCGCGTGCCTTCTTTCATTCAAGTGGCGATGCCAGCGTAGAGCATAGTTCTTGATAATATTCGACCGAACAACGTCTTGTGAAAAGTTCCATAATAACTACAAACACTCCGAGAAAACACTTTCTCAAAAATTCTTCACCTAAAGTTACACCTAGCAATGAAGGGGCATTTAGAAAGCAATTGCTTGGCGTTGAAGTGGCGATTCAAAGTATCTTGAACACCAGTAAAATAAGGCTAAGGTGAGCCCTGTAAAAGAGGTGTTAGGCTCGGAAAGCTTCCTCGTTCAAATTCGTCCCCGCCCCGCCCGTGGCAGTCAAGTCCCCGCGAATTCAGAAATCTTAACGCGGGACTTCCCAACAAAGGCCCGCGACAAACAAGCTGTCCGTTGGAGAAGACGTGATCTTTCCTGGAGAGGTGGCAAGGGCAGCTTGTTTGTCGCGGGCTTTTGGCTGAAACTACTCCGCCGGGTATTGCTTCATTTTGATTTTCGCTGCCTTCGTTTGGACTTTTGGTCGTTGAAGACAATGCTGATTACGAGCCAGAATCCGATTCCGGCAGCCGTCATAAAGCACAGCATGGCCAAACCAGGATAGCCTAAGATCGTGAACTCGGTCCGCACTTGCATCAGCAAGGCTGCTCCGACAATCAGCGCCGCTAGAATCAATCCTGTGGTGATGCGGTTAGCGACGTTATGGAAACCTTCCAGAATTGTTTCCACGTCCGGCGAACGGACTTTGATTTCCAGTTCTGAGCTACCGACCGCGTCCAAAACCTTGTTCATCCGGCGCGGTAATCCGCTGACGAAATCTTTCAGGTCGAGTAGCGACGCTAGGATGTTGCCCGGGGTGACCTCTCGTTTCATCCGACGATTCAGGATGTCCGAAACGTGTCGTCGTATGGCCGCGTTTGGATTGAACTTATCGTCCAATCCGCGACCGATCTGGTCGAGTTGCAGCAAAGTTTTTCCCATCATCGTCAGCTCGACGGGAACGAACAGTCCGTTCTCTCCCGCACTTCGACCGACCTCCAGCAGAATGCGCCCGACATCGATCTTATCGAGGGTGTTGTCTTGTTGTTCAGCCACGAGGCTCGCGATGGACCTGCGAAATTCCGGCTCGTCGAAGTATTGCGTAGTCTGGCTCATGTTGACGACCAACGCGACTGCTTCTTCGCCTTTGCCTTCGCTAATGGCGATCAAAAGTTTGAGCAATTTTTCCTGCATCTCCGGCGTCGTTCGTCCGACCATTCCTAGATCCAACAAGGCGATGCGATGGTCATCCATCAGAAAAATATTTCCAGGATGTGGATCAGCGTGGAACAAACCATCGACCAAAACCTGTTTGAGATAAGCCTTGAAAAGTTCATCGGCCAAAGGTGCGCCGTCCAGTTCCATTCGTTCCAACGGTTCGATCTCAGTAATTTTTTTTCCGGGAATGTGGTCCATCGTCAGGACGGCGCGTGTCGTATAATCAGCAACCGGACCGGGTACCACGATACGCGGAAACTCTTTAAGATTTTCGCCAATGGCAGAAAGGTTGGCGGCTTCACGCAGGTAATCGAGTTCATGGATTAACGTCTTTTGAAATTCATCAAAGATTTTGGCGAACTGATAACGCTCTCCCACCTTGGTGTGCTTCTGGAAAAATTCCGTGATCTCCTCCAGCACTTCCAGGTCTTTCGCAATTTGCTGGCGGATATCCGGGCGTTGAACTTTGACGACGACCTGTCGGCCATCCCGCAATACTGCGCGATGCACTTGCCCGAGCGAGGCAGCCGCCAGTGGTTCACGATCGAATCGCAAGAATGCTTTGGAAATGCGCACGCCAAGTTCTGCGGTGACAATCGTTTCAACTTCTTCGTACGAAAACGGTTTGCATTTATCCTGCAACCGGGAGAGCGCATCCAGATAGGGCGCGGGTAAAAGATCGGCGCGACTGGAGAGAATCTGGCCAAGCTTCACGAAGGTTGGACCCATCTTTTCCAGATCATTGGCCAATTCTTCGGGCGGGCTGGTTTGGCCGGTGGCAAAATCGTCGTCATTCAAAGCTGAGCGCAAGCCGAACTGGTGGACCATATCCGCGTTGCCGTATTTCAACAGCAGCATCGCGATGTCCTTGTACCGTTTGAGATGTTGTGGATTCAGGGAAAGGCTCATTTTTAAAATTTATTGCAGCGGCCGTTTAGACTCGTTCAGAAATTATACAATGGAGTATCTTGCGCCAATCAGGAATTCCCCGAGAAACCGCGCCAGTAATTGTGAACGGATTTTCTAGCTCTTAAAATGCGATTACAAGGGGTGTGAAAAGTGGGTGAGGACCGCGGCTGTGTCGTCCGCGACCAGCCGCAGCGCTTCGCAGTGAGAGAGCAGTGAAGTGTTTTCAAGTGCGCTTCTTTGGCAACGCGCTGCGGCTGGTTCTCCACGAACCCAGCCGCGGTCCGTCGGATCAAATTCCAAAATTCTCACCCTCTTTTAATCACACCCGATTACAAGTGGATCGCAAGTTAGCCCTTTCTTTTCATGGAGAATCGTTGAAAAACTTTCCACGAGTTGAAGAATGACGCATCACAATCTAAAGACAACCAGCCTCACGGAGAGGAACATTTCTCCGGGCCGGGCGCGTCGACTCCCATCCGATTTGATCGCAATGAAGTCGCCGGTGCCTTTGGTGACATAGGAACAGATTTGCCGCTCGTCGTTGGGATGATTCTCGCCATCGGTCTGGACAGCGCGAGTGTGTTGATCGTTTACGGCGCTCTTCAGGTTTTCACGGGTTTGGTTTATCGCATCCCAATGCCCGTGCAGCCGCTCAAAGCTGTCGCTGTCATGGTCATTGCCCAAACAGCCGCGCAAAAAATTACTCCAGAGATTTTGTACGGTGGCGGCTTGGCGATTGGACTCACCATGTTGCTGCTCACCATTACCGGACTGGTGAACTGGCTGGCGCGCGTCATTCCAAAAGTGGTGGTGCGCGGAATCCAGTTTGGACTTGGACTGCAACTCGCGAGTCTGGCGCTGAAAGATTACGTGCAACGCGATGGCGTGACTGGATATTGGCTTGCCGGAATCGCGTTCATCATCTGTCTGGCCCTTTACGGAAACCGGAAATATCCCGCGGCGATTCTCGTTTTGCTCGCGGGGGCCGTCTATTCAATTGCGCTTCTAAAACTAGATTTGTATTCGGCGACACAAACGATCGGGTTCCATTTGCCGAAGCTTCAAACTTTGGAATGGCACCACATGGTCACTGGGTTCCTGTTACTCGCGTTGCCGCAAGTTCCGCTCTCAATTGGCAATTCGATTCTCGCTGCGCGGCAGACTTCTCAAGATTTATTTCCCGATCGCGCACCGAGTCTGCGAAAAATCAGCTTCACCTATTCGCTGATGAACCTAATCAATCCATTGTTTGGCGGGATTCCGACGTGTCATGGTTCCGGCGGAATGGCGGGACATTACGCCTTCGGTGCGCGCACCGGCGGATCGGTAATTATTTACGGAACGCTGTATCTGATTCTCGGCTTCTTTTTCGCGAGCGGATTTCAAAATGTAATCCAGGTTTTTCCAATGCCGATCTTGGGGGTGATTCTTTTATTTGAAGGTTTGGCGTTAATGCTCCTGATCCGCGACACGACGGATACAAAATCCAATTTCTTCCTCGTGCTGTTGGTGGGATTGATCGCGAGTGGACTTCCTTACGGTTATCTCATCGCGATGGTTGTGGGAACCATTTTGGCGAAAATGCGTATGGGGTAGCACCTGCCTCTGGCGGGTGCGTTGCAATTTGATTTATTTCGCACCCGCCGGAGGCAGGTGCTACCCACTTAACTTATTTCGGCACGACGCGCAGCCAGTCGAATTTCGCAACGGCGTTTTCAGTTCCTCCAGCCGTCAGCGCGATGCGCACGCCGCGATCCCACGGGGGAAGATAATCGCCTTCGAGGTCTGCTTTTTGCCCGACGGTTTTCCAGTTTTTGCCGTCCCAGACTGAGAAATGAAAGAGATGTCCGTCCTTCGCTTCCATTCGCAGATAAACTTTTGCCGACGACGGCGCGTCAACGGAACCGAGCGTTTCTGATTTGTTTTTCTGCTCGCGACGCAGAGTGACCTTTCCGTCCCCAAGCGTGATGCCGATCGCATTATTCAAATCGCCAAACGCAAAAAGGCCCACCTGAGTTCCGGGTTTCATGTCACGGATATTAATCAAAGTTGTGGCGGCGTAATCAGCGGTGGTCGTTTGCACAGCGGCGACGGCTCCGAACAATTCATTGCTGCGGGAGGCAGGAGACGTAAGAACCATTTCGCCTTTCTCAAGCTTCATATTGCGATCAATCGCGTGCGGCCATTGCCAGCGGAGATTGACGTTGGTCGTGGCAAAATCGTCCATGAATTCGAGATCAACTTTTTGCGCCTTGCCGTGAGGCGAAACGGCGCTGGTGCTGACGCTTTTTGCGTTATTAAACATTGGCCAACCGTCGTTGCCCCACTTGATTTCATCGAGAACACCTTGTCGTCCGATGAATTGAAAACCTTTCACGGCGTAGGCGTGATAGAGGAAGAAGTCGCGTCCATCGGGCGTGCTGACGATCGTTCCGTGGCCGGGACAACGCCAGGTTTCGCTGTGCGTGAGAATCGGGTTCTTCGAATATTTTTCATAAGGACCATGCAAACTTTTCGAGCGCGCGACGCCGGTTCCGTAACTGCAATTTTTTCCGCAGCAACCTGCGCCTGCATAAAACATGTAAAAATAATCGCCGTGTTTGATGACATCCGGCCCTTCGATCAAATTGCCTTCCCAAGGTTGATCGTTGCGAATAAGCGGTTTCATTTCGCCGAGCAGTTTCAGACCGTCGTCGGAAAGCTTTTGCGCGAAGATGAAGGTCGGTTCGCCTCGGCTGTTGCCGTCATTTTTCCAAAGCATGTAACGCTGGCCATTCTCGTCGGTTTCGATAATGGCATCGATGGAACCTTCCGGCTGACCAATCATGGGGCCGTGATCGGTCCACGGGCCGAGCGGATTCTCCGCAGTGGCCACGGCGATGTGCAGTCGATTATCAGTTTTGTTCCTGGCGACGTAATAGACGTAGAATTTGCCTTTATAAAATTCGAATTCCGGCGCCCAGAAATTCGCCGATGACCAGGCTGGTTTCTCGTTAAAGATGTGGCCCTTCAGTTCCCAGTTCACCAAATCTTTCGAATGCAGAATCGGATAAATTGGTCCCCACTCGGAAGCGGTCGCCGTTGCCCAATACTCATCACCGACGCGAATGACGGATGGATCGGGATAGTCGCCTGGCAAAACAGGATTGGAATAATCGACGGCAAAGCTCGAAAGCTGCGCGGCGAAAATTGCGGTAAGAAAAACGGAGTTGATTTTGTGAAAGTTTGTTTTCATCAGTGTTGAATCGTGTTTATCCGTGGCTGGCTTTCGTTTTGAATTTTTTTGCCTGAATTACTTTTTGCAAAAGAATAAAGGCGAGGAGCAATCCGCCAATAAAGATTTTTGTCCACCAGGAACTGAGCGTGCCTTGAAAGGTGATCGTGGTCTGGATGATCGCGAAAATCAGAACGCCGATAAAAGTTCCCGCAAGAAAGCCGACACCGCCGCTCAGGAGCGTTCCACCAATCACCACTGCCGCAATCGCATCGAGTTCCAAACCCATTCCCGCCGTCGCGTTTCCGGAAAATGTGTAAAGCGTGTAAACGACACCTGCCAGCGCGGAGCAAAATCCGCTGAGCGCGTAAACACCTATTTTTGTTCGTGCCACAGGCAATCCCATGAGCGTTGCGGATTGTTCGTTGCCCCCGATGGCGTAAACGTTACGACCAAAGCGTGTGAAGTGCGCAATCCAAAGTGCGATAATAAATGCTGCGAAATAAAGAATAGCGGTCGCAGGCAAATTGATTCCGTCGCCGAGAGGAATTTCCATGCGCGTCGCGATGGCGTCGAAATATTTGCTGGCGGGAACAGATTCCTGGCTGAGGACCAAACCAACCCCGCGCACAAAAAACATTCCGGCCAGCGTCACCAGAAAAGGTGGGAGCGCGAAGTAATGAATCAGAGCGCCCATTCCCGTGCCGAGAAGCGTTCCTAAAACCAACACAAGAGGAATGGCAATGCCCGCGTGGAGATTCATTTTCTCAATCAGTACTGCGAGCAAAATGCTGACGAGACCAATCATTCCGCCCACGGACAGATCAATTCCACCGGACAAAATGACGAACGTCATTCCGATAGCAGCGATTCCAAGAAACGCGTTTTCAGAAAAGAAATTGATGAAGACGCGAAGGGAGAAAAAGTTGTCAAACTTCGCTCCAGCGCCGATGTAGAGCAGCAGGCACACGAGTGCGGTCGCGGCGAAGGGAATGTTGCGTTTTAATGCTCGCAGATTCATACAGCAGAGCGTCTCCAGCGCGCGAAAACCGTTTTCCGAAATTGTTCTGATTGCAAAAGGCAGACGGCGATAATGACGATCGCTTTCACCACTTGCGTCCATTCGACATCCACGCCTCGCGTCAAAATTGTGGTGGTCAAAGTCTGGATGAGAATTGCGCCGATGAGCGAACCGAGGAGATAAAAACGGCCACCGGTCAGTGCGGTTCCGCCGATCACGGTTGCGAGGATAGCATCGAGTTCAAGAAGCAAACCGGCATTGCTCGGATCGGCTTCCCCGACATCCGTGACGACAATTAGACCGGCAACCCCGGCCAGCAATCCGGCGATTGAATAGACTGCAACTTTCACGACATCGGTGTT
>JBBQAX010000171.1:0-9368 GCA_038316905.1 Verrucomicrobiota bacterium | reverse complement strand
GGTAATCTTTGCGATGCTCGAACGAAGAATGGTTTCAGCAGAGTTTTCCGCGCGTTTCAACGTGATGCTCGAAGCAGTTTCTTCCGCAATCAATCCAGACAACGATGAGCCATCCTTTAACTCGATTTCATACACTGCATGATTCGGAGCAACTTCGCGGTTTGGTTCCAGAATATTCATCAGAATTTTCTCAGGCTCCCACTGCTGGATGCTTTCCAGATTCGGCCCCAGCTCAATCCCCCTTCCACCAAATCGATGGCAAGCCATGCACTGTTCATCGAAAACTTTTTCGCCACGCTGCCGGTCACCCGCCAGCGTGAGGGTAATTTTATATTTTTCTGCAACTTCTTTCCGCGAGCCGATCTCCTGGCCGAAAACTTTCCCCGCAATATTTTTTAATGCAGGATCAGCGTGGGTGAGCAAAGCCGTCCGGCGCGTGGCGGAAATCTGCGACGCGGCAATCACTCCTGATTCCACATTCTCCAGCAATGGTTTCAATCGTTCCTTGCGGGCGAACAGTGCCGTCAAAACTTCTTCGCGAACGGCTGGCGTCAAATTTTTCCAGGGCGCAATCAGTTGCGCCGCCACTTCCATATTCTTGAATCCATTTAACGAACGCACCGCTGCGATTTGAATTGCCTGGGATTGACGCGCATCCAGCAATTTCTCCAAAACCGGGTTTGCGCTCGTGAAGTCATCGAAGCCCAAGAGATGAATGGCGCTTTGCCGTTCATTCAAGTTTATCTCCAGGCTCTGCGCCTCTCTTTTCGCGTTGGATAAAATGCGGGCTAAACCTTTTGCGCCGAACGCTTCTTGATCAACAAATGCAGTTTTAAAATTCTTCCCGCCTTGTCGCAAACCTTCGCCCAGGCCGATGAGCATTTCATTGGCCCGGGATTTTCCGTAGGGCAGGTGTTCGTAGATTTTCAGAATCCGATTTAGATTCTCCGGCTGATTTTGCGCACCCAGGATAAAGGCAAGTTGACGAATCCATTGCGGGCCATCGCCTTGCGTGGCGAATTGCTCCGATGGCAACAGTTCGGCGAGCAGTAGCGCGCAGGTGTCAGGTTCGCAACTTGCCACGGCGGCGCGAATCCACGGATCTTCACGATCTCTAACAGCTATTTTAATCAGAACGGGCACTGCGTTTGTTCCAACGTCCCCAATGCTGAGCGCCAGTTGAAAGCGAACCCGTGCATCTGCGTCAGTGGCCCGTTGAGACAGTTTTTCAAACAGCGCGTGGGAAGTTTTCAGAAAGCCTTCGGCGAGCTTGATCGCTTGCTCGCGAACGCGTGGCGACTCGTCATTCAATCCACGCAAGACGTCATTTTCGGACAACCCTTTCAGGCCGTGCAGTGTCCAAAGCGCGTGAATTCTGCCAACGGCGGTTTCACCTTGTTGCACCAGCTTTCGCAACTCCTTCACGGCTGATTCATCCTGGCGTTCGAAGAGCAGGCGCTGCGCGGTTTCGCGCCACCACGCATTTTTATGATCCAGATAGGAAACCAACGCAATCGTCGAGGCATGGCCGAGCTGCGGCTTGCGTTTCAACGGTTTGAAATCGGGCGGAGCGAGGCGATAAATGCGGCCCATGTCGCGTCCGCTCTCGAGATCAATTCTTTCGCGGATATCATCAGGAATAGACCACGGATGCTCGATGACTTCTCGATACATATCGAGCACGTGCAATGTTCCATCCGGCGCATTGACAAAATTGACGGGGCGAAACCAGGTGTCGGTGGATGCCACGAATTCGGCTTTGCCATCGGCCGGTTCTGCTTTGAAAACCACGCCATGCGCCGTGAGTTTCTGCTGGTGAATCACGTTGTTCGCCACTTCACCGAGAAATGCATCACTGTCATATTTGGCGCCATACGCTGCGCCACGATAAATCGTGATGCCACTTGCAGAAGTGAAGACGCCGCCTCCGCTGAGTTCGCTGCGCGGCGTTCGGGCTTGCGCGGGATCGTTTACCCAGCGTTGCGCCCGCACTTCACGCCAAGGCTCCACCGGACTGATGCGATAAATCGGCAAATTATCGCCGGGAACCCGCGAATCAAAAATCGCACTGGGCACCGGCAGGAACGGATTGCGCGCGAAATATTTATTCTCCAAAACTATCTGCTGCGCGGGATTGCGAATATTGCAGATAAAACGATTCCCAAAATTATCGAATGTATTCCCGAAGCGCGCGCCGCCCGCTATCAATTCAAATTCTTCGGTAACCGGATCGACCCGGTAATCATTGCGCAAAATCACCACCGGTTTTGCCGTCAAATTCTCGCCCGGAACAATCTTCCCGCCATTTCCCGAACCGGCGATATACAGATGGTTGTCCAATCCCCAGATCGGATTGTTCATCACCGCTTGCACGTTGTATTTGCGAAAACCTGTGAAGACTTTTTTCTGCACATCCGCTTTGTGATCGCCGGTCGTGTCTTTGAAATACCAGATGTCGGGAGTCGCCGTGACAAAGACGCCGCCCTTCCAGCAGGCAATGCCAGTCGGCCAGGAAAGATTTTCGGCGAAGGTGTGGCTTTTATCGAATTTCCCATCGCCATCGGTATCTTCGAGCACGCGAATTTTTCCAATCGGTTTGTCCGTCGTGTTGTCCTTCCAGGCCTGATGCGTCGTTTTGTCGGTGTAAGGATAATCATTCATCTCGACGACGTAGAGCAGTCCATTCTCGTCATAGACCGCCGCGACGGGATCAGTCACGAAAGGTTCGGCAGCGAGCAATTGCATTTGAAAACCGTCGCGCGTCACAAACGTTTTCTCCGCTTGATCGGGAGGCACGGGCGACAAGCGGGAAAATTCCTTCTGGCCGCTCTGCGCCAAAAGCAAGGTGGTGGAACTCCATAAAATTCCAGCTACCAGACACAGCGTAAAATTCATCGTTGGAACATTCAAAAATGGATTGGTCATTTTATTTATCGCTCAGCAACCGCCGTGCATTGGCGGAGGTGATCGCTTCAAGCTGAGCTTTACTCAGGGCGGATTCTTTCAATTTCAGGATCGCCGATTCGAAAATAAAAAATGGCGCGTAAGAACCGAACAAAAGTTTTTCAGAAGGAACCGTTTTCAGAAGAGCGGCAACGCCTCCGGCGCCTTCGAGGGTTGCGATCTCCACCGCCACATTTCCCGCTGCCAATGTGCTGAGTAACGGCTGACCCCTCACCAATAGAAGGGCGTTCAGAAGTTGTAATTTTAATCCCGGGATGACCGAGACGATTTTCCCAAGGGGAAGAACATCCACCGGTTCGACAGCAAAAAGCGCAGGCTGAGTCCGACGGTCTTCCATGCTGACGACAATTTGAACCAGCAAATTGCGCTCACTCGCGGCACGAAGGAGCTTTTCAAAAAAGGGTTCGCTCAGCTTGTAACCGTGATAATTCGGATGCAGCCGGATGCCGCGCATTTTAAATTGTTCGTGGCAACGGCGCAGGTCTTCTTCCCAATCCGGCAACATCGGATTGATTGAACCAAATGGAAGCAAAAGAGTTTTTCCAAACCTTCGGCAGTCTTCGGCCAGGCGGGAATTCACGCTGGAAAGGTCTTTGTGCAGCAGGCCATCAAAGCTCCCGGCCCACGCTTGGGTGACGCCATGCGCCATGAGTCTTTCGATGAGCGCTTGCGGTTCATCCAGCGGCAGACGGCGAAACGGCCAACGCGAAAGATAGATATTGGTGTCGATCAAAGCTGTATTCCTTTCGCTCGCAGAATGGGCGTCAGCATTCGCTTCAAGTTTTCTCCCAGAATAAGCTTTTTCGCGGCTTCAGGAAGGTCGGCTCCAAGGACTTTGGCTAACTGCGACGAAAAACTGCGCCCGGCGGCATCGCTTCCATAGAGGACACGTTCCGCGCCCAGTTCACGCACCGCCATTTCCGTGACACCGGCCGTCGGATCGAACCCCGCCAGATCGACGCTCACATTCGAGTGGCGACGAATGGCGCGAATACCGCGTTCCCAATCGCCGCCCGTGTGACCGCAAATGAGCGGGACGTGAGGATGACGTTTCGCGAGCGCAGCAATATCCAGAGGTGTGGATTCTCCAGGAAGAAGCCCCACTGATTTCCACCAGGTGTGTTGGAATATAATCGCCTTCAACTCGTGCGCGCGTTCGATGATCGGATCGAGTTCCGCAACATGCGCTTTGGCGGCAACCCACAATTTAACTCCAACCATGGGACCGTCTGCGACGCAGCGATTGATTTCATCGAGACTTTCCCTGGCAAAATTTGGGTTTACATAAACAAAGCCAAACGCCCGGTGATGCCAGCGCGAGAGCGCTTGCAGCACTTCGTCATTCTGTTTGCGAAAATCTTCAGGCTTCGGTTGATGGGACCAATTCATTCCCATATAAACGCAAAGGCGATCGATCCCCATGCGATCCGCAAATTCAACGAGTTGCGCCATGCGCTCATCAGGCGTGCTTCCGGGAACACCGGCTAAGTGGCAATGTAAATCCCAAATCATGGCGTTGAATCTCGATCCATGCAGCGATCCTATGCTGTGATGATGCGGTGGATCAAATAGAGAGTCTGATTATCCAGGTGATTTAGCGGACTATTTTTTCAACTGCGTCAAATACTCGTTCGGTAGCGGCGGGAGCTAGTGAAACGTGACAATGACTCACCTTGAAAAATTGAGAGTCCAACGTGCGTTGTGCAAACATCAATTCTGGGCCACGCGACCGCGTCTTGCCGAGGTTCACCGTGACAACGACAGACCTGTTCGACACGATTGGAGAACTTCCGGCCACGTTCACCGGCAGAATCTCAATTAGCTGGAATAACCAAATCCGAAGCGAGGCTTATACTCATTAGACTGCATTGACGTTGAGCGTCTCAATTATTAGCTTCCCTCGCGTCGCTCGAACCGCGCAGCCGCTTCAGCAACTCTAATGAACATACTCTGGAACGTTTTTAAATCTTCTCTGGGCAGAAAATACATCATGGCCCTTACCGGTTTTGGCATGGTTGGATTTGTCATCGCCCACTTGATTGGCAATTTGCAAATCTTCCTCGGGCCCGAAGCGATCAATCGTTACGGATCGTTCCTGCAAAGTTTGGGCGAACTACTCTGGGTTGCGCGCATTAGTTTGCTGGTCATGATTCTTCTCCACATTTGGGCCGCGATAAAATTGACGGCTGAAAATCGCGCCGCGCGTCCCATCGGTTACGCGAAATGGAATCCGACCAGCGCCAGTTACGCGTCGCGCACGATGATGATGAGCGGTTTGATTATTTTCTTTTTCATTATTTATCATCTCCTGCATTTCACGGTGCAGGTTGAACCGGTCAATTTGACGGGGCAAAATTTCGCTGAGCTTCACGATGGGAAAGGCCGGCACGACGTTTATCGCATGATGATTGTCGGTTTCTCCAACCTTTGGGTTTCGCTGTTTTATATCGTTGCGATTGGTTTGCTGTCACTTCACTTGAGCCACGGCATTCGCGCGATGTTCCAATCGCTCGGCTGGAAGAAAAAATCCTACGCAGACCTGCTGAACGGAGCCGCGACGGCCATCGCGATTTTTATTTTTGTCGGTTACATCTCGATTCCGATTGCCGTCCTGCTCGGCTTCGGAAAGGAGGTTTTGAAATAATGAAACTCGATTCCAAAATTCCTTCCGGCCACATCACAGAAAAGTGGGAGAAATACAAATTCGATTTGAAGCTGGTGAACCCGGCGAACAAACGGAAGTTCGACGTCATCATCGTGGGATCAGGTTTGGCGGGCGCATCGGCAGCCGCTTCCATGGCGGAACTCGGTTACAACGTAAAATGTTTTTGCTATCAGGACAGCCCGCGTCGCGCCCACAGCATCGCGGCTCAAGGCGGAATTAACGCCGCGAAGAATTATCAAAACGACGGCGATTCTGTTTACCGTCTTTTCTACGACACGATCAAAGGCGGCGATTTCCGTGCGCGGGAATCGAATGTTCATCGCCTGGCCGAAAACAGTGTCAAAATCATCGACCAATGCGTCGCGCAAGGTGTTCCGTTTGCCCGTGAATACGGGGGGCTGCTCGCGAATCGCTCCTTCGGCGGCGCGCAGGTTTCGCGAACTTTTTACGCTCGCGGTCAAACCGGCCAACAACTTTTGCTCGGCGCGTATCAAGCACTCGAACGCCAGATCGGTTTGGGCAAAGTAAAAATGTTTCCCCGCACCGAGATGCTTGAACTCGTCGTGGTTGATGGACACGCGAAAGGAATTGTCGTCCGCGATTTGGTCACCGGAGAAATTTCAGCGCACGCTGCGGATGCGGTGGTTCTCGGCACCGGCGGTTACGGAAATGTTTTTTACCTCTCGACCAACGCGAAACTTTGCAACACGACTGCGATTTGGCGCGCTTACAAAAAAGGCGCAGCGCTGGCGAATCCTTGCTACACGCAAATTCACCCGACCTGCATTCCGGTCAGCGGCGACCACCAATCGAAACTTACTTTGATGTCGGAATCATTGCGCAACGATGGACGCGTTTGGGCGCCGAAGCGCAAAGAAGATTGCGGAAAAGCGCCTGCGGACATTCCCGAAGCTGACCGCGATTATATTTTGGAAAGAAAATATCCGAGCTACGGGAATCTTGCGCCGCGCGATATTTCTTCCCGCGCGGCAAAAGAAGCGTGCGATGAAGGGCGCGGCGTCGGACCGGGCGGACTTGGTGTTTATCTCGATTTCGCGGATGCGATTAAACGTCTCGGCGAAAATGTGGTGCGCGAACGTTACGCAAATCTTTTCGACATGTACGAGAAGATCACCGGCGAAAATGCCTACAAAGTTCCGATGCGCATTTATCCCGCGGTGCATTACACGATGGGCGGCACCTGGGTGGATTATAATTTGATGAGCACGGTTCCGGGATTGTTCGTGATCGGCGAAGCGAATTTTTCCGATCACGGCGCGAATCGCCTCGGCGCGAGTGCGCTTATGCAAGGTTTGTCCGATGGCTACTTCGTGTTGCCCTACACAATTGGGAATTATTTCGCCAGCGAGAAGCAGCCGAAGCCGAAACTAGATCATCCCGAATTCAAAAAAGCGTTGGAGGAAGTTCAATCGCGCACGAAGCGGTTGCTCTCGATTAAAGGCAAACGCACGGTGAATTCGTTTCACAAAGAACTGGGCAAAATCATGTGGGACAAATGCGGCATGGCGCGCGACGAAAAAGGTTTGAAGGAAGCGCTCCAACTCATTCCCAAACTGCGCGAAGAATTTTGGAAGAATGTGAACGTCGCGGGCGAAAACGGCGAGTTGAATCAAAATCTCGAACACGCAGGACGCGTCGCTGACTTTTTGGAATTTGGCGAACTGCTTTGCCTCGATGCATTGAATCGACGCGAGTCTTGTGGCGGACATTTCCGCACGGAATTCCAAACGGAAGACGGCGAAGCCAAACGTGACGACGAGAACTTCTCTTACGTGGCCGCCTGGGAATATGCCGGCGAAGGCAAGCCGCCGATTTTGAACAAAGAACCACTCGTCTATGAAGAAGTCCACATGAGCACGAGGAGTTACAAATAAATTTTGAGTTCACGATTTGTGACCTCATTGCGCATGACAAAAAAAATAAATCAAGTTGTCCCGGTGCAACAGGTCGAAAACCTGATTTATCTTTTGCGCGGACAAAAGGCGATGATCGACAGTGATCTGGCGGCACTCTATGGCGTCGAAGCGCGCGTCTTGAACCAAGCCGTCAAAAGAAACCTCTCACGCTTTCCCGACGACTTCATGTTTCAACTTTCCAAGGAAGAATTTGCTTTGTTGATGCGATCACAAGTTGTGACCGCATCGCCTTCCAACTCATCACAAACTGTGATGAGTTCGGGAAAAAATTCAAAAAAGGGCAACAAAAATGGCGTTTTAGAGGAGTTGAACTCATCACAACTCGTCGCAGGTAATCAAAGTATGCGGTCACAATTTGTGACCGCATCAAAGCGCAACGTTCGTTTTTGTCCTTACGTTTTCACTGAACAAGGCATCGCGATGCTCTCCAGCGTTCTGCGCAGTCCGCGCGCCGTGCAGGTGAACATCGAGATCATGCGCGCGTTTGTAAAAATTCGGCAATGGCTCGCTTCGAATGCGGACCTTTCTCGTCGCCTGGATCAGATGGAGAAAAAATTCGATCATCGATTCAAAATTGTTTTCGATGCGATCCGCGAAATGACAACAGTTGAAGTTGCGCCGAAACGCGAGATTGGTTTCCACACGATGGCCGTTGAACCAAAAGGAAGACGCAAACCCGCGACGAAACGCAAAAGAATTTCAAAAACATGAATTTAACTCTCAAAGTTTGGCGGCAAAAGAACGCGAGCGACGCTGGCGGAATGGTCACTTACGAAGCGAACAACGTCATTCCTGACATGTCGTTTCTCGAAATGCTCGACGTCGTGAATGAAGATTTGATTTTGCGCGGCGAAGATCCGATTGCGTTCGACTCCGATTGTCGCGAAGGAATTTGTGGAACCTGTTCGATGATGGTCGATGGTCTTGCTCACGGCCAAAAGGCAACCACCGTTTGCCAGTTGCACATGCGCCATTTCAACGACGGCGACACCATCACGATTGAGCCGTGGCGTGCTCAGGCGTTTCCCGTCATCAAAGATTTGGTCACGGATCGCAGCGCATTCGATCGCATCATTGCTTCCGGCGGATTTGTTTCGGTGAACACCGGCGGAACACCGGATGGAAACGCGCTTCCGATACCAAAACTTGACGCGGACGAAGCGATGGATGCCGCCGCATGTATTGGTTGTGGCGCGTGCGTTGCGGCGTGCAAAAATGCTTCCGCGATGTTGTTCGTTTCAGCAAAGGTTTCTCACCTCGCGCTTTTGCCGCAGGGGAAAGCAGAAGCTGAGCGACGCGTTTTGAACATGGTAAAGACGATGGATGAATCCGGTTTCGGCAATTGCACAGTGACTGGCTCTTGCGAGGCTGTTTGCCCGAAGGAAATCAGTTTGGATTTCATCGCGAAACTCAATCGCGAATACGGCAAAGCCATTTTGAAAAATCGCGCCGAACGAAAAGTGGGCGATTGAGTGGGAGCACACGCCTCTGGCGTGCTGTTTTCGGCGTCCCGCCGAAAACTTGTCGCTCAAATTTTCCCCCGTTTTTAAAATGTTTTACGAAGATTCGGGCGGGACGCCCGAATCTGCACTCGAGACGCGTGCGCTCCCCCGATCTTATTCGCTCCGCAGATTCCGCGCTTTTTTCACCAGGTTAATAAATTCAGCCCGATAACCTTCTTTGTCATCGCCTTTGGATTTTTCCGCCACGTCGAGGACGGACTTGAAGGTAAACTCACCTTTGTGTTCTGAATTTTTCAGGATCATTCCAAAACCGGCGACAGCGGATGCAAATTTGAAATC
>JBBQAX010000170.1:0-9375 GCA_038316905.1 Verrucomicrobiota bacterium | reverse complement strand
TCAGCCGTTCGAGCGGGCGCAGAGGGATTCCAGGTTCGGCGTGGAGACGATTGCGGTGGCGGTTCCGCCTTCGCGCTCGCTTCGATTTTTCCGCCGAGAATTTCATAGGCACTCTCGCGATCCATGCGCTCGTTGTATTTCGCCGCGATCGCCGAACGCGCCACCACAGAATCAATTTCTTCCGGCGCGAGAATGCCCATTCTCGACCTGGGCGCGGCCAACAAAGTGGCGACAAGCGGCGTCGGCGTGCCGCGTTCATCAAGCGCAGTGACCAACGCTTCGCCGATGCCGAGCGACGTGAGAATTTCTTCCGTGTCGTAGAAGGGTGAATCAGGATAATTCTGCGCGATGGCTTTGATCTGCTTACGATCATTCGCGGTGAAGGCGCGCAAGGCGTGTTGCACTTTCAACCCAAGTTGGTTCAACACCGGTTCGGGAATGTCTTTCGGCGATTGCGTGCAAAAGAAAATGCCAACTCCTTTCGAGCGAATGAGCCGCACCACCGATTCGATTTGGTCGAGCAATGCTTCTTCCGCGTTATCAAAAATCAGATGCGCCTCGTCGATGAACAACACCAGTTTCGGTTTATCGAGGTCGCCCGCTTCCGGCAGTGAGGCGTAAAGTTCGCCGAGCAATTGCAGCATGAACGACGAGAAAAGTTTCGGGCGATCCTGAATATCGGTCAGGCGCAGAATGGAAATCACACCGAATCCGCCATCGTCGCGCATCAAATCTTCCACGGCAAACGAGCGCTCGCCGAAAAACAATTCCGCCCCCTGTTGCTCCAGCTCGATCAACTTTCTCAAAATCAAACTGACGGAGGTGGTTGAGACGAGGCCGTATTCCGCCTGCACATTCGCCTTCGCTTCGCCGGTGATGTATTCGAGAACTTTCTTGAAATCTTTCAGATCAACGAGCGGTAACTGTTTGTCGTCGCAAAATTTGAAAACCAAAGCGACCAAGCTCGATTGCGTTTCGTTAAGGCCAAGAATCTTGGAAAATAAAATGGGGCCGAACTCATGCACCGTCGCACGCAGCCGCGCTCCTTTTTCATGCGAAAGCGTGAGCAACTCGACCGGAAACGCGCTTGCTTCCCAACTCGCGCCGAGCTTCTCGTGCCGCTCGCGAATCTTTGGATGATCTTCGCCCGGCATCGCCAGTCCGCTGAGGTCGCCCTTGATATCCATGAGCAAAACCGGCACGCCCGCTTCAGATAAACTTTCCGCAATCGCCTGTAACGTTTTCGTTTTGCCCGTGCCGGTCGCGCCCGTGATCAGCCCGTGTCGATTCATCGTGCGCAAAGGAATTTTGACGGATGCCTCGGGGACGACCTCGCCGTCAAGAATTCCTGCCCCCAAATAAATGGAAGCACCATCGAAATTGAAGCCGTGCTGAACGAACTTGGCAAAACCCTTTTTATCCATATTTATTCTAGAAGATTTAAGATAATTCTTAACGCGTGAGGATATGGAGTTCAACCCCGCCTGTATCACTTATTTTTCGACAACGTCCGATGTAGTTGCAGCAATTTGGTATGAGGACGCAACGTCTCACGAGATTTTCCGCTTACCGCGAGGTTATCATCGTGCGTTTCCTGTTTTCAAAAACCCGATCAAATCCGCGAGGTCTTGTTTGGACATGGTTTTCTCAAGCTCTTGCGGCATGAGCGAGAGGCGGCTGGTTTTCATCGATTCGATATTGCTCCGTTGAATCAGCGACTCGATCCCGAGCGCCTGGCGCAACGTGATCTGCGCCGCTGTTTCGCCAGCGAGGATTCCGCTCAAGCTCTGTCCATCTTTGGTTTCAATATTGTAGGTCGTATAAATCGGCATCATCTCGAACTCAGGAACCAGAATGTGCAGCAACAAAACATCCGCAGGTTGATTGCGGATACCAGTCAGATCCGGGCCGACGCTTTTTCCTTCGTTCTCAAAAACATGGCATGACGCGCAAGTCCGGGTAAAAACCGCATGTCCGTTTGTGGCGTTCGGAGTGAGCGCAAGAACCGATTTGTATTCTTCATAAACTTTCATCCGGTCAACCGATTGGAGATCTTTGAACAGCGCGATGGCTCGATTGCGAATCAATTCGTCCTTGTGCTTAATCAAATTATTTCTGCGCTCAGGATTGATGGTCCACGGTGGAACGTTGCTGTTTTCGATTCCCGCGAGCAACGCCTGCAACAAATTCGTTTGCGCCGTCATCGCGGCGAGAACCGCTTCGCGCACGGCGGGTGTGTAACCGTTCCAATGTTCTTTTTTTACAAGAGCCACGCCGCCGTTTGTTCCAGGGATTTGCGTCAAAGCGCGCACCGCCGCGATTTGAATTTCCGAAGGTTGGCTCGGATTCAATGAAGTTTCCAAAGCCGAACCGACGTTTGAAAAATCGGCATGACTCAATAAACCAATGGCGATAAGTCTGCGGCTGAGGGCTTGAGAGGCATCGGTCGCAATCGTCACAGCACGTTTCATGATTTCATTAATGCGCCTGTCCCACATGTCCGTAGAAATGGAGTCTAGGACACTCTTCAATGGAGAATCTTTTCCAATATTTCCTTTGCTGCTGCGAAGTCCGTCGGCGAATCCGCTCAACAACGCGAGTTGCCAATCGAAATCATTCCAGTTGGTTGACGATATTATCAAAAGCAACGTCGAGACGTTGGCGTTTGTTCTGTCCGCGCCAAGAATCCGGCCCAGATCGCTCAACAACGGTAGAAGCAAGACGATCTCGTTTGTTCTTTCCGCACGCTGGCTGATTCGTTTGGCGACTGGCAAAAGTTCTGTGAGCAACTCGAGGGCCCGGCCATTGATGGAACTCAGAACGGCGGCGCGTGTCCAACGATCTTTCATGTCGCGCTCGGCAATTTTCGCCAGCGCTGGAATCACTTTAGGATTTTGCAATTCGCCGAGGGTCAATGCGCATTGAAAACGAACGCGCGCATTCGGATCATCCGCCAGATTTAAAATGCGCGCGTCGAGGTTTGAGCGTGTCCCGTTTGGAGTTCCGCCTTCAGGCGGTTCCGCGCCCGGAGCGACTGAAGGCGGAACTCCGAACATGAACGCTTCAGCCAATTGAATTCCGTGCTCGCGAACGTTCGGATCTTTGTCGGAAAGCGCGGTGCGAATTTGCTTTTCTTCGAGCGCGCCGAGTCCGCCGAGAATCCGCAACGCATGAACTCGCGCCTCTGGGGTTTTGCCTTTTTTGACGAGAGATTTCAGAATGGACACCGCAGATTTGTCTTGTCGTTCGATGAGCAAACGATGCGCGGTCATGCGCCACCAGCGATTTGGATTATTTAACTCGGCGCAAAGTTCTTTGACGTTGGCTTTGGCGAAATTCGTTGGAGTTCCGCCTGAAGGCGGAACTCCAACCGCACTGATTCGATAAATGCGGCCTTTGTCTTTACCGCTTTGGAAGTCGGTAATTTTACGAGTCGCTTCGGGCAAATATTCGGGATGTTCAATTGTCTTGCGGTACATGTCGCAAACGTAAAGCGCGCCGTCGGGACCCACTTCGAGATTCACAGGGCGAAACCAGTTGTCGGGTGACGCGAGAAACTCCTGCGTTTCGTAGGCGCGCTTTGCGACGAACGTGGCATTTGAGGGAGAAAGAACGTCGCGATGAATCAGATTTCCCGCTGGCTCGCACGTAAATGAGTTCCCGCGATAAACTTCCGGCAGCGCTGTGCCTTCATAAATAGTAACGCCGCAAGCCGACGTGAAATAGCCGGTGTGCGATGCCGCGGTCGTGATGTTGGCGCTGATCGGAAAAACTTTGCAGGCCGCACCGTGATCAGGAATGTCCTGCACGATTTCGGAGAAGGCGAGGAGCGGATTTCGTTTCAAATATTTCAACTGCATCATCACCTGTTGAATGTGGTTGCGATTTGAGCAGGTAAACCGGCGACCAAACTTGTCGAAGGTTTGGCCGAACTGCGAAGTTCCGGCAGTTTCTTCGAAAATCGGTTGATCGGGACGGAAACGGAAGTCCGTGCGGTTCGCAGTTACGGTTGGATGATCAGTGTAAAGCGGAGAAGTGATTTTCCCAGCCGTCAATCCGCTGGTGAGATAAACCCAGTTATCGAGGCTGAACGTGGGATGACTGACGCGAAGTTGCGTGGTGGATGAATCCTGAAATCCGGTGAAGACGATTTGTTTGATGTCCGCGACGCCGTCGCCGTCAGTGTCCTTGAAATAGAAAACATCGGGCGCGCAGGTGACATAGACGCCGCCTTTCCACGGCATCACGCCGTTCGGAAAAGTTAATCCGTCGGCGAACGTCGTGCGCTTGTCGTATTTGCCATCACCATCGGAATCTTCCAGCAGAGCAACTTGTCCGGCGGGCGGATTCCCTTTGGCTGGCCCGATGGGATAGCCGCGATTTTCCACGACAAACATTCTTCCCTGTTCATCAAATGCGATTGCCACCGGATCGACGACCAACGGCTCCGCCGCGACGAGTTCAATCTTCAAACCGGGCTCAAGTTGGAATGACGCGATGGCTTCCTCAGGTGTACGCGGGCCATCGAGCGCAAGCGCGGGAAGGCAAATCAGCGGCAAAGTGATCCGAAAAAGAAGGGGAGAAAAAGGCACGTCAAATTTTTGACGGCGCTGGGTGAACGGTCAATTTTTTTCCGTACCGATTCCGCTCAACCATAATTCATGCCCGGATAAAGCAGATTGATGGCGATGAGATGGAGCGGTGGGTAGATCACACCAAAGATTTTCCAGGCGATGAGAATTCCAAACATCGACACCATCGGGCTGCGCAGGAATGCCCAATATTTTTCAGCCGCTGGTTCGGAAAGAAACAGCAACGGAACACTGCTGCCATCCAGCGGCGGTAACGGCAGCAAGTTAAAGAGAAACAACAAGAGGTTAAGCGAAAATCCAATGCTCAAGAGAACCGCGATCAGATTTGGAATTCCTTCGCTGGTTGCATCGACCAGATGATTGAAGCTCACGGAGGAAGGCGCTTCAAAAAACCCTGCGAGGATGCCGACACGAATCAGAATTGCGGCGATCAGCATCAAGGCCAGATTCGAGAGCGGTCCCGCGAGCGCCATGAGCCCGGCGCGTTTCGGATAACGACTCGCCCAATGCGGATCGTACGGCGCGCTGGCCCAACCGATCATCCAACCGCTGAACAGATAGGCAAGGATGGGAACGACGACCATTCCGAAGGGCTCGCGTTTGATGTGGGGCGTGGGATCAAGCGTCACCTGGCCGCCGCGATGGGCGGTGTCGTCACCCAATTTCAGCGCGACAAAAGCATGGCTCGCTTCGTGAACCGTGGTCGCGAAAAGGAAAACGACGTACCACGCCGCGCCGTCGAATAATGAAATTTCTGAAAACATTCCTGAGCGCGGAAGCTAAGCAGATTTTCCCTTCTCGACCAATTTTTTCATAAAATGATTCAGTGGTGAATTGGATTGTTACTTCCGTTCATTCTTTTGGCGGCTTGAGCTGTTCCAATAATTCGATAGCAGTTTCCACCAGCATTTCGCCCACACCCGGTTTCACACGCGCGTTGGACACTTCGTAACTTCCCTGGGTGAACGCTTTTTTTGTCGGCACATAACTCGGGCGATCGTTGCAAATCGACATCACGATTGTCTTCTGGAAAGGCGACGCCGCTTTGATGGCAAGGCCGAGTTCGACAAAAATCTCACATGGCAATCCAACGATCGCGGTGTCGGAATCAAGGCGAAACACCTGAACCTCCATCGGCCAGTTCGTTCCTTTCTCGGCAAGATCCAGAATTTTAACTGCTTCGACCTTCATGAAGAAAGCCGCGCTCGAATCGCCGAGTGTCCCAATTTTCTGTTTTGCATCCGCCAATTGTTCCGGGGTGACTTCCTGAAACGGCGCAATGATTTTTCGGCTCAACACCGCGAAAGCAGGATTTTGAATTGGCTCAGCCGCCTCGAGGTCATTGAGAACGGTTCTCCCAAGAGTTCTTCCGATACGTTCCGCGACCTCAAAACCTTTGACTGATTCTTTTACGGCAACATTGATGTGATTTAAGTCGCCAGACGTTCCGGGAGCGAAAGCGGAAATGTATTTTTCGCCCAATTCTTCCCGCAAAGTCTCTTGGAGAAAAAAAGCGTAATCCGCGCTGAATTGCGTACCCCCGATGGTGTCCGCGTGCATGGCAAAAACGGTCAAGCCACCGCGCAATTTTTGCTTTGTGTCGCGCACGAGCAACATGCCGACATCTGAATCAGTCGGGCCTGCGGGACGAACGATGTTCGGATTCAATTGTCCGGGATTAAAGGCGACTTTCCCGTTCTTCATGTGAAAACGGCGATTGAAGGTCAGGTTTTCTTGCCGTCCAACTCCAGCTTCGACCTGCGCAGGTGCCAGTGCGGAATGCGCCTCTACGATGACCTTCACGATTTGTTCCACCAGAAAATCAGGATAGTTGATTTGCTCGGTCGAATCTTTGCCAAATTTTTCCAGGGCAAGTTCGTGAAAATATTTTTGGCGCGTGTCGTCGAAAAGCGGCCCGCTATGGCTGTGAGTAGCGGAGATCAAGATATGCGAAATCGGGATCCCGGTTTTCCGGCTGGCCAACGCTCGCGCCCTGGTGGAAACGTTCAGGGAAACGCCCACCAGATCGCAAAAAACCATGGCGATTGGTTGATCGTCATGCTGAAGCACGATGGCTTTTGCTTTCAGTGGATCATGGACTCCAGTTGAGATCCGTTCTTCGAAATATCCAGCCAGCCGATAGCCCACCGGCGGTGTGATGTCGATCTCCGCCACTCCGCCGCGCAGCTCCGTCCGCGGAGTGGTCTGCTGGGTCGCACAACCGAAAAAAGTGGCGATTAAGAGCGCAGAAACAGACAGCAGAACGAGCCTGAAAAAATGCTTTTGCATGAATGACCTTCACCATGAGGAGTCGTGATTTCAGCAGCAAGCCCAAATGCTTTTTGTCGCATTGTCGGATGCTTGCATCGCATTGCATTTACTTGAGCAGCAAAATGGTTTCTCGGCTTGACTGTGCGATGTCGCTGTAACCAATATGCCAAACCAATTCAGAAGAGAAAACAACCGAGCAGCGCTTTATCCTATGCGAAAAACCAAGGTAAAAAAGTTGTCCCGAAAAGCAGCGCCAAAAAGTGTTTCAAAAACCGTTTCCGCCTCCAGAAAATCAAAGTTCTCCTCCTCAAAAAACGGATTAAACGGAAAAACCAACGGGGAATTAGCGAATCCGCTGCGCGAATCTCCCAAACTTCCGCTTCCCGAAATCAAGAGTCAATCCGGGGTCGATCTCACTGAAAAAATCAAGGAGCTCCTGCGGCTCGCTCAGGAGCAAGGTTACCTGACCTACAACGACATCAACGATGCTTTGCCGGAGAAGGTTGTTTCACCTGACGACCTCGACGAGATCTATAGCAAGCTGCGGAATCTTGAAGTTGAAATTGTTGATCAAGCGGAAGTGGATCGCGTCAAACAGCCCGAGCCAGAAGAAGAGGTGGAGGAAAAAGGACGTCTGGATATTCTGGATGATCCCGTCCGCATGTATTTGAAACAGATGGGCCAGGTTTCGTTGCTCACCCGCGAGCAGGAAGTGGAAATTTCCAAGCGAATTGAAGACGCGGAGAACGAGCTGAAGCGCATCATCTACAGCTTTGGCTTTGCGGGCAAAGAACATATCGCCCTCGCTGAAAAATTAGTTTCGGAGCCGCCCAAAGAACGATTCGACCGCGTCATCGTTGATAAGAAGATCGAAGGGCGGGAAAACCATCTGAGAGATCTGAGGAAGCTCGTCAAAAATGTGCGCGCGTTCGACCAAACGGTGGATGAAAAATATGCCGACTGGCAGAACGGACCGAACACGGCCAAGCGCGAAAAACTCGCGCTGGAGTTTAAAAAATTTGACGAGAAATTGCAGCGGACGTTCGGCAAGTTTTATTACAAACAGAAAGTTATCGAGGAAATGGCGCTGGTCGCCGACAACATCCACGATAAAATCCAACTAAGCCTACGGACAATTTGCGAGTTTGAGGAACAGCGGAAATCTGCACAGCAAGCGACCATCATTCAATCGGAGCAGCGCAAAATCAAAGCCCTCGAAGAATTTGTGCGAATGGGCCACGAGAACTATTTGAACGCTTATCAGCAGCTCCAGTATTTCACCAAAAAAGCGATTCAGGCGAAGACAGAAATGGTGGAAGCCAACCTGCGTTTGGTGATTTCCATCGCAAAAAAATATACGAACCGCGGCCTGTCATTCCTGGATTTGATTCAGGAAGGAAACATGGGCTTGATGAAAGCGGTCGAAAAATTCGAGTATCGGCGCGGCTATAAATTTTCCACCTACGCGACGTGGTGGATTCGTCAGGCCATTACCCGCTCCATTGCCGATCAGGCGCGAACGATTCGTATTCCGGTCCACATGATCGAAACGATCAACAAGCTGATGCGTGTGCAGAAGCAATTGATCCAGGATTTTGGCCGCGAACCAACTCCCGAGGAACTCTCGGATGAGATGGCGATGCCGGTGGATCGAGTGCGGGCCGTTTTGAAAATGGCTCAACAACCGATCTCGCTGCAATCGCCCGTCGGCGATAGTGAAGACACGAACTTCGGCGACTTCATTGAAGATAAAGCCGCCGAGAATCCGTCCGACATGACGAGCTACAGTTTGTTGAAAGACAAATTGGGCGATGTGTTGACCAGTTTAACGGAACGCGAACGGAAAGTTCTGGAACTGCGTTTTGGCATTGGCGATGGCTATGCGCGAACGCTCGAAGAAGTGGGTAAACAATTCAAAGTAACGCGCGAACGTATTCGACAGATCGAAGCGAAGGCGCTGAGAAAGATGCGGCACCCGACGCGCATTCGGCAGCTCTCAGGATTTCTCGAAGCTGAGGACGTGATTTAAAAAATCGTGTTCGCAACCCAACCACTCGCGTTGAAATGTTTGTTGGGCAGAGGAAATCATTGAGCGATTCAACACCAACAAAAACGCAATCTAAACCGGAACCAGCGTCAGAAGATGTTCGCGATGTGATGGGAGCGCGGAATTTATTCCGCTTCAGCTCAAAAACGCCTTGGCATGATCGAACACCAAACGGTGTGCCACATCGAAGCGCACTAAAGTCCGCGCTCCATTGCCTCGATAATCTCACACTCACTTTCGGCGTGTAACCAACTCATGAATTCGGCTAAAAGCTCGTAGGGCTGACTTATTTGTAAATCAGCGATTCAAAGATGAACAAAGCTCGGGTGCGATTAAAAGTGGGTGAGGTTTTTTTCTAAAAGCCGGGTTTCAACGCAGAGGACGCAAAGGTTTTCGCAGAGGGGCGCAGAGGGGCGCAGAGAAGATAAACCTTGGCGTCCTTTGCGAAAACCTCCGCGTCCTCTG
>JBBQAX010000169.1:0-9423 GCA_038316905.1 Verrucomicrobiota bacterium | reverse complement strand
ACTTGCACCGCGCCGACTTTCTTCACGAATGCTTCGGCAATTACCGCAAAGTTCTGCATGTTCGGCCCGAACACCATTGCTTTGCCAAGTGCGCCCGGCTCAATCGGACTTTGCCCACCTTCTGCGGTTAAACTTTTGCCGACAAAAATCACGGAGGCGTGTTCATAAAAATATTTGAGTTCGCCGGTCGAATTGACGAGCAGGCAATCGATTGAGCCCGTCGGATGACGCGTTTCTGGGGTGATGACACTGCGGTAGATAAATTTCATCCCACGCGATTCCAATTCGCGGCCGACTTCTCTGCCGCGCTCGAAGTGGCGCGGTACCATCACCAAAAATAAATCCGGGAATTTTTTGCGCAGACGGAGAAAAATGTCCGCAAGAACAGCCTCTTCACCAGCGTGAGTGCTTCCCGCAACTAGAACTGGCGCGCCATTTTTGATGCCGAGTTGCGCGAGCAGAGCAGGGACATCCAGCAAGCGACGGTCATTAAGGGCAGCGGCGTCGAATTTTAAATTGCCGAAGGTGTGGACTTTTTCAGAGGGAAACCCGATCTCACGCAGTCGGTTCGCATCCGTTTCGTTCTGACAACCCACTCCGGCAAAACTTTGAAAGATTGGCCGGAATAAAAATCCGAACCGTTTGTAGCCGCGAAAGGATCTTTCTGAAAGACGCGCGTTGACGAGAAGAAGTGGAATGCGACGGTCGTTGGCGTGCCACAAAAAATTCGGCCAGATCTCCGCTTCGATCAAAACAATTACGATGGGGTGAATGACCGCGAGCGCCTTCCGGACGATTTTTTGACGGTCGATCGGATAATAAATCTTCTCAATGTGTTGAGGGAGCTTGCGCTGCAATTCGCCCATCCCGGTGGAGGTCGTCGTTGACACGACGATTTTCAAATTGGGCGCTCGCAGTTCGAGCATTTGGATAAGTTGCGTGCAGATATTTACTTCTCCGACGCTGACGGCGTGAAACCAAATGATGTTACGATTGGTGAGACGTTGTTTGAGTTTGCCGGAATAATTACCGAAGCGTTGTCCGAAACCACTTTGCCAGTTTCCGCGCCGCCACATTTTGAGAAAATAAAACGGCGCGCTGAGAAGGAAGCCGATTGTGAAGAGGAAGTTGTAAAAAGCGCGCATCAGTATCTGTTCATTATTCGCTACACTACGTACAAAGGTTCAAGAGATTTCTCTGTTTTGTCTTCCGCTGACGTTAAATGCGCTTCTGATAGAAGAACGTGGAGTTTTATTGCCGGGCGTTTTCAGTTTACCAATGTTCAAAACTTGATTACTCAATTCGCCGAGATGGCTGAGGTGGCAAAGAAATCCAAAACACGATGGCGGCGCGTGGCAACTGATGCGGTGGTGCTGTCAACCATGTGGCTTCTGCTCAGCGGTTTATTCGACCTGTTTCATCTCTCACTTGGCGCCATTTCGGTGATTTTGGTGCTCTTGATCAATCGTCGCGAGGAGATGAAAGAGGTCGACCGCTTCCCGATCAAATTGACTCGCCTCCTGATTTATCTGGCATGGCTGGCGAAGGAGATGATCCTGTCAGCGGTGCATGTTGCTCGCGTGGTGATCGCTCCTCGAATGCCGCTGGATCCGGTGTTGATCAGGTTCAAAAGCAAACAACCAAATGATCTCGCGCGAGTCCTGTTGGCTAATTCGATTACGCTCACCCCGGGCACCTTGACCATTGATCTTTCCGGCGATGATTTTCTCGTCCACTCATTAACCAGGAACACGGCAGATGGCGTGACGAACGGCGTAATGCAGGAGAAGGTTGCGCGGATGTTTGTGAATGAACCAGGCGTTTTCATTTCCGACGTCGAATACAACCCGGAACTCCGAAGATCGTGATGCAAGAGTTCTTTACTTACGCCACCGTCATTTTGGTGATGATTATTTTACTGCCGTTCTACCGCGTCGTGCGTGGTCCGACGGTCTTTGATCGTTTGCTGGCGATTGGCGCAATGGGGAGTAAAACGATCGGGCTGGTTTGTCTCATCGGTTTATTATTCGACCGGCTTGATATGTTCATGGATATCGCCCTCGCCTATGCTGTCCTGAATTTTATTGGTGGCATCACCGTTGCGAAGTATTTCAAAGCTACAGGGAAAGAACTATGAGTATCCTGCAAACGATTCTGAGCGTAGCACTCGTGATATGCGGACTGCTTTTGATGTTTACCGGGAGCCTCGGAATTTTGCGCCTGCCGGATTTTTATTGTCGCACCCACGCGTCGAGCAAAGTGGACACGGTCGGGATAATCGTTTTGCTCGCCGGTCTGGCAGTCTTTGAAGGTTTTACTCTCACGTCAGCGAAACTCGTGATCGCAATGCTTTTTATTGCGCTTTCCAATCCAGTATCCGTTCACGCGCTCGCCCGCGCCGCGTTAAATTTCGGAGTGAAGCCGTGGTCGAAACAATCCATGCGCAAGGAGCAATCAAAGTAATGCAAATGGCGAGCGAGTTGATTCTTTACGTTTTGCTGATTGTCACGGCCGTGCTGGCGCTGCAAGTCCGCAATCTGCTCGCAGCCGTGGCGGCCACCAGTGCGTTTAGTTTCACCGCGGCGCTCCTTTTCGTTTTAATGGGAGCGGTGGATGTCGGCTTCACTGAAGCGGTGGTGGGCGCGGGAATTGTCGGCGTGTTTTTTGTGACGGCTTTGTTCAAGACCACCAGGAAGAGCAACGATTGAAGGCAACTAATTACATTCTATTAATTGGATTTGCCGCGCTGCTGATCTACGCGTCCTTATCGCTCCCTCCACGTGGGAGCCTCGAGTCACCGATGCACCGTGAGAGAAGCGCGGCGGGAACGCCGATTGCGGGATCGCATTATATCCGCAACGCCTATCACGACGCCGCCACGCCGAATTTCGTCACGGTCGTCCTGGCGGATTATCGCGGCTTCGACACTTTAGGTGAAACGCTCGTGGTGTTCTCCGCCGGTATTGCCTGCTTTTTAATTCTGCGCAAAGCCACATGACGCGTCCCGCCCAAAGTTTAATCGTGGTCATGGTCAGCCGCTGGCTCGCGCGACTGATCCAGATTTTTGCTTTGTACGTCATTTTTCACGGCCACTACAGTCCCGGCGGCGGGTTTCAAGGAGGCGCGCTCTTGGCTGCAAGCATCTTGTTGTTGCGCATGACTTCCGGCAAAGAAGCGAGTCAAAGCCAATTCAAATCCAGCCTGGCGATGCCGCTGGGCGCGTTGGGAGTTTTGATTTTTTTCACCACGGGCTTGATCACAATTTTGGGAGGCGGCAATTATCTGGATTACCAACATACGCCAGTGATTGTGATGGAGGCCGCCAGGATCCGTTCCCTCGATATTCTGATCATCGAAGTTGGCGTCGGCCTCGCGGTGATGTCGGTTCTCATATCGATTTTCGATGATCTTTCAGAAGGAGGCCACGATGCGTGATTTGATAGGCGGTCATTATCCCTACTGGTGTGTGCTTTTGCTCATGGGAATTGGTCTTTGGGGAATGTTGATGAAGCGCAACCTCGTTAAGAAGCTCATTGGCATGACGATTTTTCAGAGCGCGATCATTTTGTTTTTTATCATCAGCGCCTTCAAATATGGCGCAACGGTTCCCATCCTGGACAAACAACTCGGCGTAGATGACCCAACCAAATACATCAATCCCTTGCCCCACACCTTGATGCTCACCGCAATCGTGGTCGGCGTTGCGATTGTGGGCGTTGGCCTCGCGCTGTTAATTTTGATTTATCGGCGATTTCACACCGTGGAAGAAGATGTCCTCATCGAGCGAATGAAATGAGACATCTTCCTGTTTTCATTCCTCTAATTTTCTTTTTAGGCGCATTGCTCATGGCGTTATTGCCGAGGCGTCGCACGTCGCTTCCGCACACATTGGCGGTGGCCGCAACCTTCGGCGGTTGGGTGTTTTCAATTCTCGGATTGGGAACGGTGATTGCAAGCGGCACGATTCGTTATCACCTCGGCGGATGGCAACCGCCCATCGGCATCGAACTCTCTCTCGACGCGCTTTCCGCATTCATGTGCGCCGTTGTAACGACGGTTTCCCTGCTCGTTTTAATTCATTCAAAATGCGTTGCCGCAAATGAACATCCTGGAAAAGCGGTTCCCTTCTACAGCGCAACCATGCTTTTGATTGGCGGCTTGCTTGGAATCATCGTCACTGCCGATCTTTTTAATCTCTATGTTTTTCTGGAAATCAGTTCACTCGCGTCGTATGCACTCGTGGCTATCGGCGACAAACGCGCGCCCGTTTCCGCATTTCGTTATCTGATTCTCGGCACCGTCGGCGCATCGTTTTATCTGCTTGGTCTCGGCTTCATCTTCATCGTCACCGGCAGTCTCAACATGGCGGACGTCGCCTCAATTCTTCCACAAATCACCACGACGCCACCGATCCTGATTGGTGTGATTTTGATGGTGATTGGCATCGGCGTGAAAATGGCGTTGTTCCCTCTGCACGGCTGGCTCCCCGACGCCTACACTTATGCTTCGTCAACCAGCACCGCGCTGATCGCCCCCATCGGAACCAAAGTTGCCGCTTACGTTCTCATTCGACTTTTGTTTTTTGTTTTTGAAAAAGATCTTGTCACCATCGAAATTCCGGTGCTGAAAACCATCGGCTATCTCGGCGCGGCGGGAATTATTGCTGGCTCAATTCTCGCCATTGCGCAACACGACCTCAAACGAATGCTCGCCTACAGCAGCGTCGCGCAAATCAGCTACATCGCGCTCGGCATCGGACTCGGTTCAACCCTCGGATTGATCGGCGCAATTTTGCATGTGCTCAATCACGCCTTCATGAAAGCCTGTCTGTTTTTGGTGAGCGCGAATTTTCTCACGAAACTTGGTCACGCTGATATTTCGCGCCTCGATAATTCCGTGCGATTGAAAATGCCGTGGACCGCCGCCGCATTTACCGTCGCCGCGATTTCCATGATCGGACTTCCGCCGACCGCCGGGTTTTTCAGCAAATGGTATCTCGTCATCGGCTCGTTCGAGCAGTCAAATTGGGTTTTCATCACTGTCATTCTCGTGAGCAGTTTGTTGAATGCCGTTTATTTCTTCCGCGTGCTCGAAAAGATTTACCTCCGCTCCAACGAACAAAAAGCTGAGGACAAAGAGACCACTGCGTTTGCTTCATCCGAAGCACCCGCGTCAATGCTTTATCCAACATTGATTCTCTCTGCGGGCCTGCTCGTGCTCGGCCTCGGCAACGTGTTCATCGTGGAACACGTCATCAAACTCATGATTCCACCGAACCTGTAAAATGGAGCCGACGCAAACCTACAATTCACTTGTGCCGTTCTGGGCGATCCTCGCATCGCTCATCGCGGTTCCGTTGATTTTGTTGAGTTCAAAAAAGCCGAACGTGCGCGAATTCTGGACGCTCATTGCCGCGCTCGTAAAATTCGCTTTGGTGCTTTCGCTTCTTCCTGAAGTCCGCGCCGGAAAAATTGCCGAATGCACCTTGCTCGAACTTTCGCCGCAAATCGGTTTGTCGCTGAAGGTCGATGCGTTCGGAATCTTCTTCGCGCTGATCGCTTCCGGTCTGTGGATTCTCACTTCGATTTATTCCATCGGCTACATGCGAGGGCATCACGAGAAAAAACAAACGCGCTATTTCGCCAGTTTCGCCCTGAGTCTTTCCGCCACAATTGGAGTCGCGTTCTCAGCCAATCTTCTGACCTTTATTGTTTTTTATGAATTGCTGACGCTCGCTACTTATCCGCTCGTCATTCATAGCGAAACCAAGGAAGCCATTCGCGCCGGACGCCAATATCTCGCTTACTCACTCAGCGCGGGTTTGCTGCTGATCGCGGGTGCGGGCTGGATTTATTCCGCCACTGGTTCGCTCGATTTTCAACCCGGCGGAATTTTAAACAGCGTCAATGCCACTCCAAATGCTTTCCGTTTAGTGTTCCTGCTTTTCGTCGTCGGAGTTGGCGTGAAAGCCGGCATCATGCCGTTCCACAGTTGGTTGCCGAATGCGATGGTCGCACCGACGCCCGTCAGCGCGTTACTCCACGCCGTTGCGGTCGTGAAGTCCGGTGTGTTCGGCGTGATTCGCGTGGTGGGATTCGTCTTCGGACCCGAACTGATGACGCTGCACCATTTGAATTTGATTCTAGGAATTTTTGCGGGTGCAACGATCATCCTCGCCTCGCTCATCGCTTTGCAACAGGACAGCCTCAAACGACGGCTTGCCTATTCCACCATCGGCCATCTTTCCTACATCGTTCTCGGCGCAGCGTTACTTTCCAAAGACGGATTCGTCGGCGGAATTTTTCACATTTCAACGCACGCGGTGATGAAGATCACACTGTTCTTTTGCGCGGGAGCGATTTACGTGAACACACATCGGCAAAAAGTTTCCGAACTCGACGGCATCGGCAAAGCCATGCCGTGGACCATGGGAGCATTCGCCATCGGTTCGCTTGGATTAATTGGAATCCCACCGATCAACGGATTTTTCAGCAAATGGTATCTCGTCATGGGAAGCGTGCAGAGCGGTTGGTGGATCGCGCTCGTGGTTCTTCTCTTAAGCGGACTTTTGAACGCCGCGTATTTTCTTCCAATTCTGCATCGCGCCTTTTTTGTGAAATCAGACCAGTTCGCGAACTACGGCGAAGCCTCGCCGTGGATGGTCGTCCCGCTCTGCACAACGGCATTGCTCGCGGTAGTTTTTGGATTTTTTCCAAATCTGTTCTTCGGTTTTTTCAGCCTGGCGCAACAGATCACGGCCAGTGTTTTTAATCTGAATCTAGCAGGAGGCGGACAATGAAGAAGTGGCATTGGATTGCATTGATCGCCGTCATTGTGCTGTCGCTCCTCGCGCAATTCTTTGGCGACATCGCGGAGGAAGAATCGTGGTACAACAAGCTTCCTGCTTTCTGGGCAGTTTATGGTTTTACCGGTTGCTTCCTGATCATCGTGGTGTCGAAAGCGATTGGAAAATATTTCCTGCAAAAAAAGGAGGATTACTACGATGAGCCTTGAGATTCCTCCTTTCATTTTTCTGGTGCTGGGAGCGTTCTTGCTTCCTTTGTTTCCCAAAAAAGTTCAGCCCGCCGCGTTCCTCGTGTTTCCGCTGCTTGGTCTGATCACAGTTTGGACCCTGCCAGACCAATGGACATTTTCGACGCAATTTTACTCTTACGAATTGGTTATTTGCAAAGTCGATGCATTAAGCCGCGTGTTCGGAATTATTTTTGCGCTGATCGGATTGATTGCCGGAATTTATTCGTGGCACGTCAAAGACACGCCGCAACAATCCTCGGCATTGCTCTATGGCGCGGGCGCGCTTGGTGTGACGTTCGCGGGAGATTTTTTCACACTGCTCCTGTTTTGGGAACTGATGGCAATCGCCTCCACGTTCCTGATTTGGGCGCGACGCGACCGCGAATCCGCTTCCGCCGGAATGCGATATTTTCTCGTGCATCTGTTCGGTGGAAGTTTGTTGATGGCGGGAATAGCGTTGCACTTTTCTCAAACGGGCCAGACAGAAATTCGCGCGTTTGCTCCGGGAGAATCAGTGGCGGCCTGGTTGATGCTAATCGGCGTTGCCATCAACACCGCGATTCCGCCGCTGCACGCGTGGCTTTCGGATAGTTATCCCAAAGCGACAGTAACCGGCGCAATTTTTCTCAGCGCCATGACCACGAAAAGCGCCGTATATGTTTTAGCGCGGGTTTTTCCGGCGTGGGAGATACTACTTTATCTCGGTGTGACAATGGCGCTTTACGGCGTTGTTTATGCAGTGTTGGCAAATGACATCCGACAAATTCTCGCGTATCACATCATCAGCCAGGTTGGATACATGGTGGCGGGCGTGGGAATCGGAACCGAGATGGCGATCAACGGGACCGCAGCGCACGCTTTCAGCCACATTCTCTACAAAGCTCTGCTTTTCATGGGCGCTGGCGTGGTGCTTCATACGACCGGACGGAGCAAATTAAGTGAATTAGGTGGCCTCGGGAAATGCATGCCGCTGGCCGTGTGGCTCTACATGATCGGTGCGTTCTCGATTTCTGGATTTCCTTTGTTCAACGGATTCATCAGCAAATCAATTATCATTTCGTCGGCAGGCGTGGAGCATCTTTACGTTGCAAAATTCCTGCTGATTCTCGCGTCGGTCGGAACCTTCCTCCATACAGGATTGAAGCTGCCGTATCACACGTGGTTCGGTCGTGACAGTGGCGTGAAGCCCACAAAGAAAATCCCTCGCAACATGCTCGTGGCGATGGGCGCGCTTGCCTTTTTCTGCACATTCTTCGGCGTGTTTCCGCAGGTGCTCTACAGCTGCCTACCGTTTCCAATTGATTACCAGCCCTATACGAAACTGCATCTGATCGAAACAACGCAACTACTGGCGCTGACGTTCGTGGCGTTTTGGATTCTGCGCTGGAAAGTCGCGGGGGAACCACTCATCGCGCTGGATACCGACTGGTTTTACCGCAAGCCCGCGCCTCTTATTCGCAAAATTTTTATTGGCGGAGTGAACAGGGTTTTTCACGTGTGCGATGTTTTAATTTCAACCAGCGTGCGGCTCGTGGCGCAACTCGCTTCCAATCCCATCGAACTCTGGCAGAAGCGGCGTTTTCCACAACGTCCCTTTGATGCCGACGAAGACCGTTTTCCGTTAAGCGTGAGTCTCGGTTTAACCATTCTGATTATTGTTCTGATTACCTTAATAAGCGTTACGAAATAACAGAGTCCCGCCGGGAATCATCATGCCGCCTCCACGAGAAGAGTCTCGCTGCGGAGGCGGACATAACTTTGTTTCTGTAATTGCAACCGGGCGGTTCGCGCTTTTTCTTCCAGCAAAACTGGGAAGAACAAGAGCGGGAACGGCGTGGTCCACGCCAGCGCAGCCGCATCATTGGCAGCTCGCCGCAATGGCGCATTGAGTTCCGGCTGAACAGCATCGTCCAGTAAACGCCGCAATAAACGGGCTTTCAATCTCTCGAACGCATTATCCACCGCCTCTCGAAAAGGCTGCGCGAATTGGGGTGCCAGTTCAAAGCGCGTTTCTGTCGCAAACTTTGTCGGCACTTGTTGTTTTGTATTCATTTTATTCCTTTCTGATGCCGCTCGTTTTAAGCGGCAAATTTCTAAACAAAAAACCCACGACTGCTTTGGCAATCGTGGGTTCTTGAAAATTCTTTTTTAGTTCGTTTTAGAAGATTTCAGTCACGTTGCCAGCAGCCTGGTGTGAGCGCCAAATCGGCATCGCTACGGAGCGACCGGAGGCGCATAGGCTCATAATTACTGTAAACGTATTCTTCATCTAGCGGCTGGAAGAAACAGGATTGCTGCGCAATTGTCAAAGAATTTTCTGCCGCATCAGGCTTGAGGGGTGTGATTAAAAGTGGGTGAGATTAATTCCAGAAAGATTCCCATTGGTGG
>JBBQAX010000168.1:0-9542 GCA_038316905.1 Verrucomicrobiota bacterium | reverse complement strand
ATACCTGCGGCGCGCCCATCACGCATTGAAATCGCAAATGGAATTGAGACATATAAACTTTTCTGGCTCGGATGAATACAAGGCGCGTGCCCGAGAATGTCGGTGTTCCAGAATTCACGAATCAGCCCGCGCTTATTGAATGTCCCGGTCGTCTCGCCAAGTCCGAAGAGTGATTCGTTTTCTGAAAGGTTCAATTGTAAGCGTCCTTCTTTTCCCGCAAAACCAATTGTGTTTGGCCCGGCTTCAAATAGTTTTTCGCCATTAAAACCCGACAAATTCCACGCGCCATCCCGCGGGGAAAATCGAAAAATTCCAGATGCGGTGCTGATTGAAATTTGCCGTGAGCCAACTTTGAAATTTGCGGCAACAGGAGGCCAAACGACTTGCTCCACCGCCCACGAAGGGCGCGGTGAGAATTTGGTTTGCGCGGTAATTCGGAGGCGAAACAAATCATCAGCCAGAACACCCAGGCGAATTTGGGCAACGGAAGAATTTAGTTCGAGTGTCTGTTCTAACTGGCGGAGAAATTTCAACTTTCCGAGAGGCTGAAATGGGCAGGCGGGACGTTTGCGCATGAAGCGGATTTAAGCCCACGAAAAAAAATTGTCACTGCTTAGTTTTGCATTTGTCGCGCCATCAATTTTGACTTGTTCCAATGTTGACGGAATGCTGAACTGGCGGCGTGAATTCCCAGCCTGAATCGACTCGCGAAGCCAGCAATTCTCCCTCGCCCAACACCTCCAAACCACAACTCGGTTTCTGGCAGATCTGGAACATGAGCTTCGGTTTCCTGGGCATCCAATTCGGGTGGGGCCTGCAGATGGCGAACATGAGCCCGATCTACAAATACCTCGGGGCGTCGGACGCCCAAATCCCCCTGCTCTGGCTGGCCGCGCCCGTGACCGGGCTTCTCGTGCAACCGATTATCGGCGCAATGAGCGATCGCACCTGGGGCAGGCTGGGCAGACGGCGGCCTTATTTCCTCGTGGGCGCCATCTTGAGTTCACTGGCGCTGATCGCGATGCCGAATTCCAGCACGCTTTGGATGGCGGCGGGGTTGCTCTGGATTCTCGATGCGTCGATCAACATTTCGATGGAACCGTTCCGCGCATTTGTCGCCGACAAGCTGCCGGAGAAACAGCACGGAACAGGTTTCGCCATGCAAAGCTTTTTCATCGGAGTCGGCGCAGTCGTCGCGGGAATGCTTCCCTGGATGCTGAAGAACTGGTTCGGCGTGACGAGTGACACCAGCGCGGAAAACACCATTCCGCTGAACGTGAAGCTTTCGTTCTACATAGGCGCGGGAGCCTTTCTGGTGGCGGTGCTGTGGACGGGTTTACGACCAGGGAGTATCCACCCGAAGACCTGGAAGCTTTTCGTCGCCAAAAGAGCGAACGCGGCGGCCTGGCCCATCTGTTGGCCGAAATCCCCGACGCACTCCGGCAAATGCCGCCCGTGATGAAGCAACTCGCCTGGGTCCAATTTTTCACCTGGCTCGGGCTATTCTGTATGTGGCTGCATTTTTCAAACGCCGTACCGGTCGTATTCGGCAGCAACGATCCCAATTCAGAGTTGTTCAAACGCGGTGCGGAATGGGCCGGAGTTTGTTATGCGACAAAAGATGCGGTGACTTTTCTGGCAGCGTTCGGGTTAATGGCGGCGGCAAAAAAATTTGATCGCCGACGCATTCACGGAATTTGTCTCGCACTCGGAGGCCTGGGGTTGGTGGCGATAGGTTTTATTCACGGCGAACAACAGAAGCATCTATTGCTTTTTGCCTTGGCTTTGGGCGGAATTGCCTGGGCCTCAATTCTGTCGATGCCCTACGCGATTCGCAGGGTCCCTGCCGCCGCAACGAATGGGCGTTTACATGGGGATCTTCAATTTTTTTATTGTGCTCCCGGAAATTTTAGCCGCTCTGACCTTCGGCCCCTTGGTCAAAAATCTCCTGCACGGCAACCTCGTCCATGCAGTGATGGCAGGAGGCGTCTTCATGTTAATCGCGGCAGTGCTCGCGCAACGGGTTCGTAATGCGGCTGAACGATGACCTTCGCCCATTGTTGGTTTGGTCCTTTGACATCGGCTTTCCTGTTTGCCGGTCAGGTTGTCTTGGCAATAGTAGCTCGAGAGAACAAGTGTTGATCTTCGCGCGTGAGCGCTGAAATTCGAACGCCGATTCCAGACAATTGGTGTGCCCAGGGCGAAAATGACATCACATCGAAACTTACTTTCTAGAACTTTCGCTTCCGGTTCGCTTTTGTAACAGAATTGGCATTTTGTTCTGCCCATTTCAGTTCTTCAGACGTTAAGGAATGTCGGAAGAAATTAAATTGTAGCTCACCTGTCCGGGGGACAAGGTATAGCAACTGCCAGTGCCCATAACGACAACAAACCTATGACTCCGCCAAAAAGTATGTTGCCGAAATACCAGCCGTACGTTTGGTCATCGCAACGCGCGACTAGGTCATCATTTCCCAAATACTTTTTTAACTTGCCCAACTTTTTTCTGAACTTTTCCTTCGATTTCCTTGCCACGTCCTTTGTCTTCGATGTCTGGACGGTTCAGAGCTTTGCCCGCATTTTTTTGAGCTGCACCTTGTAATTCACGTGCAGAGCCTTTGATTTGATCTTTAGTACTTTGTTTCATGTTACAACCAATCTGCCACTTAATTCGTTCTCCGCAATGGGTTCACACCTTGGGCGTGGAGGTCACGACCTCACGAACGCCAATGATGGCTGAGGCTAAAGACGGAACGACTGTCAGCACGGAAAGCCTCACGCTCATACCAATGCAAACGCCGCTGAGGAAGAAGGATGACTGGACGGCGCAAAAACCGACGACGCGCCCGGCGCTGCTGAACCCGCTGGATGCGCAATGGAACCAAGCGATATACCAGAAGCACTGCAAGGCCCAGGACTGGCGACGAACGTAACGTAGTAGCTCTCAGTATTGTATGTTTCATATACAAACTCGGAGCACGGCTGCCAATACGCGAAGCGCATTCCATTTCTCCATGTGAACATCTGACGTGCCAAGCATGTGTTGCGCCTGCGGCATGCCGGCGGGGCAGATGCCCACATGCCCAATCTCGGCGGCTGTGCGGAGAATGAGAGATACCTACAGAGAGCTACGGAGTGGCGCCAAACTGCGAGACTACTGAATGAAGATTTATCTCGAGGCGCAAGCTCGAGTTAGTCGAGCGCGACAAGCGCGAGGTCGAGGCGAACGCCGATTGGGTGAGCAATTAAAACTGACGCAACTGACACTTTCACTGACAGTGAACCGGTTGTTTCTCGTTATCCGATTCATTTCCAACTGGTTAGAGTTGGAGGCGAGGGTCGGAATTGAACCGACGCATACAGCTTTTGCAGAGCCGTGCCTTACCACTTGGCTACCCCGCCTTCCACACAAACAATATTAAACTTCGTCGCTGGCGCAAGTTTGCTTTTCTTTTTACGACTCAAAAACGCTCGCGGGTTTGTTGCGAACGCTTTTCGGGTGAGCCAGAGAATCTAAAACTTCCAACCGGTGCCAAACTGTAGGTGGATGGACTGATAACTATGCGCAAGTTCGGTGTAGGTGCCGAGTTTTAGGTAGCTGCCTTTTTTCATGCTGGCGAGGTGGTAACCGACCGATGCGCCAAGCGTGAAATAACGGTCCAGGAATGCGTTTTCCAGGAACTCAGTGTGGATTCCATAGGCGTCGGCGATCCAGCGATGGGCGAAAGGCACAGAAATTTTCAATCCGTTTTTCCAGATCTTTTGGCTGATTTCCGGCGTAAAGTCATACATGCCAGACTGGTTAATGGTCTCATAAAAAGTGATCTGGTTGGCCAGCGAAACGGTGACGCGCTCGTTTTGGAAGCCGAGCATACTGGTCAAGCCACCGTGTCCGACATAGGTCGTGGATTCGGCGCCGTCATCGGCATAGTAGCCACCTGCGCCCGCGTGCGGGGTGATGGTCCAGGAAAATGGCGAGCCTTTGATTTTTTTGATGACTTTGATCGGAACTCCGACCGTGGCGTTCACGTTCCAAACTTCCAGTTCCCCGCCTGGGCCACGGAATCTTGTGTATTGCATTGGCAGATTGAAATTCAGCCCGACTCGATCCGTCAGTTTAAAGGCCGCGTAGGCTGGCAGCGAATAGGTGTCGCCGTCCAGCTGTGGAGAGCTGAAGGCCCCGTAGGTTGGCATGATTCCAAAGCTTCCACGCTCGTTTGCGGCGTCTGATAACCCTTCGCCGTCGGCCAGGCCGGATCGCCCGGTTCGCGTGGACGGCGTTGCGGCGACTCCCATCTCTCCTTCGTTCATTTCAAATTCCTCGCGGCTCATGCTGTCGAGAAAGCCAGCTTGCCGGAGCTGATGATCGGCGGTGAGCGAAGTGCCACTGAATGGCAACCCGTCAACAGACGTGGGATGGCTGCTTTGCGCAAAGAGGTTGGTGCCAACAAGCGAAATGCCAGTGACAATGAGGACGGAGAGTTTACGGCGACGGTTATTGCGGTTCATGTTTTTGGATGGTTGGGTTCTGATCAGAGAGATCGCAGAGAGTTTGGTAATTTTTTTCTCGCTAGGATTTTCGCTCGCCTTAATATCAGGGAACCATTCACTGTCAAAGAGATATTCTACTCATGAAACTCCATCGCACATTGTTCCTCAGTGTTCTCCTTCCATTGGCACCATTTGTTTGTTCAGGGGCCGACGAGACGAAGCCAGCCGTCTCAGCCACCCCAGCTCCCTCGATCATCGCGCCCGCTCGCACGCTTTCGCTTGAGGTCGCCATTGTCCGCTTCAAGCCAGCATCGGCAGAACGCATTCTACGCGGATTTAAAGGGTTGAGCGGCAATCTCGTGGGAGTGGTGGATTCGCTCAAGGCGGATGGCGCGGTGAGCATTCTTTATTCAGGCACACGCGATTTGCGGCTGGACGAAAAAGCCAAAACAAAGTTCGACGCGCTGGAGACGAAACCGATCGTGTTGATTGGCAAACCGGGCGCCCCGGTGCCGCCCGTGACTTCTTATGGGCTTGCGTTGGAGATTTCCGCAAAGGGCGTCGATGCCGAAAGAGTGGGGCTTAATTGGGAGGGATCAATGACATGGTCTCCTGACGTCGTTGACGAATGGAAGGGGGAAAAATTCCTCAGCTTTATCGGGTCGGCGGCGGGTGTTGCGAAGAAGGCAAGCGCTTTGGCTGGAACGGAGAGCAAGGAGGTTAACTCGGGAGTGGATATAGGGTTGAGCTTTGCTCAATTGTTCAATCCAAAAGGGGGCGCAACCGACAGCCAGATCTACGAAATGCCGGTGAATAAGACGATTTCGCTTTCCAGCAGTCGAAATTGCAAAAGTGGCGAGCTGATTGTGAATGCGACTACTTCCGAAATGGGTAACAAAGAAGCGCAGACCATTTTGCTACTCATCTGGCCGACGATCCTTCCTTGAATCTGATCGTGAAAAAGACGGTCCTCTTTTTGATCGGTTGCATCTGTTCCACCGGACTGTTCGCGCAAGTTTACTTCATTGACGTGGACAGTTTGCCGCCAACGGTCATACCACCTGAGCCCCCTGCCCTGCTCTCCGTAAACACTGCGCTCGTGCGATTCGTTCCAAAAGGAAACAAGTTCATGGGAACGCTTCCTTCGGATCAAACTATTTCCGACGTCCTCAAAGCGTTGGGAAAAGAAGGGAAGGTCAATTTGCTTTATCTAGGAACGCGCTTTTTCGATCGGCAACTGACCCAAACTGCGAAGTTTGACGCCGTCGAGGAGCGTCCATCGTTTTCGTTGGTGACGGGCAAGGAAACCACATTAACCAACCGTCAGTTCGGCTTGAAGCTGGATTTGCGAGCGAAATGGGAAATCAATGGAGCGATCCAACTGGAATGGGACGGCAATTTTTCCTGGTCGAACGAGTTGCTGAACCTCTGGGTTGGAGACAAGTATTTGATGTTCGGAATGTCGGTCGCCAAAATTTTGAAACCGGGATTACTGTTCACTGAAGGCGGCGAAGATGAGGATGAACCGGAACAGACCGGGGTCAATCTGCGCGCTTTATTCGGCAAGAAAAAAGAAGTGAAAAAGGAGGAGCCGGTTTCAGCAACAATTACGAACGTTTCGTTTCTCGACACTGACTTTCAAAGCATTGCGCTGATTGGCAAACAACAAGTGCAATCAGGGGAAATCGCAATCCTGGAATATCCCGGACGCGCGGGCGGCGAATCTGGTGAAAAGATTTTTCTGTTACTTCAGCCGATCATCGAGGAATAACCAGCAACCTGTCACCCGGCAAAACCAAGTCGCGCTCGATTTTTCCAAAGCTGCGACGGTTTAAAAATTCCCACCGGTGTGATGATGCCAGTGATCAATTCCGCAGGCGTGACATCAAACCCAGGATTGCGGGCGTGACTGGTGGGATTCGCCACGCGCACATAGCAGCGTTTCCCGGTATTTGAATTCTTGGGTGAATTGGAACTACCCACCACGCCCCATGCACCCAAAACTTCGGCTTCGTCTCGTTCTTCAATCGGGATGTTGAGACCAGATTTCAAATTCCAATCAATTGTCGAAAGCGGGATGGCGACGTAAAATGGGATCCCATGGCGCGCGGCTAAAACTGCTTTTGAATAAGTCCCAATTTTGTTGGCCACTTCGCCCGTGCGACCCAGGGTGCGATCACTGCCGACGATCACCAAATCAATTTCCCCGCGTTGCATGAGGTGTCCAGCAGCGTTGTCCGCGATGATCTCGTGTGAAATTTTTTGCTGCGCGAGTTCCCAGGCAGTGAGCGTTGCGCCTTGCGACCGAGGGCGGGTTTCATCGCAGAAAACATGGAATTTTTTTCCGAGTTTTTGCGCGGCATACATTGGCGCCGTGGCGGAACCGACATCCACGAAGGCAAGCCAGCCCGCGTTGCAATGAGTCAACACACGAGAACCATTTCGAATCAAATTGGCACCGAATTTTCCGATGGCTTCGCAATGTTGAACATCCTCATTGGCAAATTCTTCGGCGGCGGCAAGGGCGAGCTGTTGTTTTTCCGCAACTGATTCTCCCGGTTCCATCGCACGGAGAACATCGTTCATGGCGTTGACGGGATCGACGGCCGTAGGGCGCGCCGATTTCAAAGTGTTATAAACTTTTTCGATATGCGCAGAAAACTTCCTCACTTCAGAGCCGCGGAATGCTGCAGCACCCTGGGCGAGACCGTACGCGGCCGTCGCGCCGATCGCACCTGCGCCGCGCACAACCATTTCCGTTATAGCGTTCGCCGTTTCCTGGAAGTTTTTTGTCCCTACGATTTTGAATTCGTGAGGCAGCAATCGTTGCTCGATGAGCAGAACAGAATTTTTTGAGGCGTCAAAAGCGACGGTTCGGAAGTGTTGGGCTCGATTGCCCACAGCGACTTTCATGAAATTATTCTAGCCCGAAAAGAATCAGAATTAAATCAGCGCGTCTGCAGTTTCAATTCCCGCAGTTTCGCACGAATTTTGCGGTAGCTGGTGTGAGCGCGAAGATTTCTCAAATCAGGATCGGCGACGATCCATTTGAAATCTCGATAACCAAGTTCCAAAGCACGTTCCAACGACGCGCCAGATTCTTGAATATGCTCCGTCAGTGAGTAACTGCACGCCAGGTTGTAATGCACCAGCGCATCGTCAGGACGCAAACGCGCCAACTGTTCATCCACCTTCAAGCCTTCCGAAAATTCTCCACGACGCGTATAGGCGTCGCCAAGAATTTGCAGGGCTTCGACGTAATCAGAATCGCGACGGATAACCCCTTCCAAGAAACTGATTTCCACATCCAAATCCCGCAATTCCTGACCTGTGAGTTTTTTTCGTGAGCTAAATGGTTTCTTTGGCATACGGCTTGGTACTAAGTTATCGCTCAGACTTTCCCTGATGTAAAATATTTTCTCCGTTTCACGCATAAAAAAAGAATAACGATTGTCATATAAAAAAAATTCAGAAAACTTCCCGCTGGTCGCGTACATTTGAGGAATGTTCGGCGTTTTTTATTCGCCAACACGCACCACTCGTTTGAGCCAGATAACGTATGAAATGTTTTGTCACAGGAGCCTCAGGATTTATCGGCGCGAACCTCGTGCATGAATTGCGCGCGCGCGGACATGAAGTGAAAGCATTGTTGCGTCGCGAAAGTGATCTTCGTGGATTGAATGGAGTAGAGTTCGAGCGCGTGGAAGGAGACCTGGGCGATCGCAGAAAATTGGAATCAGCGATGCGCGGTTGCGATTGGTGTTTTCACGTGGCGGCGAGTTATCAACTCTGGCTCGCGGATTACAAACCGATGTATGCGGCGAACGTGGAAGGAACACGCCATGTGATTGAAGCGGCGGCGGACGCGGGATGTTCGCGAATTGTTTATACAAGCACGGTGGGGTGCATTGGACTCCCAAAGAAACTCGGAACGCGGAACGGGGAACGCGGAGAAAATGGGGAACATCGAACATCCAACATTGAACATCCAACCTCGAAAGACCGAGTTGTGCCGACAGATGAAGCGACGCCAGTTTCTGCCGCGCAGATGAGCAATCATTACAAACTTTCCAAATGGCAGGCGGAAGTGATCGCTCGCGAATTGGCGGCGAAAGGTATTCCGGTTGTCATCGTTAATCCGAGCGCACCGGTTGGTCCTCGTGATGTGAAGCCGACGCCGACGGGAAAAGTGATCGTCGATTTTCTCAACCGCCAAATGCCCGCCTATCTCGACACAGGATTAAATTGGGTTCACGTTCGCGACGTTGCCATCGGCCACATTCTCGCTGCGGAAAAAGGCCGCATTGGCGAGCGTTACATTTTAGGAAATGCGAATGGGAACTGGACGATGAAAGAAGCGTTCGCTGTGCTGGAAAAAATCACTGGAATTCCTGCGCCGAAATTCCAAGTCCCCTACTCCGTTGCCCTGCTCGCCGCACATGTGGATGAAATACTTTCACAATTTTCCGGCAAATCTCCCAAAGCGCCTTTGGCCGGAGTGCGCATGGCGAAATATAAAATGTTTTTTAATCCGGCCAAAGCGATTCGTGAACTTGGCTTGCCGCAGACGTCACCAGAACAAGCGCTGGCGGATGCGGTGGAGTGGTTTCGCGCAAATGAATATGTGAAGAAGTAGAACGCGTCGTTCGTTGTTTTCCAGACAGGTTAAAGGTCCTCATTCCATTCTCCATTCGCTTCCAATCAATTTGAGAGTCACGGGACAAACCGTCCGGCGCTTGAACTTTGCAGGCCCAATTCAACTTCCGTTGGAGAAATGATCCTTTTATGAGCGATTCGAAATCCAACGAAGTGTTCCATGTCTTCAACCAGCCTTTTGCGTTGCCACTCCTGATGTTCTTTGTCCTGTTGGAGGTATTCCTCTCCATCGACTTTGCTTTGGCTCCAACGAATCAGGTCGCCCTGACACATCGCCCAAAAGCTCGTTTGTAGAGCAGCTTCGGGAGAAGCTAGACCGATATCCAAAAAACCTGTTGTCCGCAGCAAATTCGGCACGTAAGTTCGCAGGCATGAAACCCTTCTCGTGTCTTCCA
>JBBQAX010000167.1:0-9561 GCA_038316905.1 Verrucomicrobiota bacterium | reverse complement strand
GGTTTTTATCAGACTTCATCGTCACAATGTTCGCCAAATTATAAAACCGCGCAGATCAGTTGGAGCGCGGAATTCATTCCGCTTCAACTTAATTTGGAACTGTCGCATTGTTCAACCAGCGAAGCGTGAGCAGGGATTATTTCAGGTTTCTGACCCAAGGTGCTTTCTTCAAATAATCCTCCGTGGCGGTCGGTCCCAAAACCTTTCGGACTGCTTCCTCGGTTTGTTTTCGCACCTCGTCTAACGCCGATTGCCGCTGCTCCGGCGAGAGCGTCTGGTTCGCTCTGACATTGGTTGCCTGTGTTTCCGCTGCCGCTTGGAGATCAAACACTTTGAAGGCCGATTGTTTGGGGACGTTGTGTTCCTTGGCCACGTTCTGTAATGGATCGAACGCCCAGCGTTGTTCCGATTGATATACCTGAAAACGTTCCGCTCCCATCGCGGTTTTCATCTTGTTGTTGAATTCCTCCTTTGCGGCCGGCGGTGCCTTTCCACCGCGATTGCCAAAGCCCGTCATTCCGTATTCGTCCGTATGCTGCTTCTGGAGTTTAAACATCTCGCGGAATTCCTGTTCGCTCGGCTCGAAGTCGCCCATGCCCATTCGCATGATCATCGCGGTTTGTGACAGGCGAACGTCGTATTCGAATTTCTCTTCCGGTGACAAAATTTTGAGCATGGCGGCATCTTTTTCGGCCAACACTTTTTGCATCGCACCTGTATCTCCTCGCGACGCCTCCTTCACCGTTTTCATCAACTTGCCGGCAAATTCCTGCTCCAGTTCGTTCATGGCGGTGCGCTGGTTTGGCTTGAGAAAATCGAGCATTTGCTCCATCGGATCGGCGGTTTGCAAAGACGCAAAACTTGCGTCATCTGCGAAATCTTCGCCCAGCAAAGCCTTCAGCAACTCACGCTTTTCCGCGCTCAATTCTTTGTTCTTCGCCATTGCTTCCTCGTCGAAAAGACCGGCCAACGGATTGCCCGTTTTCCAATATTCAAACCGCTTGGTTCCTGACCCTTCGGCTTTGGCGCGTTGCTTAAAGAGTTCATTAACATCGGCGATGATGATGTCGCGGATGGTTTTTCCGGGCAACCAATGGCGCGCAGGTTGGCGATATATTCTTTGTAATCGCCCGACTCGACCGACTGCCAATCCAGCGACTTGGCTGATTGTGGTGCGCTGACGGTATGTCTGATTGTTTTCACCTCCGCCGACGTTGGGATTTTGGAAGCTTCGGTGAGAACCGGATTCGCGACGGGAGTTGCGGGCTTGGATCGAAGCCAATAAGCACCGGCCAGGAGAACGTTCAGGCAGATCGAAATCATCAGAATAATATTTTTCATAGGTGTCTTCAGTTGTTCTTACAGAAATCGAGAGAGAAGTTACAAATAATCACAATGGTTTTGGAATTGCGGCCAGGCTCCCGGCCACCAATCCCACATCACTGACGTCCTCTTGCAACATTGTTTCTGTGTTAATCATGTCACCGTATAAGTCTGAAAAACAGCCGCGAGGTGACAAAGGATTTTAAAAAGGCATCTAAACCGGAAACATCGGACGAAGAAGAAGAGGGGAAGCCACAGATGGTCACGGATAAACACAGATGGAAGGGGAAAAAGATCCGATCTGAACCCGGTTGCTCTCTCATCCTTGTTGTTGTCCCGCAGGGACGACAGAAAATATCGAACATGCAAAATCCTTTCGTCCCTGCGGGACTTTGAAATTTGATGGGACAATTTACCCAGCCATAAATGGCTGGGCTATTTTCAGGGGACTTGAATCAGCGTCGCCACTGGGCCAACCTTTAAGCATGTCACGAATGGGTGCGAGGCGTGCGCGCGAGTTGGATTTTAGAAGTTTGTTTGAAGCAATCCCGGGCAAATATCTTGTAATGGATCGCGGGTTCGAGATTGTCGCGGTCAGCCATCAATATCTTGCTGCGACGAATCGCACGCATGATGAATTGATCAGCAAAAACTTGTTTGACGCATTTCCTGATAATCCCGATGACCCGGCGGCTACGGGAGTGCGGAATCTGCGCTCTTCATTGGAACGGGTTTTGCAAACCAAAGGGGCGGATACCATGCCCCTGCAAAAGTACGACATCCCTCGGCCCCTAGACGAGGGCGGGGGATTTGAAGAACGGTATTGGAGCCCCGCCAATTCGCCGGTGCTGGAAAATGGTGAGGTGGCTTACATCATTCACCGCGTTGAAGACGTCACCGAATTCGCAAAGCTTAAGCAAGAACACGTTGGCGTGCAGGGGCAAAGCGCTGACTGGCGTCAACGGGTGCAGGGGTTGGAAGCTGAAGTTTTCGCCCACGCGCAGCAGGTGCAGAAGGTAAACGCGGAGTTGCGAGCGGCTCACGATACTTTCCGCCACCTCGTGGAGCACTCGCCCTTTGGAGTCTATGCGGTGGACGCAGACTTCCGGCTCGTGCAGGTGAGCGCTGGCGCGCAGAAGGTGTTTGAAAATGTCCGCCCGCTCCTCGGCCGGGATTTTGCCGAAGTCCTCCGCATCGTCTGGTCGGAACCCTTTGCCAGCGAGACCATCGCAGTCTTCCGCCAGGTGCTGAAAAGCGGTGAGCCCTACCATGCGCCGAGCACGATGGAGCAACGGCAGGACATCGGCGCCGTCGAGTCCTACGACTGGAAGGTCGAGCGCATCACCCTGCTCGACGGACGGCCCGGCGCGGTGTGTCATTTCTACGATCTCTCCGAGCGCCTGCGCTACGAGGCGCGGCTGCGCGAAAACGAAACGCGCATGCGCCTGGCGACCGAGGCGACGGCGGTGGGCATCTGGGAATGGAACGTCCTCACCAACACAGCCCGCTGGGACGCGCAGATGTTCCGCCTCTACGGCCTCGCGCCCACGCCGGGCGGTTTCGTGCAATACAGCGATTGGAGCGGGGCGGTGCTGCCGGAGGATTTGCCGGAAAATGAGCGCATCCTGCAGGACACTGTGCGCCGTGGCGGGCAGAGCCGCCGCGAATTCCGCATCCTGCGGCGCGACGACGGCGAAGTCCGCGTCATCGAAGCCGTGGAAACGGTGCGCATGAACAAACAAGGGCAGGCCGAATGGGCGGTGGGGACGAACCTGGACGTGACGGAATTGCGGGAAGCGCAGAAGCAATTGGAAGCACACACCGAGATATTGGAAAAAACCGTCGAGGAACGAACCACCGACTTGAAAGAAACCAACGAACAACTGGAAGCGTTCGTCTATTCCATCGCGCACGACCTGCGCGCGCCACTGCGTTCGATGCAAGGTTTTTCCCAGGTGTTGATGGAGGATTACGCTCCGAGCCTGGACGAAACGGCGCGTAATTTTCTGGAACGCATCAATCATTCCTCCGAGTTCATGGATAAAATGATCATGGACCTGCTCTCCTTCGGTCGCGCCGGACGTTCAGAAATCGATCTGAAACCAGTGCCAGTGCAAGCCGCGTGGAACGCCGCGTTATACCAATGCGCCCGACAAATCGAGCAGACCGACGCGCAAATCAAAGTAGTCAAACCGTTGCCGAGTGTCCTTGCCAACGAAGCCACGCTCACCCAAATCCTCGCCAACTTGTTGAGCAACGGGATAAAATTTGTGCCGAAGGATACCCAACCAAAAATTCGTTTTTGGGCCGAAGACCACGGACCCTCCATGCGGCTTTGGCTGGAAGACAATGGCGTGGGCATCGCGCCGGAACTTCACGAGCGCGTCTTCCGGGTCTTCGAGCGATTGCACGGCGCACGTTTTTCCGGAACCGGTATCGGCCTTTCCATCGTGCGCAAAGGCATTGAGCGGATGGATGGAAAAGTCGGCCTCGAGTCTGAGCCGGGTAAGGGCACGAGGTTTTGGATTGAACTGCAGAAGGCGTGAAAGGCTTTAGATCTATCTGCCCGACGTGGATTGCAAGAAAGCCAAACAGGAATCGAGCGGTGAGCAAAAGGCGTTGTTGTGAGAGCGAAGACGCGCAAGAATTCTGTCATCTCTACGACTTTGAATTGTTCTGGAGGAGACGTTTTACCCAGCCATAAATGACTGGGGTATTTTCGGAGTTTGCGGTGAAAGTCGGATCGGCTTAAACGGGTTCCGTAAAACGCTCACCGATTTTACCGTGGCTGTTGGTGGGGAGCTGTTTTCCGTTTTCGTCCACCTGCGGAACTTCGCAACTCATCCAGTAGCCGTAAAGCATGACCAACATTTTCTCCAATTCCCCGGTACTGCTGGGTTTCACATGATACGAACTCGCGCCCAGCGTGTAGGCTCTTTTGATATCATCAAGGTCTCCCGAGGCTGAGAGCATGACGGCGGGAATGATTCGGTAGAGGGGATGTTTTTTTATGAACTCTAATACGGCGAACCCGTCTGCAATCGGCATCTTTAAATCGATCAAAATAAAGGTGGGATATTCAAACTTCTGACGGTCGGCAAACTCTCCTTTTCCACACATGTAGTCGATGGCCTCTTGCCCGTGCGCGGCAATTTGAATGGTGGCGCGGGTGCTGATTTTTTGGAAGGTTCTCTTGATCAGGATTTGGTCGTTCTCATCGTCATCCACGACCAAGATGGTAAAAGTAGTGTTTTTCATGAGTTAACGGGTTCCGGTTGTGAAAATTTGTGGGTTGGGATAAGGCAGACCGCCCAGTAACCAAAAATTAACTCCACGATCCGTTGCAGATCATTGGACGTAGCCGGCTTGACCATGTAAGAATGCGCCCCCAGGTTTTTATAGGCGTCCTCGACTTCAGCGGCCGCGCCAGAGCCGCCAAAAATGATGGTGGGAACCACACCGAGCTTGGGATGACTTTTCAACCAGGTTAAAAACTCCTTGCCATCGTGCAGGGGCATTTTCATATCGGTAATAATGAACTTGGGATACGGAAACTTCGTGCGGTCGGCATATTCGCCGGCTCCAGAAAGGTAATCTTTGGCTTCCTCTCCGTCCCTCGCCCAATGGATCAGGAAAGGAAAATTGTTCTTCTTCACCGCCCGGTTAAAAAAAACCTGGTCATCTTCATTGTCATCCACCAGCAAAACTACGTCGGCCGTATCCATGAACCAAAGCCTAGGCGTTGCCGGGAAATAAACAAGAGAGGGGGAAGCCTGAAAAAAACAGAGGGGAATCGAGCGGAGCAGAAGAGTTTGTTGTGAGATCGAAGCGAGAATCCGAACCGGGCAAAGGAAGCCGGTTTTGGATTGAGTTGGAGAAGGCGTAACCGGGTAGTCCCTGCCTCCGGCGGGCGCGCTTGGACGTTTTTGTTGTGTTCACTTTTTCCGTTTGTGTTTAATTCCTACCCATGAAATTCCAAATCCGCGCTCCCCATTTTCTTCTGAGTTTATTATTAACTTCACTCGTGTTCACGAAAACCGCACAAGCCGAGCCGAAGAGTTCATGGAATCCCGCGCATTCCGAGAAATTGCAAAGCGTCGTCGATGCCGCCGTGCAAACCACGTTGCACGCGTTCGCCGACAAAAAACTGGGCACGAACGAACTCGCCGTGACGCTGATTGATTTGCGCGACGCAGAAAAACCGGTTCAAGCCAGTTATCGCGGTGGCGAACAGATTTATCCGGCCAGCGTCATCAAATTGTTTTACCTCGTCGCCGCGCATCGCTGGATGGAAGACGGCAAACTTCAGGACACCGAGGAATTGCGCCGCGCCATGAAGGACATGATCGTCGATTCCGGCAACGAACCGACGCATTACATCGTCGATTTGCTCACCGGCACGACGAGCGGCCCGGAAATGTCCGACGCGGCAATCAAAGATTGGTGGGAGAAGCGAAATGCGGTGAATCGCTATTTCGAGTCGCTCGGTTTCACGAACATCAACGTAAACAAAAAGCCGTGGGGAGACGGTCCGTATGGCCGCGAGACGCAAGCGATCAAAGCGTTCACGCCTAAACGCAATTGGCTCACGACGGATGCGACCGCGCGGTTGCTCACGGAAATCGTCACGCGCAAATCCATTTCAGCAAAACGTTCGGATGAAATGATGGAGTTATTGAAGCGCGATCCATTTTCAACCAAAGGTTCGGCGACCGATCAATCGCGTGGCTTCACTGGAAAGGTCGCGGCTCCTGGAATGAAGCTCTGGTCAAAAGCCGGTTGGACGAGTGAGACATCGCATGACGCGGCCTACATTGAACTTCCAACTGGTGAAAAATTTATCCTCGTCACGTTCACAGTGAATCACGCCAAAGAACAGGAAATCATTCCGACGGTTGCCAGATCGATCATCGAAGGATTGAAGAACTTGCAGAGCCCTCGGCCAAACGCAGCGGAATAGCAAGATTCCGCAGCGCCGGGCACCCCAATCTGGCCAAGAAAAAAAGACGGTCATGGCGCGGCCAGGCCATCTCCAATTATTCAACCCAACTGAGGTTCAGACAATTCTGAGACTGTCGCAAAACATCGGCCTTCTTCCTCGCCCCATGAGGAACGAATGGGGAGGGGACCGAGGAGAGGGGAAATTGCAAATAAAAAGGCACCTCCTCTCCTCCATCCGATGGAAGAGAGGGAGAAAATATCACGACTCCGAGGTTATGAGACAGTCTCAATTCTCAGGCACCCTCAGAGAACATCTTTTTAGGATTCTTCTTTCGATGGCGGAACTTCAATTCCCAAAGCATCGGCCAAATCGATCGCATGTTCCTGCTCCTGGACGATGATCTGCCGCAAGGTTTCGCTGAGCGCAAATTCACCCATGGCCTCAGCCTGCCGGATGCGTGTCCGATAATGACCGATCGTTTCCTGCTCGTTCGCCAAATCGAATCGGAGCAAATCTTCGGACTTATCCGAAAACTTCACCGGTTTGGGCAGCGTGATCGGAGTGCCGCCGAGATAATCAATCTGCTTCGCAATCTTGATCGCGTGCGACAATTCCTCACCGGCATGCACTTCAAGTTCGCGGGCAATATCGGTGTAAGCCGCACCTTTCAGCGATTGGCTATAAACGACGTAGGCGATGATGGCTTGATACTCGCGCGCGAGATCTTCGTTCAGAAGTTCCACCATCTTTTCACGGCTGATATTAAGAGGATTTCCATCCGACTTGCCGGCGTCTTTGACATTTTGCATGAGGCCATGATGCCGTCGTCATCGAACCCGTCAATCGGGAGAACCACCTATGCGACTTTGCTAATAGTTAATCCAGAAGCTCTGAAATCTTGGCAGCAATTCTCCCATCCTTCATCAAAGATTCACCGACCAGAATGGCTTTCGCACCGCACCGTTCCAAGCGGGCAACATCGCTACGGGAATTAATTCCGCTCTCGCCCACCAGCAAGATTTTCTCAAGGTCCATTTCGCTCGCGAGCCGTTCGGTCGTGCCCAGATCCACTTGAAACGTTTTCAAGTCACGATTGTTCACCCCGACCAATTGTGGATTGATTTTCAAAGCCCGGTCTAATTCTGCCTCGTCGTGAACCTCCACCAGCACGCTCAAACCAGCACTCGTCGCGAGCGCATGAAAACTCGCCAGTTGTTCGTCGGACAGAATCGCGACGATTAACAAAATGGCGTCCGCACCCCATTCAATTGCTTCCAGGATTTGGCGCTCGTCGATGATGAAATCTTTGCGAAGCAAAGGGATTTTCACGGCTGCGCGAATCTCTTTGAGGTAATCCAGTGAACCTTGGAAAAACTTTTCGTCGGTGAGAACCGACAGGCAACTGGCGCCCGCCAGTTCATATTCCCTGGCAATGCGAACGGGATCGAAGTTCGCGCAGATAATTCCCTTGGACGGAGAGGCTTTCTTCACTTCCGCGATCAAACCGACTGAACCGCGTTTCGGCGTCTTCAATGCCGCGAGAAAATCGCGGGGTTCATTTCGCTCGAGCATGGCGTCGCGCAATTCACCGACTGCAATAATGCGAGCCGGCAGCTTCGCGATCTCGCGCTTTTTTTCTTCCACGATTTTATCGAGAATGTTCATGCAATTGAAATGGTGTGAGCAATGCGCCTGAAAGGCAGCGCTCGTCAGCCAAGTGCGATAAAGCGTAAGGAGATTCAAGAGAGTGTCAACGCGAGCAAGTTGCGGTTGAATTTGACGGCGCAACTCGCGAATCAGCTTGATGGCTGCCCTTTCTCATGCGAAATACCTCCCTGACATTTTGCGTCGGATTAAGCGACAGTGAACGAAATGAGGCGCAAAATCGTAGTTTAGCAACAGGCGTGGAAGGGTGGCTGAGTGGTTAAAGGCATCTGACTCGAAATCAGAAGTAGGAGCAATCCTACCGGAGGTTCGAATCCTCTCCCTTCCGCCAATGTTTTCTTCCGTCATGCACGAGACATTTATTCTTCAACTTTGCGCAAAACGGCTGCGTTCTCTTTCTTTCCTGTTCGTCCTCCTGGCTTTGTTCTTAGTGGGAACGCCAGCGAATGCTGGAACCGCGAAAACAAGTTCCGCCGCCGAGAAGCTCAGGTGGACCGACATCCGTGAGTTAGGAGTGGAAGGTCGCGGTTGGGACGAAACGAAAATGTTCTACGATCGGCTTCCGGCGAAAGCGGAAAAGGTGGTGCGTCCTGCGGTCTGGAACTTGAGCCGTCAATCTGCGGGAATGTTGGTGCGGTTTAACAGCGATGCGCCGGAAATCCACGCGCGCTGGGCCGTGACTTCAACAAATCTCAGCCTCCCGCACATGCCTGCCACCGGCGTCAGCGGCCTGGATTTATATGTCAAAAATTCCAAGGGCGAATGGCGTTGGCTGGCGGTTGGAATTCCGAAAGCGCAGAGCAATTCCGTTACGCTGATCACCGGATTGTTGCCGGGAGAGCGTGAATACTTGCTCTACCTGCCGCTCTACAATGGAACGCAATTTGTCGAGTTGGGCGTGCCGACTAATTTTACGATTGAAAACGCTGGGGCGTGGGGGAAAGGCGAGCGCAACCCAATTGTTTTCTACGGCACCTCTATTTTGCAAGGCGGCTGCGCGTCCCGCCCCGGCATGGTGTATCCGTCCATCCTCGGAAGGCATCTCCATTGGCCGACCATGAACTTTGGTTTTTCTGGAAACGGCAAAATGGAAATAGAGATTGCTGATCTGCTGGCAGAATTAAACCCATCCGTTTACGTGCTCGATTGTGTTCCGAACATGTCGCCGGAAGAAGTGAAGCAACGCGTCGAGCCTTTTGTGCTGCGCTTGCGGAAGTCGCATCCCGAAACGCCCATCGTTTTGGTCGAAGGTCGCAGGTGGGCCAGTGTGGATTTCCTTCCAGAAAGGCGCAAACGTCACGACGCCGAGCGCGCCGAACTAACCGCCGCTTTCAAACGTTTGAAAAAGAGCGGGAGCAAAAATCTCCATTACGTGAAAGGCGAAAGCCTGTTCGGCGACGATGGAGAAGGAACCGTGGATGGTTCTCACGCTACGGATCTAGGTTTTTTGCGTCAGGCCGAAATTTTGGAGAAGGTTTTGAAGCCGTTGTTGAAAGCAAAGTAAGACGGCCACACCGCAACGAACTCAACGTTGCTTTGATAAAAAGGAAATCAAGTCAGCCATCTGTTGCGGTGAAATACCGGCTTCCAAACCTTCCGGCATCAGCGAGAGACCGGAACTGGTAATCTTT
>JBBQAX010000166.1:0-9565 GCA_038316905.1 Verrucomicrobiota bacterium | reverse complement strand
GTCCAGGAATTGATCGAAGCGATCCAATCATACGTGAAAACCAACAACCAAAATCCCAAGCCATTTGTATGGACCAAGCGCGTCGACGAAATCTTAGAAAAGGTGAACCATTGTAAAGCCAGCACTGTTACAGCACACTAGCTCTTCCGCCTTTCATAGCGGAATCGCGTCATTCCGGGATTCGTTCCCGACCCGCGCAATCTCTCAATTCACCTAGGAGAATTCCCCATAAACTGCTTGTAGCGGAACCGGTTTGGTTCTATAACCGCGATTGGTATTTTTTTCAAAACCACCCCTAAAAACAATGAATCTTCTTAAAAGAACGCAACCCGTGCGGTACGCCTTGGCATCTCTCGTTTGCCTAAGCCTTTTTGCAACCGCCAACCTCCCGTCTTACGCTGGTCCTTCCGCTACTTTGGATTCCTCGTTCGCCATCGGCACCGGCGCGGGTTTCCCAACGCCCGGCGCAGGGAACTGGGGTCAGGTTCAGGCCGTAGCGATTCAAGCGGACGGCAAAGTGTTGGCGGGCGGTCAGGCGTTGTTTACGAATTTCAACGGCACGCCGGTTCCTTCCTTCTGCCGAATCAATGTCGATGGTTCGCTGGACACAGCGTTTCAAGCCAACGTCGGCACGGGTCCGCTGGATGTCGCCGCGCCGGAAGTTAATTCCATTGTCATCCAGCCGGATGGAAAAATTCTGATCGGCGGCCCTTTTACGACGGTGAATGGTTTCAGCCGTCAAGGCGTGGCCCGATTACTTACGAATGGTGTGGTGGACACAACTTTCTTGGCGGCGGGCGGCGGGGTTAATGGCACGTTCACACGCTACGTGAACCATGTCAGTTTACAGGCGGACGGAAAAATCCTGATTGCAGGTGGTTTTAATACCTATCTCGGCACATCGAGACCCGGCGTAGCGCGTTTGAACAGTGACGGCACGTTGGACACGACATTCAATCCAGGATCTCCCGCGATCTTCGGCGCGAACGTGGTGGAAGCTCATTCGGACGGCAAAATCTACGTGGCAGGGGGATTCACGAACTGGCTGGGACTGGCGACCCCGGGCATCGTTCGCCTGCACAGCAATGGTTCGCTCGACACCTCTTTCATTCCCACGCACAGCTATCCATATCCGAGCATTGGCGCGATGTCGGTTCTAGGCGACGGCCGCGTTTTGATCGGCGGATTTGTTGAAGGGACGGAAGGGAATGTAACGCGCTATTTCGCCCGGTTGAATAGCGATGGCTCGCTGGATTCGGGTTATCCCGCTGGAGGAGTGGATGGCTGGGTCGGGGATATTGTGCCATGGCCCGGCGGCGGCCATCTCGTCATGGGCCGCTTTCGTAATGCGGGCGGACAACCGCGCGGTGAACTGGCCCTGCTGGATAACGATGGCAATGTTGATTTGGATTTTGCCCCGCCGCCGATTCCGTTGGCTGGCCAGGACCTGGTTCACATTTATTGTGCCGCCGTCGCGCCAGATGGAAAAATTGTGGTTGGCGGCTGGTTCACGAATTATCCGAATAACACCCAACTTAATGGGCAGGATTATAGCGGCATTGCGAGGTTGATTGGCGGATTCACGGGCGGTCCAGGAACAATTCAATTTACGAGCGCGGCCCAGCAAGTCAGCGAAGATGCGGGGACGATCACCGTTTCAGTTTCACGCTTTGCCGGAGCGGTTGGCCCGGTCAGCGTGAGTTATGCGACGGTGGCGGGAACGGCATCGGCAGGATCAGATTACACTTCAACGAACGGGACTTTGTCATGGGCGGCGGGCGAACTGGGCAACAAAACGATTTTTGTGCCTATCTCAAGTGACGTTGCGGCGGAAGGTTTGGAGAATTTTACCATCCAGCTCAGCGCGCCGACCGGTGGAGCGACTCTGGGACTTGCGACTTCGACCATCACTATCGTTGATAATGATTCCCCTCCGACAATTGTAACGCAGCCGCAGAACACGTCAGTGTTGTTGACATTCAACACCAGCTTCCGGGTTGTCGTCGGACCCGGGTTGCCGACCACATATCAATGGCTTTCCAACAACGTCGCCATCGCCAACGCCACGAACCCAATCCTCAATTTCGTCAATGTGCAGACCAACTTTGCCACGAGCTATTCCGTCATTGTCAGCAACAGCATTGGTTTCATCACCAGTTCCAACGCCGTTCTCACCGTGCTGATTCCCGCCGGTTTGCCGGAACCCTCTTTTGCTATGCCGGGAGTGGGCTTCAATAGTGATGTCAGCAAAATCGTCTTCGGCAACGATGGTTCCTTAATTGTCGTTGGTTCGTTCAACCAGTTTGGCGGCGTTTCGATTCCCAATTATATCGCCAAAATCAATTCCAATGGTTCGCGCGACACGAGTTTTCCTCCAACTTTGACGGGAGCGCAAAGTGTCATTCAAACCATCGCGGCTTATCCGGATGGACGGTTGTTGATCGGCGGAAATTTCACTTCATACGCTGGGACGAACCGCTCTCGCGTGGCGCGTTTGCTGGCGGATGGTTCGCTGGATGTGACCTTTACTAATTCTGCGGCATCGGCTTCGGGAATTTACGCTGTGTTGCCACGGGCGGATGGTTCCGCTTTTGTGGGCGAAAGCTCTTACGTGCGAAAGTTCACGCCAACCGGCGCTGGGGACACCAATTGGACGCAAGCGGGACTCATTGGCCAGGTTTACGCGCTGGCGCAACAGACGGATGGCAAAATTCTGGCGGCTCCGTATCGCAGCGGCGCTCCCTCCGGAGCCGAACTGATTCGGCTCAACACCAACGGCACACGCGATCTGACGTTCAGCAATCCAGGTCGCTTCGCCGGGGGCCAGATTCAAACTCTCAAGTTGCTTCCGGACGGCCGCATTTTTGTGGGCGGCGGTTTCACTAACTTGATCGCCAATGAAATCACCAACGCACTGCGTTACGCTGCCATTTTCCATCCTGACGGCACGCTAGATACTTCGTTCAACACGGGTACCGGCCCGAGCGGAAGTATCATTGAAAGCTTCGTGCAGCCGGACGGACGAATTCTGGTCGGTGGTGCATTTTCGACTTGGAACGGAGTGGCTGCGAATGGCTTCGCCCGCGTGCTGCCAAACGGACAGCTCGACCCCACCTTTGTCATTGGCACCGGAATCAACAATAGTTTTGTGCGCGCCATCGCAATGGACGCAGCAGGACGCATTGCTATTGGCGGAAGTTTTACTGCGGTCAATGGACAGCCACGCGGACGACTCGCGCTTCTCACTCATGATGGCGGCGCAGTGCAACTAACTACCAGTAGCCAGCGAGTGAACGAACAAGGCGGCTCCGTGACCGTTTCGATTGAGCGAGTGGCGGGATCGCGGGATGCGCTCTCGGTAAATTATTCCACCGTCGCAGGAATAGCCTCAAGCCCCGCAGATTTTACCGCCACAAACGGATTGCTCACCTGGACAAATGGAGAATACGGCGTGAAAACATTTAACGTTGCGATAAACAACGACGCCGATACTGAAGCCGACGAAACGTTCACCGTCATTTTGACCAACATCGTGGGCGGCGTGGGCGGTTTGTTTACGAATCAAACCATTCAGATTCTCGATAACGAATCTGCTCCGCGCATTGCGTCGCATCCGGCCAGTCTTCTGGTTGCTGAAGAAAATAACGCGGTGTTCGCGGTCTCCGCATTCAGCGCGTTGCCAATTTCTTATCAATGGCGTTCCAACGGGGTGAACATCGTGAATGCCACGAATAGTTCGTTCTCACTTTTCAATGTGGTTTCCAATAACGCGGCGAATTATTCGGTGCGCGTTTCCAACTCGGTAAATTTCCTCGATAGCTCCAACGCAGTGTTGACCGTGATTGCATCGCCGACGCGCCGCGATGCCAGCTTCGTCGCCAGTCCGGCTTTCAACGGAGCCGTTACTGCGATCTATCCGCTTGGTGATGGCCGCGTCATGGTGGGCGGCAGTTTCACCCAACCCCGAACCCGCATCGCGTTGCTCAACGCCAACGGCACGGTGGACGGCTCGTTCACCAACACGGCGACTTCCGTGGGAGGATCAACATCGGTGTATGACATCGAACGTGATGGGCAAGGCCGATGGTTGATCGCTGGATCGTTCGGACAATTCGGCGGAGTGATCGCCTCGAATCTCGTGCGTTTGAACGCCGACTATTCGGTGGATACGAACTTTTTGGCTGCGCTTGGTCGAGGCCCAAACGAAGCTGTGACCGACGTCGCAGTAGGCCCGGATGGAAAAATCTGGGTCGCGGGAGGATTCACTTCGATCGGCAGCCCTTTTGGTGTGAACGCGTTGGCGAGACTCAACGATGACGGATCGCTGGACCTGAGTTTCACTCATCGTGGCGGCGCGAACGCAACCGGCAGCAGTGGTGCATCGTTCGCTCGCGTGATTCCGTTGCCAGATGGTGGCGCTTTGCTGGGAGGCAGCTTTAACTATTACGGCGGAGTGTTTGGAAGCCATCTTCGGAAATGTTTCGCGGACGGAAGTTTGAATCCTTCTTTCACTCCGTCGGTGTCTGGAGCGGTTTCAGATATGATCTTGTTGCCTGATGGCAGCGTCATCGCGAGTGGCAATTTTAGTTCTCCATCGCCGCGAATGCTAAAATTCAAACCCAATGGCGCACTGGATTCGAGCTTCCTCGTCGGAGTGACAGCAAACGATTCCGTCAACAGTCTCGCTTTGCAGTCCAACGGACGCATCGTTGCCGTCGGCGCGTTTACATCATTGGGAATTCACACGAACCGGTTCACTCGCGTTAACGCGGATGGCACGCAGGATTCGTCATTGAGTCTAGGTTCGGGGTTCTCGAGTGCAGCAACTCGCGTGGCACTCGAACATACCGGAGAAATCTGGGTGGGCGGCGCGTTCACGCAATACAAAGGAAGCGGCCCGGGTTATCTCGTGCGTTTAATTGGTGATGAACCGACGGTGGCGATTGGTCAACAACCTTACGACCGTGTAATTGCGCCCGGACAAAATACGACATTCTCGATCACGGCAGATGGCTCAAGCACACTCACGTATCAATGGTTGAAGGAAGGTTCGCCGCTCTCCAATGGGGGTGTCATTTCTGGCGCGAACACAGCAACACTTACACTCACGGGCGCAGCGCTTCTCAATGCCGGAAATTATTCGGTCACCGTCAGCAACGCCACTGGCGCAACGGCCACGAGCCGTACTGCGTCGCTCACGGTGCAAGGCGTTCCGACGATTGTGATACAGCCGGTCAGCCAGTTTGTTCCAGTGAATGCAAAACTCTTCCTGAAAGTTCAGGCGCAAGGTGCCGCGACACTCGGCTATCAATGGTTGAAAGACGGTTCGCCGATTGGCGTTAATTCACCGAATTACATTCTGAACAACGCGCCGCTTTCGGCGGATGGAGATTATCGGGTCATCGTCAGCAACAGCTTTGGTTCTGTGACGAGCGAAGTTGCGGTTGTGACGATCTCGGCGACTCCTGCCACTGCGGCTCCGGGATTTTTCGCCGATGCGGGGTCTGCGAATGTGTCAGACACCATTTACGCGTTGCAGCCTTTGCCAGACGGACGGCTTTTCGCGGGTGGTTCTTTTGTTCAGGTCAGAACCAATGGCGCGACGCTTTCGTTCCGCGAAAGAATTGCGCTGTTCAATACGAACGGCACGGTTGCCGCGTTCAATCCGAGCGTTGACAATCAAATCACCAAAATTCTGCGCCAGCGGGATGGAAAAATTCTTGTCGCCGGAAATTTCAACAATGTTGAGTTCGTGAACCGGCGTTTCATTGCTCGCTTCAATGCGGATTTAACATTCGACACCAATTTTCATAACGCACTGTTCAAAAGCTTTTCCGTCAATGGTCCCGAATCGGCCGTCACGGACATGGCATTGCAGGCGGATGGGAAAATTCTGCTCACCGGCGGCTTCGGCAGCGTCACTGGCGCGGCGAACACACGCGGCGTGGCGCGCTTGAATACTGATGGCTCAGTCGATGATTCATTTGTTTCCGGGGTGGCGAACTTTGGCAGTTGTTCAGCAGTAGAAGTTCTTCCTGATGGCCGGATTCTCCTATTCGCCAATGGTGGCTATGGTGGGCACATCTCATCGCTCTATCGCGTTTCTCCGAACGGCACGGTGGATCCCGGGTTCACCGTTTCAGCTAACGGCTCCTTGAGCTGTATGGCGGTGCAAACAAATGGCGCAATTCTCGTTGCGGGAAGTTTCACGGCGATCAACGGAAGTTCCAACGCGCTCATCGCCCGCCTCATTGGCAACGCTCAAGTGGACACGAATTTCGTCACTGGAATTACTAATGCCACAGCTCAAAACCAGGTGATCATTCGCACGATGGCGGTTCAGGAAAATGGCAGAATTCTGGTCGGCGGAACTTTCCTGACGTTCGGCCCGTTCCGCAACGGTCTGGCGCGGTTCAATGCGGATGGTTCGGCAGATTCCACTTTTATTTTTCAGCAAGGGATTGGCGACGATTACACCGCGGACGTTAATGAGATCGCCTTGTTTGCCGATGGACGCATCGCTGTCGGCGGTCGATTCGCCACTTGGGAAGGAACTGCGGAAAATGGTTTGGCTATTCTAAATGGCGATCCCGTTTTGTTGGGTTTCGCGTCGCAGCCGGTTGATCAGTTCGTGCCGACGGGAACAACGGTTCAATTCAGCGCGCAGGCTGTCGGAGAACCGGTGATCGGTTATCAATGGTTCCGTGGAATATCACCACTAGCGGATACCGCGAATATTTCTGGAGCGACAACGCCGTCTCTGACTGTTAACGGAGCGACGGAAGCGGACGCCGGTTTGTATTCGTTGCGCATCACGAATGGTTCGGGAACACGGCTAAGTTTGCCCGCTGAGTTGTTCATTCTTGGCGCACCGATTTTCCGCGAACAACCTAATGGCGGAATTTATTTCACGAGCAATTCCATTTCGTTACGCGCCACGGTGCTCGGAATCGCGCCGATCTCGTATCAATGGCTGTTGAATTCCAATATCATCGCGAATGCGACGAATATTTCGCTTTCGTTTACCAATCTCAACTTGACGAATTCAGGCGATTATCAACTCGTCGCCAGCAACACACTCGGCGCTGTCACCAGTGTGGTCGCCAAGCTCACGGTTCTCAATCCACCAGCGACGTTATCAGGAACCTGGCCACATCCTGCCGGTGCGAATAGCGGAATTTACGCCGTCGCGCCGCTCGGCGATGGACGCGTAATGGTCGGCGGAAGCTTCTCCTTCGCGGGAACCAACGGCAACCAAACCGCGCGGGTCAATCTGGCGTTGCTCAACACCAACGGCACGGTCGATGCAGGATTCAATCCCGCGCCGGACAATCGTGTGAGTGTGATTCGACGCGATTCCGCAGGACGATTTTTGGTCGGCGGTTGGTTTAATAATATCGGTGGCCAGCCACGCAATTATTTCGTGCGCTTGAACAGCGACGGTTCGCTCGACACGAACTTCCTCGCTAATCTGGGCAGCGGGCCAAACGGATTTGTTTATGACATCGCGGTGCGATTCGACGGAAAAATTCTCGTTGCCGGTTCGTTCGCCACCGTCAGCGGGCAATCGTATCCGGGCGTCGTTCGATTGAACGATAACGGTACGATCGACAGCGCTTTCCGGTTGAATGTGCCGTTCGCTCCGCAAATTCAATGCATCGCGACGCGGCGAAGCGATTTGAAAATCTACATCGGCGGCTTCATCAACGTGAGCAATCGACAAAATTTAGTGCGCCTCGAACCCAACGGCGCGGTGGATTTGTCATTCACGGCGAACACCGACAACACGGTAAACCGCATCATCAGTCTTGGTGATGACCGCGTAATGCTGGGCGGAAATTTCAACACCGTGAATGGAAGTTCCGCTCCGTATCTGGCGCGGCTTGAGGCGGCGGGTAGCTTGGACTTGGCGTGGCCACAAACGCGTCCGAACCAACCAGTGCAGGACATCCTGCAGCAAGCGAATGGAAAACTGGTGGCCATTGGTTCGTTTAGTTTAGTGGGCATTTCGCGCAATCAAATTGCTCGCTACAATGAAGACGGTTCGCTCGACACCTCCTTCGCACCGGGAACCGGTTTTGTTTTCAACACACCTCGCGCTCTCGCTTTGGAATCAGATGGGCGCATCTGGGTGGGTGGGTCGTTCACCACTTACAACGGCACGAGCGTCAACCATCTGGTGCTGCTCACGGGTGATCCATTTGAACCCGCGAGCCATTTGAATTTCCAAGGTTGGGCGATATTCGCGGGGCTGGTCGCGGGCAACAATCAACCGGGTCAAGATCCCGATGCTGATAATGTTCCGAACGTATTCGAATATTATTTTGGAACCAGCCCAACGAACGCGGCGTCCGCAGAAGTCGCCACCGGAACCAGCGTTACAATCGGCAATGAAACGTATCCCGCGATCACATTTGTTCGCGCCAAAGACACTGTTGGAGTGACGTTGTTGCCGCAAGCGTCGTCTAGCGTGAATTTCTCTGATTCGCTCGGAACAACAGTCCACTCCATCGTTGATCTCGGAAATTGGGAGCAAGTGACGATTCGTTCAACGACGAGCGATGCCGTTCAATCAACGCAATTCCTGAGAATTCAGCTTTCGGTTCCGTAAACGAATTTTTTGAAACTAATTCGCTCGCATCAGTTGATGCGGGCGAACTTTATCGTGCCGTCATCGTGCTTGTTTCCGAAAAAAGAAAGTCTCATTCTCCAGCTGAATTTTAAAAGAATGAGAGAATGCCGCGATAACGCCAGACCTAGACACCCGCTTCATCCATGACATTGGCCGAATTAAACAAGTTGGTCGCATCGCTCAGAAGTTTACCGCAAGAAACAGAATGGGTTGAATTCAAGCACAATGACGCTGATCCAGAGGAAGTGGGCGAATATCTTTCCGCTCTTTCAAATTCGGCGGCATTACTCAGCAAGGAAGCTGGTTACATTGTTTGGGGAATTGAAAATCAGTCGCACAAGGTCGTGGGCACCAACTTCAAGCCGCGCCATCGCAAAGTAAATGGGCAGGAACTGGAGAGTTGGATTGTCCAGCATTTGGCTCCGCGTATTCATTTCAAAATCCATGAATTTGAGATGGATCATTTGCCGGTGGTGATCTTTGAGATTTGTCCCGCCAATCACACTCCGGTTCGTTTCAAAGACGCTGAATTTATTCGAGTCGGCACTTACAAGAAAAAGTTGAAAGAGTTTCCCGAGAAAGAGCGAGCATTATGGCAACAGTTTTCGCAGACGCCATTTGAGAAAGGAATCGCAAAGGTTAACGTCTCGGGAGATGAAGTTCTGGCTCTACTTGAATATCCAAAATATTTTGAAATGGCCGGATTAACCCTGCCCGCCGACAAACAGGGAATTTTAGGACGCCTGAAAGTTGAGCAACTCATTTTGGATAAAGGAGGCGATTGCTTTGCGTTCACCAATCTCGGCGCAATTCTATTCGCGAAACAGTTGAGTGACTTTGAATCACTCTCTCGCAAAGCAGTTCGAGTTATTCGTTACAAAGGCGTAAATCGTGTCGAAACCGTAAAAGAGAAGCCGGGCGTCAAAGGGTATG
>JBBQAX010000165.1:0-9836 GCA_038316905.1 Verrucomicrobiota bacterium | reverse complement strand
CAGCAGGCTGATGAGACTGACAAACTGATTTTTCGGGACGTTCTTTAAGTGGGGGTGTCTTTGCATCCCCACTTAACTACGCATTGTATTTACATTGTACATTCAAAAATTAAAAAATCTTTGGTATGCGTCAGCCCTGACTTTTAATTACACCCAGGCTTGAGCGACATCGGTTGAATGCTAGTATTTTGTTGTGACGGGAAACTCAAATCCAGACAACCGGCCCTTGAAAATGGTGACTTGCGGCGCGTGTGGAGCGAAGAATTTTATTCCGGGAGACTTGCCGCAATTTGAAACGAGTGCCTGCACAAAATGCGGCCATCCTGTGATGTTGCCGGTGACTTTCCGGCAATTTGAATTGCGGGAAGTGATTGCCTCCGGCGGCATGGGAACAGTGTTTAGTGCATTCGACGTGAACCTCCAGCGCGAAGTTGCGCTGAAAATGTTGAAACGCGAAATGAAGGAAGATCCGGAGGTTCTCGAAAGTTTTTATCGCGAAGCGCGTGCGGGAGCTTCCTTGAACCACACGAACATCATTCACATTTACACGTTCGATGAATTCGAGGGCCAACCCTATCTCGTCATGGAGTTAGCCAACAACGGCAGCCTTGATACACGAATAACTGCTGAAGGCCGGGTTCCAGAGCTCGATATTTTGGATGTCGGGATCAAAGTCGCCTCCGCCCTCGCCACGGCGTTAAAACACAACCTGCTTCACCGCGACATCAAGCCTGGGAATATTTTATACAACAATGACGTTCCGCCCGAACCGAAGCTGATCGATTTTGGTTTGGCGCGTGCTGCGGAATCCGATGAAGACGTTTCCGGCGAATCCAGTGTTTGGGGAACGCCTTATTATGTCGCTCCTGAAAAAATCAAACGCGAACGCGAAGATTTTTTATCCGACATGTATAGCCTGGGCGGCACGCTTTACCACGCATTGACGGGACACGTTCCATTTGAAGCACCCACCGTGGAGGATTTGGTTTCCGCGCACGTTCACACGCCCTTGACGCCGCCCAACCAGGTGGTGATCGACATCACGCAAATTACCAGCGACGCGCTTGTCCGCGTCATGGCCAAAGATCCCGGTGAACGTTATCAAAGCTACGATGAATTGATTCTCGTTTTGACTCGCGCCCGCAGTGAACTCCTTGTTGATCGCTACAACCAGCCCACGCCTGGAACCAAGAGAAGTTGGTGGCGATGATTTCAGGTTTTCGGAAAACAAAAAAGGCAGGCGGTTAAGCCTGCCTTAAATCGTTATTTAAGAATCGATTATTCGGTTTTCTTTTCGTCAACTTTTTTGGCTTTCGACGCACCTTCCGGTTTTGGTCCGATCCGCAGAGAAGCCGCTTCCAGTTTGCCTGCGTTATCACGGTAAGAACCGCCGACTACATCTCCCACTTTGGCGTCCGCCAACGTCGCTGTTTTCCCATCCTTCATCACTTTGGTTTTGTCTGTGAGTTGAATGGTGCGTTTCTTGGTTTTGCCAATGTTAATCGTTTTAGCAGCCTGGTCGATTTCATTGATGCTTCCGGAAAATGGAATCGCTCGCTCCTTTTTTCCTTCTGCCGCCGCTTCCACTTTTTTCTCCTGTGCTTGAACGGTGACAGTTGCCCCGGCAACGAACGCTGCGACCAGCCCGATTGCGATTAGTTTTTTGATCATATAATTTTGTTTTTGTTGGAGACGCCACGGGTTTAGCAAGATCGGGTTGGTTGTAAAGCGGTTTTTTTGGAGGATTCTAATACTGAAATTCAATTCTCTTGTTTTCCAATGAGTCGCTCGCTATCAAAAACATCATGAAAAGCACAATCCTCACTCTCGCCGTCACCTTGCTTTTAACCGGATCTTCTCTGGCGGAAAATTGGCCGCAATGGCGCGGGCCGAATTTCAATGGTTCCTCGAGCGAAAAGAATCTGCCAACCATTTGGAACCACACGGAAAACGTCGCGTGGAAGGCACCGCTTCCCGGAATGAGTGGGGCGACTCCCGCGATCTGGGGCGATCACGTTTTTGTTTCCAGCCCAGACGAACAGAAAAATCTCAACCTGATGTGCCTTGATCGTCGTAATGGGAAAGTTCGCTGGCAAAAACAAGTTGCTGTCGGCGATAAGGTGATTGGTCGAAACAACATGGCATCGCCGTCGCCAGTCACCGATGGTAAAACCGTTTTCATCTTGTTCGGCACAGGCGATCTCGCCGCGTATGATTTCGCAGGAAAAGAATTGTGGACGCGCAACATCGGGAAAGATTTCGGCAAATTTGCCATCATGTGGCTCTACGGATCCAGCCCGCTCCTCTACAAAGACAAACTTTACGTTCAGGTTTTGCAACGTGAACCGCTTCCACCCGATTACGCGCACTCCATCGACGACAAACCTACTCGCGATTCCTATCTGCTCTGCATTGATCCCAAAACTGGAAAGGATTTATGGCGGCACATCCGCAAGAGCGACGCGAAAATGGAATCGCTCGAATCTTATGCCACACCGATTCCATTCGAGGGAAAAAATGGAACGGAAATCATCGTCGTCGGCGGAAATTGCACTACGGGTCACGACGCAAAAACCGGAGACGAAATTTGGCGCTGTGACGGTCTGAATGCCAAAGACGGCCCGTGGATGCGCATCGTGCCTTCAGCCGTGACTGGCGCAGGAATGATTTTCGCCTGCGCGCCAAAAAGAGAGCCGGTGTTCGCCATCAAATCTGGTGGTAAAGGCAACATCACGGACACACACATCGCGTGGAAGTTCGACGAATATCCGAGTGATTGCGTCACGCCATTATTTTATCAGGAAAAACTCTACGTCCTTGATGGCGACAAACAGATGATGACATGCCTCGATCCGCAGACGGGCAAAAAGCTCTGGCAAGGAAACCTTGGTGTGCGCGATATTTTTCGCGGTTCGCCCACCGGCGCTGACGGAAAAATCTATTGCCTGAGCGAACGTGGAACCGTGGTCGTGCTGGATGCTGGCAAGGAATTCAAAATTCTCTCCACCATCGCGATGAAAGAAGAGCCGGTCCGCGCCTCCATCGCTGTTGCGCAAGGACAACTCTTCATCCGCACTGCGGAGAATCTTTACTGCATCGGGAAGAAATAATTCTGCTGAAACTTGTTTATTGCAACCGAAGCAATTGGTCGTAAGCGGAATGGTGCCTAATTTAAAACCACTGCAATCCATCGGGATGTTCCTTGGCGCGCGCGCGATGCCATTGCCCATTTCGAAAGGACAACTCTTCATCCGCACCGCGACAGATGTTTATTGCTCCAGGGAGAAAATGAAATGAGGCATGAATTAATTTTTTCGTCGCCTCCACTACATTATTCGCGGAAAAGCTCATTGAGATAGCGTTTTGGATCGTTGAGAAATCTCTTTGTAAGGCAAAAATGTTCTGTGTCCTCATATTGTAACTGGGCAAATCCGTTTTCACTCACGTGATAAATCAAGGCACCTGGATAAGCCATGATCAAAGGGGAATGTGTGGCGATGATAAATTGTGAACCTTCTTGCACAAGTTGATGTAGTCGAACTAACAAAGCCAGTTGACGAGAAGGCGAGAGAGCTGCCTCCGGCTCGTCCAGAATATACAAACCGTTTCCGCGAAATCGATTCATGAACAGACTCAAGAAAGATTCGCCATGTGATTGTTCATGCAATGAACGCCCGCCGTAGCCACTAACACCCAAGTCTTCAACATAGGTTGCAACGTTGTAAAAACTTTCTGCACGCAGGAAAAAACCATCAGTCGGTCTCTTTACTCCGCGGGCCAATCGTAAAAAATTATGAAGATCGGAATGAGTGGGATTTGTAGAGAATCCGAAGTTTTTGCTACCCCCTTCCGCATTGAATCCCCAAGCGACTGAAATAGCTTCAAGCAAGGTTGATTTGCCCGATCCGTTTTCGCCTACAATAAAAGTAACTTTCGGGTGAAATTCGAGCCGTTTAAGGAATCGCACTACCGGCAACTGAAAAGGATAACTTTTTGGCGCAGGATTCTTTTTCTTTCGCTCAATCCACAGGAGAAAATGATCAGGGCCGAGAAAAGGCATAATTTGTTTGCAAAAAAATCTATAATCCTTGCCCCGCGCCATCCGCACCGCCGCCGTCCAGATCGATTAAAATATCTCGTGGCTCCGCGCCTTTGCTGGGGCCGACGACGCCGCGGTTTTCCAGTTCATCCATGATGCGGGCGGCGCGGGTGTAGCCGAGACGGAGACGACGTTGCATCAGTGAGACGCTCGCTTTTTGTTCGCTGCGAATCACCTCGATACATTGCTCGATCAAATCTTCATCTTCATCACAGCCGCCGGCGTTCTCGTTCGGAACAGGACGCGACAACTGTTTGTGGATTTCCATTTCGTAAGTCGGTTTGCCCTGCTTCGCGATGAAATCAACGATGTCTTGAATTTCCTGGTCGGTGATCAATGCGCCTTGCGCACGAATCAACTTCGCAGAACCCGGCGGCAGAAACAGCATATCGCCTTTGCCGAGCAACTTGTTCGCGCCTTGCGCATCAAGAATCGTGCGCGAGTCCACGGCGGCGGCAACTTGAAACGCAATGCGCGCTGGAATATTCGATTTGATGACGCCCGTGATGACATCGACGCTCGGACGTTGCGTGGCGACAATGCAATGAATTCCCGCCGCGCGCGCCATTTGCGTGATGCGCGCGATCGCCATTTCAACATCCGCCGGAGCGACCAACATCAAGTCCGCCAGCTCGTCGATGATCACAACGATGTAGGAAAGTTTTTCGGGAATAACAATGTCGTTGTCGCGCGGAACCACAATTTCCTCGTCCACTTCGACCGCGAATCCATCTTCGCCAGCTTCCACTTTCTCCTTTTTTGCCATGAGCGGAAGTTCAGGTTCGCTCGGCGGAATCGGTTTATCTTTTGGTCGTTCGTTGAAAGATTTGATGTTGCGCACGCCGACTCGCGCAAAAATCTGGTAGCGCTTTTCCATTTCGTTCACGACCCAACGCAGCGCGAGAATAACTTTCTTGGGATCGTTCACCACGGGAACAACGAGATGCGGCAAGGCGTTGTATTGCTGAAGCTCGACCACTTTCGGATCGATCATGACGAAGCGCAGTTGGTCTGGAGAAAATTTATAAAGCAACGACGCGATGATGGAATTGATGCAAACCGATTTTCCAGAACCAGTGCTGCCAGCGATCAGCAAGTGCGGCATTTCTCCGAGGTCCGCGATGATTGGATGGCCGTAAACATCTTTCCCAAGCGCGATCGGAATTCGTGCTTTTGAGTTCTGCCATTCATCGGATTCAAAAAGGTCGCGCATGATGACCTTCGTTTTGACGAGGTTCGGCACTTCCACGCCAACCGAACTTTTCCCGGGAACTGGCGCGAGAATGTTGATGCGTTCCGCCTTCAACGCCGCCGCGATGTTGTTATTCAACGCCGCGATCTTTTCCATTTTCACACCCGGAGCTGGATGCAACTCGTAACGCGTAATGGTCGGGCCTTTGGTGATGTCGCCCATCTGCACTTCGATGCCGAACTGCGCCAGCGTCTGCTGCATGAGCCGCGCGTTCGCCATCAAATCTTCCTTGGATTCAGTGGCCTTGACCGTCATGTCGGGATGCTGAAGAAAGTCAAACGAAGGTAATTGATAATTCCCGATGGCTGGAGCTGAAGCGACCGTGATCGGCTTTGGTTTGCGCGGCGCGGGTTTGATGCGCGCAGCAAAAGCCGGAGCGGCAGGCGTCGGTTCGCCGTTTCCATTGACCGCAGGTTCACCGACTTCCGCAGAATCTATTGTTGCGATTTCAGAATCTGGAGTTTTCGCCGCCGGTTTTCCGAGAATGTCAGCCGTGGTGGCAGCACCAATCTCGCGTCCAGAAATCACTTCCTCCAATACGGGTTCGACTTTCTCTTCCACAACCTCAGCAGTTTTACCACGTCCACCGCGTCCCGGCTTGGTTTGCGGAAAACTCAAATCGCGCACCGTTGGTTCTGGAACTGGTTTCAGATCCGCTCCAAGACCGGAGGATTTTTCTTTCTCAACCAACGCGACTGCAACCTTCTCCGTCTTCGCGGATTTATCTGCTTGGTCCTGCAGTTTTCGCGCCTGTTTCTCAAGTTCACGGGCGCGTCGGGTTAATTCCCTTTCTTCTTCGGTGGCATTCGGATCGTCTTTCGGTTCCCGCGCCCATTTCGCGCGCAGCCATTCGCCAAGTTGGAAATTCGTCAGGTTCAACAGCGCGATCAAATAGAACGCGAGGAAAATAATCGTCGCACCCGCCAAACCGCAAAGCCCGCGAATATATTTATCTGCCATCAACCCGACGTAACCGCCCGCGCTTGGCGCATTGAGATTCTCTTTCAAGGCAGAAAACCACGGATCATAAAACCCGAGCAAACCAAGGCAGGTAAAAAACAAAACCACCGCCCACGTTCGACGATGACAAAGATAGGCAAGAAATTGGAAAAGATGCGCCAGCCCGAACGCCAGCATCAACAACGGCAAAACAAACGCGCCTGCGCCGAAAACAAAGAACATGATATGCGCCACGCGCGCGCCGATCGGCCCGCCGAGATTGTGAATAGTTTCGTTCGGCGGCACGGAATTAGTATCGAGATCACGATGGTCATGCGACACCAGTGCGACCAACAAAAGCAGCGCCGCTGCAATGAGCGCAATGCCGATGGTGTCACTAAAACCGCGCGAGGCGGGCATCTCCTTTGATTCTTTCCGAGCCATGCGCGGAGGTTAGGGCAGAGGACTTTAAGTTCAAAGTGGATTTTGCAAAACGGACTTTCGCCTGCGTATCTGGATCTCTACCTGCGAGATTTTACAAATCCATGACAATTCTTCTCTCGTCATTCCCCTAATCTCGTTATCAATTCGCAGTCCGCCCATGAAAAAAAGTCCACCGAAAAAAACCTCTCGTTTTCTATGGCAAGGCGTTTTGATTCTGTTGCCGATTGCTCTTTTGGCGGCGTTTGGTTTTGCCGCCATTCTCCGCGACCGGGCTGCCGTGCAGGAAGAAGCGCGGGAACGTGCCTCGGAGATTCTACAACAGGTCAGCGCCGGTCTGTCGCAGAGTGTCGCATCGCAGTTGATCTCCCCCTTCGGCGAAGCGGGCTGGCTTTCCTATCGAAACGATACTGATACCAATTCCACCTGCGGGCAAATGCCCACTTCAGCTCCTACAAGCCTCAGAATTTTGCTGGATCAAGAAGGAAATCTGCTCTTCCCACGTGATTATGAAAATCCACCAAAGCCTCCCGCGTGGCTGAATTCATTTTCTGACATACAGCGCGAGGCGTGGGTAAATTTTTTGCAAAGCGCTTATTCTTCTGGCGACTCCGCTCAAATTAAAACCTCCGTGAACGCGTTTCTTCAAACCGATCCACCCACCGATGCGCGTGTGAATGCGGAGTTCATTTCGTTGCGTGCGCAACTCACCTCCGAAACTTTGGCGAATTCAGTGGATCAGTTACTGAAGATTTCCAAAACCTGGTTCCATGAACAATCCGAGTCCGGCCTGCCGCTCTCAACCGTCGCATTGGCCAGTGCGATGAACTTTGCTAGAAACGATTCCGACATCGAAAAAATCGTCCAACGGCTTGCCGAACAACTTTCACGACATCCGAGTGTCATCTCCCCACAACTCGTGGACCGAACTGAGCATTTACTTTCAACGAATTCGCTTTTGCCCGAGGCGGCAGTGGTGTTGAAAGAATCACTTCACAAAACCAAAACAAATTGGGAGCACAACGAACGATTGCGCGACTTGGCGGAATCTTTACCCCTGCTACTACAGACGAACGCCCTCGGCACAACCAACTTTTGGATTCAAGCGCCGGAAGGAAAATTCTTTTGTGTCCAATCAGGCATCCAGATTTTCGCAATGCCAAATGGGAAACCAGCTTCCCGCGAGTCTGACAAAATTTCGATCCGGTTTATTCCGAAAGGAGACATTCAAAGCGCCGTGGAAAAAACCGTTTTGGAAAAGCGCATCTCGCTGCCTGATTATTTTTCACTCACTGTGGAACTGAAAGATGAACCGCTTTCGCTCGCGCTCAATTCCGCGACCAACTTCTCCGGCCCGATGCTGGCGCAAGTGACGGATTGGATGATGCTCCCTGCGGAAAGTTTTCAACGGACGATGGTTCCTCTTAAAAATATCAACAGCTTCCCAATCGATCGTGAAATCAAACCCGGAACCGAGGCCGCCTTTGGTTTTAGCGAATTCACTTTGCGCATTCATCTTGCCGACCGGAATCTGCTCCTCGCTCAACAACGGCAACGCTCCTTGTTGTTTGGCGCACTCATTGCCTTTGCTGTCGTGGCAGCGTTCGCCGGTTTTGTTCAGGCGCGCCGGGCGTTTTATCGGCAACTCCGTCTGAACGAGTTGAAAAGTAATTTCGTTTCCAGCGTCTCGCACGAGTTGCGCGCGCCGATCGCTTCGGTGCGGCTGCTCGCGGAAAGTTTGGAGCGCGGCAAAATTACGGCACCACAGAAGCAGAATGAATATTTCAGATTCATCGTGCAGGAATGCCGACGGCTGTCGTCGCTCATTGAGAATGTTTTGGATTTCTCACGCATCGAACAAGGACGCAAGGAATACGAGTTCGAGCCGACGGACATTGTAAAACTGGTTCAGGAAACGGTGAAGTTGATAAAGCCTTACGCCGGCGAAAGAACCGTGAATCTCGCTCTAAAACTGGACGACTCTCAGCTCTCAACCAAAAACGCTCAGCCGATTCTCGACGGCCATGCGATTCAACAAGCGCTTGTGAACTTGATTGATAATGGGATCAAACATTCGCCAGTCGATGCAGTCGTGAGTGTCGGACTGGAATTCAGCACGAAACGTAGCGCAGGCTTCCAGCCTGCAAGTTCCGAGGCTTCCAGCCTCGACGACGCTGGAAGCGTCGCAACTTGCACGCAGGATGCGTGCGCTACGACGATGCGCCTCTACGTCGAAGATTCTGGCCCCGGCATTCCGGCGCATGAACATGAGAAAATTTTCGAACGGTTCTATCGGCTCGGCTCCGAGTTGCGCCGCGAAACGCAAGGAGTCGGAATCGGCTTGAGCATCGTCAAACACATCGTGGAAGCGCACGGCGGGAAAGTCGTCGTGCAAAGCGAAATTGGGAAAGGAAGCCGGTTCACGCTGGAGTTGCCAATGTTTCAGAACGCGCGGGTAGCACCTGCCTCCGGCGGGTGCAAAGCAAATGGCTTGACTGAATTGAAACTGAATTGAAACGCACCCGCCGGAGGCAGGTGCTACCCGAATGATATGTCCCGCATTTTAATCATTGAAGACGAATTGCCGATGCGCACCGGTCTGGAGGATTGTTTATCCGGCGAAGGTTATCGCGTGTTCAGCGCAGCTGATGGCGAATCCGGTTTGCAACGCGCCCTCGAAGAAAAACCCGACCTCATCCTCCTCGACGTGATGATGCCGCGTCTGGATGGCTACGCCGTCGCCGCCGAATTGCGCCGTCTCGGAAGCACCGTGCCGATTCTCATGCTCACCGCCAAAGGACAAATCGAAGATCGCGTCGCGGGACTTGATTCGGGAGCGGACGATTATCTCGTCAAACCGTTCAGCACGGATGAATTGCTCGCGCGCGTTCGGGCCATTCTTCGCCGTACGCAAAAGCAAAATAGACTTCCGGCCTCATTTGTGATCGGCGATGTAAAAATTGAGTTCGTTCAACAACAAGCATGGCGAAAAAGGAAACCACTGCATCTCACGGCGAAAGAATTTGCGATGCTGCGTTTGATGTTTGAAGCGGAGGGCGAACCGGTTTCGCGCGAACGCTTTCTCGATGTGGTTTGGGGCTACAC
>JBBQAX010000164.1:0-9840 GCA_038316905.1 Verrucomicrobiota bacterium | reverse complement strand
GTAGCGGCACGTTTCGCCTTAATTGAAACTCAATCAAGGCCCGCGCGAAACATTGCGCGGGTTTTGTTTTGCCCAAATCCATCCCACTATTACGCTCCAGCAATGCGAGTTGGATTCAATATTGGTAACATTTTTACACGTCTGACTTTTGCGCTCTGCACGTTGTTCGTCTGCGCTGCTGCACTGAAGGCCGAGCTTCCGGGACAAGCAACAGCGGCGGTCATCAATGCCGCCGATTACAAATCGCTCCAGGCTGCTTTGAACGCGGTTCCGACGAGCGGCGGCTTTGTGCATCTGCCGCCGGGCAATTTCGAAATTCAGGAGCCATTACTTTTGATCAGTGGCGAAACGCGCATCACCGGCGCCGGTTCCGCGACGCGCCTTGTCAATTTGAACACCAACGGACAGCCCGCTCTGATGATTCAGCCGAAGGACAGGGCAAAGAAAAAGAGCGCTCGCATCTGGCGTGTGCAATTGGACAATTTTCGCATCAGCGGTAACACGAACAGCGGCGACGGCATCCAGGCGAACGGGGTGAATGAAATTTATATTCAAGGCGTGTCCGTTGATCACCACGGCGGTCACGGAATCAATCTCACCGACTGCACCGAAGACCCGCGCGTGGCGGATTCCATCCTCACTTACAATGCGCGCGCCGGCCTGAACATCGTGAACTGCCACGACATTGTGGTGAACGGAAATCATTTCGAGGAAAACCAGGATGCCGTGCGTTGCATCGACAGCTTCAATCTTTGCATGAACGGCAACAATGTGGACGATCATTTGCGTCACGGCGTCGTGATCGAAAACACGTATGGCTCGGTCCTCTCCGGAAACATGATTGAAGAATGCAACGGCGCGGGGATCATTCTCGACCGCGATTGTTACGGAATCACCTTGAGCGCGAACGTTATTGCGCATCATCAAGGCGGCGGCATCCAGATGCTCGACGCGTGGGGTTGCACAATTTCGGCGAACACCTTTGTTCTAGTCCGTTCCAATGCGGTGCTGGTCAGTTCCAACAGCGGTCGGCTTACCATCACGGGAAATAATTTTTCCAACAGTTACATCGGCGGCGGAAAAACGAAGCGCCCCATTGAACACGCCAATCCAATTCAACTTGATGAATCCACGGGCATTCTCCTGCAATCCACCAGCGACATTGTGATCTCTGGCAACCAGTTCTCTGGCCTGACCGGATCGGCGATTCGCAGCGAAGGAAAATCAAAACGCTTGTCCGTCACTGGCAATATTGTGACCGGCACGCGAAACGGCGGGAATAAAACCGAGCCTCTCGCGCTTGGAAAACCCGCTGCGAGCGTGGTCAAAGATAATTTGATTTCGGAATAACGGAGATTTCCATTCGCTTGAAACGCTTCGTCGCTGGAGTTTCCGCCGTTTCCACCGGGCTAAAGCCGCAGTGTTACTGAGAAATTTAGATGCGGCGTGGCATCATGCAGGAACAGGGCTTATCTTGACACTGCCCCCCCCGGAGCGCCGGTTTCCAAACCGGCTTGAGTGGTTGGCGCGCCGGGTCACCTTGGGGAACTTACCCGTAAAATTCATGGCAACGCAAAGCCGACTGCAAGTCGGCGCTCCGTCGATGCGGGGGGCAGTGTCAAGATGCGCCCGCTGAACATGATTTTATTTCCGAGCCTTGCGATGTCTGCTGTCTTTTCTATACTTCGCTCACGTGAAAAATTTCCCCATCTCAGGACTTCTGTGCTCGCCTGCCTTGCTGTCAAAACGAAACTTTGCCGTGCAAGCTCTCGCCGCGTTTCTTTTCCTGACAACGCTTCATGGCGCAACCAATGAACCGATCGTCCGGATGCTCGTGCCCGGATTTACGGTGCAGGAACTGCCACTCAAACTTTCAAATATCAACAACCTGCGATTTGCTCCCGACGGAACTTTGACGGCGCTCGGTTATGATGGGCGAATTCATCTTCTTCGCGACACGGATGGCGACGGCCTTGAGGATCGCGATGAACTTTTTTGGGATAAACAGACGATCACTGTTCCAGTTGGAATGTGCTGGTCGCCGGAGGGCCTCTACGTTTCCTCGCACGGGAAAGTGTCGCTCTTTCGGGACAATGATCGCGATGGAAAAGCGGACGTTGAAGAGATCATCGCCGATGGTTGGCCTGGAACAGACGTCGGTTCCGGCGGCGTTGATGCGACTGCAGTTACTCGCGATAGCGAAGGGAATCTTTATTTCGGATTGCTCACCCCCGATTACTCGAATGCGTATCGCGTGAAGGACGGCGTCTCGCATTACAGCACCAACGGAATGCGCGGCACGATTCAGAAATGGTCGGCGAAAACGAAGAAGCTTGAAACCGTCGCGACGGGAATTCGCGTTCCCTACCATCTTGCCTTCAACAAAGCTGGCGATTTATTTGTGACGGATCAAGAAGGTGAAACGTGGTGTCCCAATGGAAATCCACTCGACGAATTAAATCACATTGTTCTCGGAAAAAATTATGGGTTCCCGCCGCGCCACGAAAAATGGCTTCCTGATTTGGTCAGCGAACCTCCAGTTGTAGCGTTCGGTCCGCAACATCAATCTGCCTGTGGATTTGTTTTCAATGAACCGGAGGGAAAAACGAAAAGCGGTCCCGGACGCGAGTTGTTCGGGCCGAAATGGTGGGAGGGCGATGCGTTTGTCGCCGGGCAATCACGCGCCAAGATCTGGCGGGTGACACTGACGAAAACTGCGACGGGCTATGTTGGGCAACATTCTTTGCTCGCTCGACTTTCCATGTTGACCACGGATGTCGCGATCTCGCCAGAGGGCGATCTGTATGTGAGTTGTCATAGCGGCAAACCCGACTGGGGAACCGGTCCGCGTGGCGAAGGGAAAATTTTCAAGATTTCCTACACCGATAAAAATGCGCCGCAACCGATGAAGGTTTGGGCCAGTAGCCAGATGGAGGTTCGCATCGCGTTCGATCGTCCACTCGATTCCCCCGTCACCAATAATCTCGCGGGAACAGAAATCGAGTTTGGCGAATTTGTTTCAGCCGCCGATCGCTACGAAGTCTTGAAGCCGCCCTATAAATCCGTCAAACAACAGGAACAAACACCGCGTGGAAAATTGAAAGTTTTCTCCGCGAAACTGGAGCCTGACCAGAAGACCCTCGTGCTTTCAACCGCGCCGCATCCGCTCGCCGTAAAATACGCGCTCACCATTTCGGGTGTTAAGGCCAAGGGCGCGGAAGGCGACGGCGCAACGATTGATTTGGATTACGACTTGAGTGGTGCGGGCGGAGTGCCGCGTCCCGATTGGCTTGCGCCGATGGAACAGAAAACTATTTTGCCGGACAACAACCAGGAGCTGGCGGGGGGTGATTGGGGACGCGGTCAACGCCTTTACTTCAGCGAGAAGTTGCAATGCGCCACCTGCCATCGGATTCGCGGAGAAGGAAAATTAATTGCGCCCGACTTAAGTAATCTGGTCAGCCGCGACATCGGCTCAATCTTGCGCGATATCAAAGAGCCAGGCGCGACGATTCACCCGGACTACGTTGCGTTCAATGCTTCATTGAATGATGGCGATGATGTGAGCGGATTCGTTCGAGCGCAAAGTGAAGATTCGCTCATTGTTCTCGGCGTGGATGGAAAAGAAACGGTGATCGCGCGGAAGAATCTCAAAGACCTTCGCGCCAGCTCCGTGTCCCTGATGCCCGCCGGTTTGCTGGACGGTTTGAAGGAAAATCAAGTTCGCGATCTTTTGACGTTCTTGAGTTCAGAACCGCCGAAACGTTCCCGCGAAGAAGTGGAACGCATTATTGGGAAAACGCCGTCGGCCCAGACTCCGCAACGTTCGTTGAATCTCGTCTGGGTTGCCAGCAAACAAGACCACGGTCCGGGCGAACATGATTATCCAGTGGCGCAAAAAAAGTGGATGTCGCTGCTCAACAACTCGCCGAAAGTCTCGGCGACCAACGCGTGGGAATGGCCAAGCGCGAAACAATTCGAGGAGGCGGACGTGCTGATATTCTATTTCTGGAATCACAATTGGAGCGACGAACGGTTGCGGCAATTGGACGATTTTGTGGAACGGGGCGGGGGAGTGGTCGTGCTTCATTCTGCAACCATTTCGAAAAATCCCGAACGGTTGGCGGAATCGATTGGCATGGCCTCGCAGTCCGGGCGCACGAAATATCTGCACACGCCGTTGGATTTGAAATTTGTGGGAACCAACGCGATCACCCGGAACTTTCCAAAACAGATTCACTTTCTCGATGAGCCGTATTGGCCGCTGATTGGCGACACGAATAAAATCAACGTCATTGGAACGGTGAAGCAGGATGGAAAAGATCATATCCAGGTTTGGACGTTCGAAAAAGGAAAAGGCCGTGTTTTCGGATGCGTGATGGGCCATTACACCTGGACGCATGAAGATCCGTTGTATCAGATCCTGGTTTCAAGAGGCATTGCGTGGGCGGCGCGGAGCGAAGAGTTGCAACTTCCAATTTCGATTAAAGAATAGTTCGCTCGAAGTTTCTGCCTTCCAGAGGTCGCATTTACGCCTTATTGGAATCGCGTAAACGTGGAGCTTCAAACGTAAATTTCTCAAATCCCTTGCCTCGCGTGTGAACAGAAGCAAAACTTCGGTGTCATTTTCATGGTGAATTTTTCAGGAAACACAGTTTATCGCAGGGTGAGCCGCATCAGTTGGGCGGCAATTTTCTTTTTGCTGAGTTGCAGTCTGGTTTTCGGCGTGACGAATTTCCAAGTCAGTCTGGATCGCAACACGATCAGCCTTGGGGAAACCGCGAACTTGAGCGTGACGTTCACGGATGGTGCTGGAACGGATGCACCGAATCTCCCGGCCATCCCCAATCTCACGATCAAATACCGGGGCCAATCCAGTCAGGTGCAAGTTATCAACGCCGCCGTTTCTTCCAGCGTCACGCATAGTTTCGAAGTCGCGCCCGCAAAGGTGGGAGATTTTGTGATTCCCGCGATGCGCGTTCAGTTGAATGGGAAAGTATTTTCCAGCCAGCCGTTGACCTTGAAAGTCGTCCAGGGCACTGCGCCAGCAACGGCGGAAAAACTTCCCGCATTTATCAAACTGATCGTTCCGAAAACGCAGGTGTACGTCGGTGAACCTCTCCCGGTCGAAATCCAACTCTATGTGCAGGAGGCGCGCGACTTGAATATGCCGCAACTGAACAGCGAAGGATTTACGGTCGGCAACATTCCGCAACCTACCCAAACGCGAACCCGTATGGGTGGAGAAATTTATTATTTGGTTATTTTTAAAGCGCCGGTCACGGCCACCCGCTCGGGTTCATTGACGATTGGTCCAGCCACCTTGAATCTGAAACTGCTGATGGGGCCACGCGATTTTTTTGGGCGTTTTACCCAGGATCGGCCAGTCACGCTCAAGAGCGAGCCGCAGCCGGTTCAAGTCCTGCCGCTTCCGAAAGTCAACCAACCCGCGAATTTCAATGGTGCGATCGGAAATTTCACGATGCAGTTCAGCGCGGGCCCGACGAATCTCGCGGTCGGTGATCCCATCACGCTCAAAGTGCAAATCTCCGGGCGCGGTTCGCTGGATATGCTGGCGATGCCGCCGCAAACGGAGTGGCGCGAATTCAAGTCCTACCCAGCGACCAGCAAGATTGATTCAAATGATCCGCTCGGTTTGGAAGGTTTGAAAACATTCGAGCAAGTGGTTGTGCCGCAAAATTCCGCCATCAAAGAACTGCCAGAATTTGCGTTCAGTTTCTTCGACCCGGAACAAAAGGCGTATCGCACGTTGAGTCATCCGGCGATCCAACTGACGGTTCGACCCACTGCTGCGACTCCGCCGCCGACGATTTTTTCCAACAACGTGGAAGGGACAGGCGAAACGCCATCGCGCGAGATCGTTCACATCAAACCGCAACTTGGAATGATTCACGCGAGTTCGGTTCCTCTGATGCAAAAGCCATGGTTCTGGGTGTTGCAAAGTTTTCCGCCGCTGCTGTGGCTGGGCGCGTTGATTTATCGCCGGCAAAAAGAGAATCTCGCAAACAATCCAAAATTGCGACGGCAACGCGCGGTGGAAAAGATCGTGGGTGAAGAATTACGGAAGTTGAAGCCGCAAGCCGACGCGAATCAAAGCGACGAGTTTTTTGCGACCGTTTTCCGTTTGTTGCAGGAACAGATTGGCGAACGCTTGGATCTGCCCGCGTCGTCCATCACCGAAGCAGTCGTGGATGAAAGTCTAAAACCTCGCGGATTGGATTCAGAGACTGCGGCGCTACTGCACGAGTTATTTCAAACCTGCAACCAAGCCCGTTACGCACCCATCCGAAGCAGCCAGCAACTCGCCTCCTACATCCCGAAAGTCGAAGCAGCGATTTTTCAACTGGAGAAATTTAAACGATGAAAACCTTAGCGGAGCGCGGACATCCTGTCCGCGAGTTCGGAACTTCAGAGTTGAAACCGCGCGGACAGGATGTCCGCGCTCCAATTCAAATGCGCCGCCTGGCATTTTCCAGTCTGCTGGCCATTTTCATTTTATTAGGATCAATGGTTTCGCGGGCAGAAGACGCCGCCGCCCTTTTCAATGACGCAAACAAACTTTATGAGCAGGGGAAATTCGATGAAGCGTCCGTCGCTTACGAAAAATTAATCCAAACCGGTTCCGTGACCACGCCCGCTTATTTCAATCTTGGGAATGCTTATTTGAAGTCAGGCAAGATGGGCCGCGCAATTGCCGCTTATCGGCAGGGGGAAACTTTGTCGCCACGAGATCCTGACGTGCGCGCCAATTTGCAATTTGCCCGGGAACAAGCAGGCGGCGGAAAGCAGTCCACGCCCGTCTGGCAGAAATGGATCAAGCGCCTGACGCTCAATGAATGGACAATCGCAGCTTCCATCGCGGTGAGTCTGTGGTTTCTGGTTCTGACTGTTCGTGTATTGCGTGGAGGTTCAAGAAAATCTTTTTGCTCAAGGCAGTTTCTGACAGGACTAATCGCTGGAGGGTTGTTGATCCTGTTGATCGTTGCCGTCCGCCTGCAACTGTTTCAGAAATCGTCCGTGGTCGTTGTGCCTGAAGCCGTGATTCGCCGCGGCCCGCTGCCGGAATCACAAAGTGCATTCACCCTGCGCGATGGAGCAGAAGTGACAGTGATCGGGAAAAAAGGGGAATGGTTGCAAGTCCTCGATGCGTCAGAACGAACAGGTTGGCTCCCGGAAAAGCAGGTGATGATAATTTCCGGGAAGTAGAAAATTTGAGCGTCGGAAAGCGCTTCTTTTTGGCAACGAGCGTCCCTTCGTATCGGTCCAGCGCGGGTGTGAGGGATGGGATGGTTTTGCTTGCTGGCATGGAACAATTGCCTAAAGTTTTGCGCAGCTTTTAAGATATGCCCTCGAAAATTATTTTGCTCGCGGAAGACAATGGAGACGACGCTTTTATTTTCAAGATGGCGTTCGACCGTGCCACGTTGCCGCACACGCTGCATCGGGTCGAAGACGGGCAGCAAGCAATTGATTGGCTGGAGGGAAAAGGCGAATATGCTGAGCGCGAAAAATTTCCATTGCCCAACATCCTCCTGCTCGATTTAAAAATGCCGATCAAGGGCGGCTTTGAAGTTCTCGAATGGTTGCGCGGACAAATCCGATTTGAGGAACTTCCGATCATCATTTTGAGTTCGTCGGATGACAACAAGGACGTGAAGCGCGCGTATCAATTGGGCGTGACGACTTATTTTGTGAAATCTCCGCAGCTTCAGGATGTGATCCAATATTTGCGCTTGAGCTGAGTCACTCTGCTTTTGGAAGATCGACCCAGAAGCGGCTGCCTTTGCCGAACTCGGACTCGACCCCAACCCGACCGCCCATCCGTTCGATGCCTTTGTGAACAATCGCTAGACCGATCCCGGTTCCGGGATATTTCTCCATCGAATGCAAGCGCTCAAAGACGCCAAAAATCTTATCCCGGTGTTGGGGATCTATCCCGATGCCATTGTCTTCCACCCACAAGCGAATAAAATCTTCTCTCGGCTCACTCCAGATTTGGATTTGCGGAGGCACGCCGGGTTTCACAAATTTGAGGGCGTTGCACACCAAATTCGTGATCACAAGGATCAACGTCGGTTCGTAGGCAGAAACAGTATGCAGCGGAGCAATGGAAATGGTCGCATGTTGATTGTGCGTTTCTTCAGCAAGGTGTCCTTCAATTTTTTTCAGAACGTTGTCTAATTCCAAATTTTCAAATTTCAATTCACCTTGGGTCATTCGGGAATAGGTGAGAAGGTCGTTGACCAGTTGGTCCAACCGCTCGGCGGAATGCATAATGCGCCTGGCGTATTCCTGTCCTTTTTCATCGAGCGAAGTTTTGTAATCCTCCAGCAGCGCGTGCGCAAAGCTTTGCTGGGCCCGAAGGGGCGAGCGCAGGTCGTGCGCGATGGTGTAGCAAAATGCTTCCAAATGTTCGGTGGTTTCGCGAAGTGAGGCGGTGCGTTCCTGGACCTGTCGTTCGAGATCTTCCGCGTGGCGGCTCAACTTCTCCTGCGCGGCGCGCAAAGCCTGCTCGGCCTGTTTCCGCTGAATCCATTGCGCCAATCCATCCGCCATAAGCGACAACTCTTTCAGCAATTCCTCCGTGAACGGCTGGCGCGCAAACAGGGCGATGACGCCGACGACGCGACTCTCCACCATGAGTGGAAAACCGGCAAAGGCGACCATACCTTCTCTCCTGGCCCAATCCGGGTCGCTGATGTTCGGGTCATTCTGAACATCATTCGTGAGATGCGGCTGCCGATTCTCTGCGATGCGGCCTATCTTGAACTGGCCCATCTTCACGCAGCCATGCGGGCCGTCGAGGTGCGTGTAAATTCCGGAACTGGCCTGAAGCTCCAAAACGTTTTCCGCAGCGTTCACCGTCCAGATGCGCGCGAAAGTGGCATCCATATGCGTCACCAGCGCGTCAGTGCAGCGCTTCAACACAACGCGAAGGACGTCGCTCCGCGCCAGGTCCGCACTCACTTCCGCGCGCAGCGCCGTCAGGCGAACCCGCTGCGCCAGCGCTTCCTCGGCTTTCTTCCGCTCGGCAATTTCCCGTTGCGCCGCGTCATACAAACGTGCGTTGTCGATCGCGATCGCTGCTTGCGCCGCCACGCCCACCGCAAGTCGTTCCGCACGGTCCGTGAAAATGTCCGGCTCGGGATGCCCGAAGAAAAGGCCGCCGATCACTTCACCCGAGCGCGACACGACTGGCACGGCGAGGTAGCTGCGCACGGGCAAATGTCCCTTGGGCATGCCATGGTGCGGCGACATCGTTCCGTATCGCGGGTCTTTCGTGATATCGCCGGAGCGCATCACTCCTTCGCCCTGGAACGTTGGGTTGAAGACGGGCGTGTTACGCGGCAGGCCGAATTTCTCAAATGCCTCGCGCGGCGCTCCCGAAAGTGTGTAGAGCAGGAACGATTCTCCCCGCTCGTTGATGACGTTGTAGAAAAACGCGCCGAACTTCGCGCCCGTGAGCTGCGTTGCGGAATCGGTGACGGTCTGCACCAGGCTTTGTAAATCGAGCTTCGACGCGATGGCCGTGCCGGTGTTGTTGAGCAATTCCAGCACGCGCGTCTCTTCGAGCAGCGCTTCACGCGTGCGCCGGACTTCATCCACGTTGGTATTGGTCCCGAACCACCGCACGACGCGGCCTTCGCTGTCGCGCATTGGATTGACCCGCGTGAGGAACCAGCGGAACTCTCCGTCCACGCCCCGGAGGGGAAACTCCATCTCGAACGGCTGTCCTGTGCGAAGCGACTCGTTCCATCTCTCCGCGACGAGCGGCAGCATTTTGGGATCGTGAACTTTCTCCCAGCCCCAGCCTTCCAT
>JBBQAX010000163.1:0-9851 GCA_038316905.1 Verrucomicrobiota bacterium | reverse complement strand
CTGTGGTGAATTGCGCGGGGTTGATGAGATACGCGCCGATTTCCCAGTGCGGCAACGCATCTCCAATTTCGGTGGCGGCGAAAGGGTGCTTCCATTTAGTTTGAAAACCTGCGCGCGAAACGGCGACTGGTTTCGCGTTGTCATCCAGCAGCGCAAGGCAAATTTCATCGCGCAATTCGTCACCGGTTTGCACAAGCGGACGTAAACTTTCGACGACACGATTCAACTCCAATTGCGCTCCGAAAACGAAATCTGGTTCGCGCTCCAGTCGATGCCAAAACATCAGACTGAGTTTGTTTTGCAAAAAGCGCGCGAGCATTCCATCCAGGTTGTCACCCACGATTTCGACGAACTCCGCCTCCGCCGGAACGACCTTCGAGACGTTTTCATCCCCCTCTGCGAAATCTTTCCTCAGTTCGGACTGAACATTTTGAGGCGAAACTTTTCGGGTTTGCGCTCGAGAATTTGGGTAATCCTGCGATTGAAAATTGGGCTTGGCAGAAGAATCCTGGCGAGCTGAAGGCGCTGTCTCCACTTTTTGTTTTTTCGCATAAACGAGCGGGTCCGTGTTTGCGATTTGCTGCGACTGGCGAAGAGTTGAATTGTTGTAAACTTCCGCAGGAGCGCGATTTGCCAAAAATGCACTGTTGTCGCTGGAAAAAGCTTTTGCTTCGTCGCGTGCATTGGCGGACGGCGAAAAGATTTTTCCTCCCAGCGTGACGCAGAAACCAACTTCCGCCAGCGGCCAGCGTTGGCGAAGTTGTTCATCGAATTGCGTGGCAACGAGACGAGTTTCACGGTTCGCAGCCAGAGCTTCCACTTGCGCGCTGAATTCCTGCTGCGCTTGCGCGAGATGTGCGGCGATATCGTTCGCGAGCGAGTCGGTGACGCGCTGGTAGAGGAGCGATTGCTGGCGTTCGAGCAGGAATTGTTGATCGCGTAAAGAACGCACCGCGAGCCAGGCCAAAACCAGACTCGGGAGAAGCACCGCGATGACGAAAACCAGCGCGATTTTTTTCATTGGCGTTCCGTGAGATAACCCAATTCCGCGTTTCTCACCAACTCATTCGATCAGGAACGAGATGCTGACGTTTGCTGAAACGCTGATTTGGCCAACTGCAAAACTGTCCTCGTTATCAGCCGTGGAGGGCGCGCCACTGCTGATATTTTGACTCGAATTGTTGTAGAGATTCATCGCGTTTCTATTTCCGCCATAATGCCACATGTTATCCGTCGCGGTGATGTTGAGAGGTTTACCGAGCTTCACGTTGATCTCGGACACCAACGCTGCAGCTTTTTCTTTGGCAGCGCGAACAGCCATCGCGCGAGCCTGATCACGATACTTCCGCAGCTCCGTGGTGCGAAAACTGACGTCGTTCACCCGATTGGCTCCGTTGGTGAGCAATCCGGTTAACACAGCCTGAAAATTGGTGATGTTGGTCAGGCGTATCTTCATCGATTTCTGCACGATGTAAGCGACCGGGACGACCCGAGATCGGTTGTGTTCGTAATCCGGCTGCACGCTGATGAAATCGGTTTGCACATCTTTGTCTTTGATGCCGCTGGTTTTGAGAAACTTCAAGGCCTGGGCAATTTTCTCATCATTCTCCACGCGCGCGGGCTCAAGTGTTTCACTGCGCGTTTCCACCCCGACATCCAGCCAGATTTCGTCCGGCGCAACTTTCACTTCCGCCGAGCCAGAGACGCTGATCTGCGGTGATTGTCCAAACGTGTTTACTATCGAGCAAACGAACAGGAATAAAATCCAAGTAATTCTGAAGTTCATAACGCAATCTTTTTTGATGGTTTAAGGAGTCTTGGAATTGCGCGTGTTGTAGGACTGCGATTGAAGATCTTTTCGCGTGGCTGCGTCGTATGAATCGCGACTGACGGCACTGTTGAAAGTTTTGAGATTGTCCGACTCTGCGCGGATCTGGCGCTGCTCGGCCGCAGGTGCGAGCGAATAAACTTCTTTCAATTTTTCTTCCTGTTTCTGCAAGGTCGCAGCGGCTTCCCGAAGTTTCCCACTATCTGCCTGCGCCGTTGCTTCATCTTTTGCGATGGCGGTCTCCATCAAAACTTTTTGCGCGACGACGGCGTTGTTGCGTGATTTTTTTGCTTCGTCGTGATCTTTCGTGTAACTGATTTTCACCACGCCATTCGCCAGACTTTCGCTGCCGCTATCCAATTCGTCTTTGTAACTGACGCTGACACGCGCGACTTCTGGTTTGTTTTCTTTCACGAGACAACGCAGCAACAGATAACGATTCTGCCCGGGGGTGAACTGGCTCAAATTTACCGACGTTTTGCGGTTCTCGAATTTCTCCGTGCGACCCACCAGGCCGAGTGGCGTTACGCCTTCGGGGCAGATGATTTCAATCCGCACATCACGCGCGACCACCGTGAGCAATTCGCCGAGTTCTTTGGCGAAAATCTCCGGCAATTTCTCCGTGTCTTTGACGTAATAATAATTCGCGTCGCTCGCTTCGGCCAAACCTGCCATCAGATCCTCGTTATAATCGTCGCCGAGGCCGATCGTTGTGACGGACATGCCCCGACTCGCCAGGCGCTGACCTAATCGGCGCAAATCCGAAGTCGAACTTGGCCCGGAATTCGCCAGACCGTCAGACAGCAAGATGATGCGATTGATTTTCTTCTGGGAAAAATAACGTTCCAATTCCTCCGCGCCTTTCTCTACGCCAGCGTAGAGCGCGGTATTTCCGTCTGAGCGAATACGGGAAATGGCGCGCTTCAAAGATTCTTTATCTTCCACGGCTTGCGCAGGAATGAGCACCTCGACGCCAGAGCTATAAGTCACCAGCGAGAAAATATCGCCCGCCGATAATTGATCGACGAGACCGCAAGCCGCCTGCCGCGCCTGCTCGATTTTCGCCCCGCTCATCGAACCGGAACGGTCCAGCACGACGGCCAAATTGAGCGGTGATCGTTTGGTTCTTTTGGTGTGCGCCGCCGTCAAATCGATCTTCACAATCAATTCCTGCGGCGAACCGGAAAGCACCACGCTTTGCTCGGGCTCGAGTTTTAAGGACAAGGTTTCTTTGGCTTCAAGGCTGCAAGTGAGTCCGAGCGCCAAACCGATGGTGAATAATATTCTTTTCATGGATTAATCGTCGCCGCTCTCGCGCTTCCGGTTGTCATCGGCGTGTCAAAGAATTGTAAAAAAGTTGTCACAGCTTGCGCGGCGAAAATAACTTCTTTCTCTTGAGAAATCGTGCAAGTTGAGAGCGAGATGAATGCGATTGAAGCCAATGGAATTGTGGACGCGCAGCATCAGTTGCGTTTGGATAAACCTCTGCCACTTCCAGAACAAAGCCGAGTTCGCGTGATTGTTTTGCTGTCAGAACTTGAGATCAACGATGCGGAATGGCTCAAGTCAGCAGCGGCCAATCCAGCTTTTGATTTTCTCAAAGATGAGGCTGAGGAAATTTATACGCAGGCGGATGGGAAGCCATTTCATGACTAAAGGTAAAATCGTTCTGGTTCCCTTCCCGTTCGATGATTTGTCCGCCAGCAAAGTTCGGCCCGCTCTTTGTCTGACAAATTCGAGTGGTCAGTATCGACACGTGATCGCCGCCTTCATCACCAGCCAACAGCCAGGCGATATTTCCGACACCAATCTGAAAATCGAAGTAACCGACTCTGATTTTGAAGCGACTGGATTGCGCGTGACTTCGGTTTTGCGTTTGCATCGGTTGACAACGTTGCCAATGAGCTTGATTCAACGAGAATTGGGAAGTCTTTCGACGTCGCAGCAAAGGCAAGTCACGGAAAAACTAAATAATTTATTTAATTTGGTCTAAATCTTCAGAAAATCTGAAATGAAAACTTTCGCAGAATTAAATTTTCCGGGGCGCTTAATTGCGGTGGAAGGGCTGGATGGCTCAGGAAAATCCACGCAAATTTACCTGCTAAAACGCTGGCTGGAATTGCAGGGATTGAAGGTTTTCTTCAGCGAATGGAATTCCTCTTCTCTGGTCAAAGCCGCCACCAGCAAAGGTAAAAAACGCGAACTACTTTCGCCGACGACGTTCAGTCTGATTCATGCAACTGATTTCGCTGATCGCTACGAACGACAACTCGTTCCGCTCCTGCGCGCTGGCTACATCGTTCTTTGCGACCGCTACATTTTCACCGCGTTTGCGCGCGATACCGTGCGCGGTTGTCCGCCCGAATGGGTCCGCGGCATCTACAATTTTGCCGCGCTGCCGGACCTGACATTTTTCTTTAGGTCAAACCTGGAAGTTTCCCTGCAACGAATTTTGGATGGCCGTCCTCAGCTAAAGTATTTTGAAGCAGGAATGGATCTGCGGCTCTCGACTGACCCGTACGAAAGTTTTCGAATCTTCCAGGGCCGAATCCTCGAACAATATCTAGGCATGAGCACTGAATTTAAGTTTCTGGTAATTGATGCGAATCAGCCAATTGAGGCACAGCAATCCATCGTGCGCGATCTGGTTCGCGCAAAAGTAGATTTGGCGCAATTCACCACGCTCGACCCTCTCAAAGCATGAAACGAACCTCACCAAGCCGCTTCAAACAAAATGCGCAGCGCATTGTCGTCCCACGGTCAAAACCGCGCCGGTTTTATGGGCATGGCCTTCCAGGGGTCGATCTGAAGAAATTGGCCGGAAAGCTAATCGTGGTCGAAGGCGCAGATGGCTCGGGTCGATCCACCCAAATTGCGCGACTCGTCGAGTGGCTTGAAGGCAGCGGCCACGCGACCACTCAGGTTGGGCTCTCGCGCTCAACGTTGGTGAGTGAAGAACTCGCCCAGGCAAAACAAGGGAATATTCTGAGCCACACTACGCTGAGTTTGTTTTACGCGACGGATTTTGCGGATCAACTTGAGAACCTGATCCTGCCTGCGCTTAAAGCCGGCTTCATGGTATTGGCGGATCGCTATATTTACACGTTGATGGTGCGCGATCTGGTGCGGGGCATAGACGAAAACTGGTTGAAAAATCTCTATGGCATCGCGCTCGTGCCGGATGCCGTTTTTTACCTGAACGTTTCGCCAGAAGAACTCGTGCAACGAAACTTTTCCAAAAATCACACGTTGGATTTCTGGGAAAGCGGGATGGATCTGGGATTGTCGCGCGACATGTTTGACAGCTTTCTCCAGTATCAATCTTTGGTGGGGAAACAGTTTTTGCGACTGCAATCAACCTATGGTTTAACGGTCGTGGACGCTCATCGTTCTGTAGATGAAATCAATTTGGAATTGCAGAAAAAAATTGCAGCGGTCATGACAGCAAAATAGAAACCGAAGAGAGATTCATCATGCCAGACCCCGGTAAATCAGAATATTTTGTTGGTGTTGATTTTGGCGGCACGAAAATTCTTGCCGGTGTTTTCGATGCTTCGCTCAATTGCCTGGGCAAATCAAAAGTCAGCACAAAATCTGAACGCAGCAAAGACGAGGTAATTGATCGGATTGCGCGCTGCATCCAGGATGCGGTGGACGAATGCGATTTGAGCATGAAGCAAATCCGAGGGATTGGCATCGGCGCTCCTGGCGCGGTCAATCCAGAAACCGGCGAAGTCATTTTCGCCCCAAATTTGAAGTGGGAAGATGTCCCGCTCAAAAAAGAATTGGAGAAAAAACTGGGCGTGCCGGTGTTTCTCGAAAACGACGGCAACATCTGCACGCTTGGGATTTACGAAACCGAACTGAAGGCAAAGCCGAAGAATGTCCTCGGCATATTTCTCGGAACCGGCATCGGCGGAGGATTGATTGTCGAGGGTAAATTATATTCGGGCTTTAATCGAACGGCAGGAGAAATTGGCCACATGGTCATCGAAGTCGGCGGGCCAAAATGCGGATGTGGAAACCGTGGCTGCTTTGAAGCGCTCGCCAGCCGCACCGCAATTTTTCGCCAGATTCAATCGGCTGTCAAAGATGGGCAGAAAACGATTTTAACTGAAATGCTGGGCGACGATTTGAAAGATCTGCGGAGTGGCGATTTGCGGAAAGCCATTCGCAAAGGAGATAAGTTTACGGAAAAGGTCATCGAAGATGCCGCTGAATACACCGGGATCGCCGTGGCCAATCTCATTAACATCCTGAACCCGGAAGTTATCGTTCTGGGCGGCGGCGTAATTGATGCGCTTGAAGACGAAATGATGGCGATCATTGTTGAAACAGCGAATGACAACGCGATGAGCGGCACGACAAAGGGGATCGAAATCATTGCTACAAAAGTGGGGGACGACGCGGGAATTTTAGGAGGGGCTGTTCTCGCTCGAAAAGAAACGAAATAAACGCCTGCATGCCCAATTCTTCGCTTTCGAATCGCCGCGCAGTTATTGATGTCGGCACCAACTCCGTAAAATTGCTGGTTGCTGATGTGGTTGGATCATCGGTCGTTCCTGTTGACGAGCGAAGCAAACAAACGCGCCTTGGCCGCGGGTTTTATGAAACGCATTTGCTGCAAGCGGACGCCATCGCCGCAACTGCCGAAGCCGTGCAAAAGTTTTCCCAGCTAGCGCAAGAATTGAGCGCAACGAGCGTTCGTGTGTTCGCCACGAGCGCCACTCGCGACGCGCGCAATTCCGCAGAATTACTGAGTGCGATTCATGCAAGTTGCGGCTTGCACGTTGAAATCATCACTGGAGAACAAGAAGCTGATTGGGTTTTCAACGGTGTCTCAAGTGATCCGAAACTTGCCGGCGCGCCGCTGCTCATCCTGGACGTGGGTGGCGGCAGCACGGAATTTATTCTCGGCGAAGGCACGCAACAATATTTTCGGAACAGCTTCCGCTTGGGCACCGTGCGTTTGCTGGAACAACTTCATCTGGCCGATCCTCCCGGGACGCAGGCATTAACGGACTGCCGACAGTGGTTGAGGAATTTTTTAGAGGAACAAATTGCGCCCGCACTTGGTCCTGCGCTGCGCAATCGGGATCGCGCCATCCAACTTGTTGGAACTGGCGGCACCACAACTATTCTCGCCAGAATGGAAAAGCAATTGTCAGAATTTGATCGCGAGAAAATCGAAGCCACGCGACTTTCTTTGGCGCAGGTCCGGGCGCACGTGGAGCGGCATTGGACACTTCCCCTTGAAGAAAGAAAAAAAATCATCGGCCTGCCGCCGAAGCGCGCCGATGTAATTTTGACTGGTCTGGCGATTTATGAAGCTGTGATGACTCAATTCGGATTCAATGAATTGCGCATCACCACGCGAGGACTGCGTTACGCCGCAGTATTGCAACAAATTTAACACATTTGCTTTTACGTTCAGTTTCGAGAAAATTCTTCAACAATATGAAAAACATTTTTTACCCTGTCGCTCTTGCCGCTGCCCTCCTTTTCAGTTCCAACCAGGTTCTCGAGGCGCAAATGCCCGGCGGCAATGCGAATCCCTTTAGCCCCGCCGTTTTGAAGCTGTTCGGTAATCAAACGAATTTTTCTGCGGCGACCGAACTACGTGTTTCGGATGGCTCGACCACACTGGAAGGCTCGTCGAAAATGGCCGTTTTGGACGGAAAAGTGCGCACGGAGATTGATATGGCGAAAATGAAGAGTGCAGCGGTTTCGCCAGCGATGATTGCCCAAATGAAACAAATGGGGGCGGACCAGACTATTCTCATCGTCCGTCCTGACAAAGGCTTCACCTATATGGTTTATCCAACCTTGAAAGCTTATATCGAAATGCCGCTTTCAGACTCTGATAAACAGCTCATAAAGAAGGAACCGAAAATGACCACCACCCTCGTGAGCAAAGAAATCATTGACGGGCATCCGTGCGTGAAGAACAAGGTCGTCATCACGGATGAAAAAGGAAAAACCCAGGAAATTCTCGTTTGGAACGCGACCGACATGAAAAATTTCCCGGCTCAAATTGAGATGAAGGAAAAGGAAGCGACCATCCTGACAAAGTTCAAAAATGTCCAATTCGCCAAACCGGATTCGAAGCAGTTTGATCCTCCCGCCGGTTACAAAAAATACGCGGGAATCCAGGAACTCCAGCAGGTGATGATGCAAAAAATGATGGGTACCGGGCAGAAATAATCAAAAAAAGCGGGCGTCTTGCGACGCCCGCTTCCACCCCAACAACCAAACCAACCAATTCCCCGGAATGTGACTGGCTGGAAAAACCAATAACCAACCAGCCTTTCTCGGAGAACTACCACTACAGAATATATGACGCCGTCTCCTCGGATTTGTTCAAAAGATTTTCGTTCTTAATTTTACCTCGCGAAAACCTCTTTCCTGAGTGAATTTTTAGGGAATGCGAATTGTAAATTTGAATCCTGACACCGGAATTGGTGCCAGTGCGTGGTTTGTGGATATTGAAGGCAGCCGAGTTTTACTTGATGCTGGAACACACCCCAAACGGGACGGACGCGAGAGTCTCCCGCTTTATTCCCAAATTGCTAACGAAGAGTTAGACGCAATCGCGGTGACACATTGCCACCACGATCATGTCGGTTCCCTCCCCGTTGCGTTGCGCCACTTTCCTCGTGCCCATGTGCTGATGACGGAGTTGAGCTATTTCATTATCGAACGTGTTCTCCACAATTCCGTAAATGTAATGACGCGGCAGCGAGACGAAATGGGCATTAAGGAATATCCGCTCTACACTCACGACGAAGTGGACGACATCTCCGAGCGATTTCAGTCTTTCAAATACAACCGCGAAATTGAGTGGGCGTCCTACGAACGAACGCGTCGCGGCATTCTTTCGCCGAAGATGGAATTTTATGATGCTGGACACGCCTTGGGATCTGCGGGCGTGATGATTCGTGGCGATAAACAATCCATTTTTTACACCGGCGATGTTTGTTTTCACGATCAAACGCTTTTGCGCGGCGCGAATTTCTCAGATGTGAAAGCGGACGTGTTGATCATGGAAACGACACGTGGGAATCGGGAAGTTCCGGCGGGTTTTACTCGAGCCGCCGAAGCGGAACGTCTCGCTCAAGCCATTCAACGTGTTCTCGATCGAAAAGGTTCTGTCTTGATTCCAACGTTCGCGCTCGGACGAACCCAGGAAATCCTCGCCCAACTGGCTTTGATGATGGCGGAGGGAAAATTAAAGTCTCAGCCCATTTTCATTGGCGGACTTGGTCGCGTTTTCACAGAAATTTACGATCTCGAATCGCACCGCGTAAATCGTCAGCACAAAAACCTCAAATTAACCCAGGCGTTGAACCTTGTTGTGCCTGAGAGAAATCAAACCGCGCAAATGCGGCTTGGTGGCGGAAAACTGTTTGTCATTACCGCTGGAATGATGACTGAGCAAACGCCTGCCCACGAACTCGCGCTCCGCATGGTGGAAGACGAAAAGCAGGCGATTTTCTTTGTGGGCTATGCTGATCCAAGCACTCCAGGAGGACGGTTGAAAGCGGCGCAACAAGGTGAAAAATTCATGTTCAGCCCCAGCGGCGGTGAATTAACCAAACGCTGCGAAGTGCAGGATTTTGATTTAACCGCGCACGCCAATCGTGGGGAACTCCTGGATTTCGTCGGCCAGGTTTCGCCGCACACCGTTTTGCTCGGCCACGGCGAAGAAGACGCGCGCCAATGGTTCGAACAACAAATCAAAGCGCGCTGGCCGAAAATGAAAGTCATCCAGCCGCAGCCGGGATTGAGTGTGGAAGTGTGAAAACGCTGACGGAAATAATGAAATGGGGATCGGGACTCTTTGAGTTCAGTCGCCACGCTTTGCGACGTGTGGTGGAACGAAATATCATCGAACATTATCCAGACGCTAAATATTCGCCGAGTGGTTCTGTTGGTTGGAACTATAATAAGCAGTAGCTCAATTTGGTTTGGAGTTCCGCCTTCAGGAGGTTCCGGGCCGCGTAAACGCGGTAATCCAAACCTG
>JBBQAX010000162.1:0-9904 GCA_038316905.1 Verrucomicrobiota bacterium | reverse complement strand
GTATTTTGCGCGCACTTCGGGATCGACGAACAAACACAAATGCGGGTCATCAATCTGCACGATGTCTGCGCCAGCTTTTTTGATCAGCTCGAGTTCGCGGCGCAAAATCGGAACGCAATCGCGCACGAAATCTTCAATCTTTGGATAGGCTTTTTTGGATTTTTCCGCATTCCACATACGTTCGCCGAGCAGGGCGGGGGATGGAATCGTCGCTTTAACCAGACGTGACGTGTTCTTTTTGGCGAACTCAATCTCCTTCGCGATGAAGCCGGGAGTTTTTGCCGAAAGTTTGTCAGTAACGATGGTGTAAGGACGGCCATCCGGAAAATTTCCAAGTTCAAAACCGTGCGCGAGTTCGGCAATAACTCCGATGTAGGATTTCCGCCGCCACTCGCCGTCCGTCAAAACGTCCAGCCCAGCGTGTTCCTGTAGCGCGATGATGTAACGAATCGCGGCGTCCATTTCGTGTTCGTAGCGCTCCGATGAAAGCGGCGGATTGCCATTGATCAAATCGAGCACGAATTTGGACCGCGGAATCGATCCGACGACGGAGGTTGGGAAGAGAATTTTGCTCATAGTTTTGTTGCCACGGATTTGCACGGATGAAACACGGATTTGAGGAAAGTGAAAAGCGCTTTATCCGTGTTTCATCGGTGAGGCTTCGTGGCTAGCCCTTCCAAAAAGTTTGCGCCAATTCGAAATCCTGTTGCGTATCGACTTCCATATAATTTCCCGGCGTGTCGGCGTGACCCATGGGGTGTCCAGCTTCGATCATGTCTTGCAGGAGATGAATGAAATAGGCTTTTTCAAAAACGGCAGCTTCGCGGTATGGTTTTCCGGCAAACTTTTCACGCGCTTGATGGAAATGTTTCTTCAATGCGTTTGCGCCATTCGCGGAAAATTTCGCAAGGCCGGTGAATTCTCCATAGGCTTCTTTCGGTTCGATGCCGCGATGCACCCGAGTGACGTGGCCATTCAACACCGTGACTTTTTCCGCGTCGTCCGGAGGATGATTGCTGCGATGAACGTAGCGATCCAACCACTTCGTATCGACGGAAAGAGAGGTATCCGCTTTGCTCGCCAGAAGCTTTTTCACGACATCCGCGGTGAACAAACAGTCTGAATAAGTGCAGATGAATGGTTCGTTCATCAAATCTTCGGCATACATCAACGAAAGGAGGATGTTGTTGTTCTCCCAGTTGTCGTTGTGGCGAAAAGTGAACTGCGGATAATCGCGGCGCACCTTATCGATTTGATAGCCGCCGATAAAACAAATGTCTTTGATGCCGTTGGCCGCAAGTGATTCGAGACCCCAATCGAGCATTCGTTTGCCTTGAATTTCCGCATAACACTTTGGGGTATCCGACGTGGTTGGCATCAAGCGGCGTCCGCGTCCGGCTGCGATAATGATGGCTCTCATTTGGTGAGCATAAAGATGAACAGCGTCCTCGTGGATGAAAAGTTTTTTAAATTTCGCGTTGACTCAAAATAAAAGGACACCGGGGGAGCTGGCCGATTAGGGATTCGTTGACTCAGAATGGTGAACACTTTTGAGAGCAAAAATCTTTTGGAGTTTTTGTTCAATGGTTTTCTTCAAAGTGAAGGGGTTGAGCCGGGCATAAACGGCCTGCAACCGGCGTTTGTTTTGGGCGCTGACGTCCGGGCTTTGCAACAAACGTTCGTAGGGAGTTTGGGGTGCGTCGTAGCGTTTGCGGTAGCGGGAACGCACCCGTTCTTTGCTCACCAGTTTCATGCTGGGACAAAAAAAGTTTTGATACGCTCTCCATTTTGCCGGTAAAGGTCGTTGATCACTTCGCCTCCCGGCAAAACTCCTCCCCCGGTGTCTTTTATTTTGAGTCAACGCGAATTTGAAATGCTTACCGGGATATTACTTGATGCGTCCGGTGAGCGAGTTTAACTTGGCCACGAATTTGCCAGGGCCCATGGAATGAGGACTTACGAACCCCGCCAGGGCAGGAATGCAGCAACGGTAGTTTGCTCCGCATCCGCCGTGGTCACCCTGGCTTATTCTTTTTAATTTCATGTCGTACCAAGTCATCGCCAGAAAATATCGTCCGCAACGTTTCGCGGATGTCGTCGGACAAGAACACGTCACCCAGACTCTTTCCAACGCGATTACGCAAAACCGCATCGCGCATGCTTACCTTTTTGTCGGGCCACGAGGCACGGGCAAAACGACTATCGCGCGAATCTTTGCAAAATGTCTGAATTGCACAGGCGGTCCGAAAATAGATTTTCCAGATGACGATCCGCGTGCGAATGAAATCACCGAAGGCCGTTCGCTCGACGTGATGGAAATTGACGGCGCGAGTAATCGTGGCATCGACGAAATTCGCGAATTGCGCGAGACCGCGAAATACGCTCCCGCCGGTTCCAAATTTAAAATCTACATCATCGACGAAGTTCACATGCTGACGAAGGAAGCGTTCAACGCGCTCCTGAAAACTTTGGAAGAACCACCGGCGCATGTGAAATTCATGTTTGCCACGACGGAACCGGAAAAAGTTTTGCCGACAATTCTTTCGCGCTGCCAACGTTTTGATCTTCGTCGTATTCCAGCCAAACTCATCGTTGATCACCTTTCTTACATCGCAAAAAAAGAAGGCGTCAAAATTGATGACGCCGCGCTTCATGCCATTGCTCGTGGTTCTGATGGCGGGATGCGCGATGCTGAATCGACCTTAGATCAACTCATCAGCTTTTGCGGAAATGAAATCGCCGAAGCGGACGTGCTCTCGATGTTCGGTCTAACCGCGCAAACTCAAATTTACTCACTGGCTTCGGCAATTCTCGCTGGCGAGATTGAACCCGCCTTGCGTGAACTGAACGACCTTGCCAAACAAGGAAAAGATTTGGCGCGTCTGCTTTCCGAGTTGCTCAATCACTTTCGCAACCTGTTGATTTTTCAGGTTTCCAAAGGTGACATGCGCATTCTTGAAATTTCCGAAAGCGAAGCCGCAGTTTTGAAAGAGCAGTCTGCCGCATTGAGCGCCGATTCGCTCACGCGCATCATGGAAGTCTTCACCGATTGCGAGGGACGCCTCCGCGACGCCGCTTCCAAGAAAATTTTAATCGAAGTTGCATTGCTCAAAGCGATCGAAGCGCGCAACGCCGTCAGCATCGACACCGTGCTGAAACAGCTTCAACAAATGCGCTCTGGAACTGCGACAACTCCAGCCCCGATGGTTGCTGCTCCGGTTCGCGCTGCTGAGCCCGCTGCGCAAAAAGTTCAGCCGAAGACGATCGAACCGGTTGCGCAAATTGCCGCTCCGGCAGGCGAACCTTCCGTTGCTCCAGCGAATCAAAATCTGGAACAGCTCTGGACGGAACTCGTGGACTCGGTTGGCCGCGCCAGCCCATTCGTGCGCGCTTATTTCGTCGAAGCGCATCCCGTTTCGTTTGTGAAGAATGTTTTTACGATTGGCTTTGATCCAGAGTTCGCGGACCACATTCCGTTGGTGGACAACTCGCGCAACCACGCGCTCGTCCAAACGAAACTTTCCGAGATGGGCTATCCGAATTCACAGGTCAAATTTGTCAAAGCTGAGGCACCAGCGAATCGGACGCGCGTGGCCGAACCTGCACCCGCACCAGTTTCCGTACTGACGAAAACCGAAACCGTTTCACCTTTGCGGACTTCGCTCCCTTCGTCGGCTTCGCGAGAAATTCCCGCAGCCGCAAAAACCAAAACCGAATCCGTCCCATTCAACAAAGACGATTTCAAAAACGATCCATTGATTCAAAAAGCATTGGAAATTTTCAAAGGTCAAATCGTCGATGTCCGCTCGTAAATCGAAAATCCAAAATCGTAAATTAAAAATATGTCCAGCATCGGAAAATTAATGAAACAAGCTGCGAAAATGCAGCAGCAAATGGAAACCATTCAAGCCGAACTCGCCGCTCGCACCGTTGAAGCAACGAGCGGTGGCGGCGCGGTTAAAGTTGTCGCGAAATGCGACGGCACACTCGCCTCGATCAAGATTGATCCGCAAGCGCTCAATCCCTCCGACGCCCAATTGTTGGAAGACATGATTTTGGGCGCGACCAATCAGGCGCTGAATCAAGCCAAGGAAATATCCAATGCCGAAATGGGTAAAGCGACAGCGGGATTTAATCTGCCCGGAATGTAGCTGCGCTCGCCAGAGCGTGGTGTGAACCCTATTTAAACAACGCCACGCTCTGGCGAGCGCGGCTACGTTGATTCAATTCAATCAGTCGCGATTTTTCCAATGCGTTCTCTTCCTGAACCGATCACCCAACTTACCGAAGCTCTTGGGAAATTGCCTGGAATCGGTCCGCGTTCTGCCGAGCGACTCGCTTTGTATTTGGTGCAAAGTGACAAGGATGGAGTTCGCCAACTCGCCCAATTGCTCGTCACGGCTCGCGAGAAGATTCAGCTCTGTAAAACGTGCGGCGCCTTGACAGAGAAAACTCCTTGCTCCATTTGCGACGATCCGCGACGTGATGCAGGACTCATCTGTTTGGTCGAACGTCCCGTTGATATTATCAGCGTCGAAAAAGGCGGGAGCTTTCGCGGAAAATTTCATGTGCTGGGCGGGAAAATTTCTCCCTTGAACGGCGTTGAGCCGGAAGATTTACGCATCGCCGAACTTGAATCGCGCGTCGTTAAAGAGCCGATTCAGGAGATCGTAATTGCTCTTAGCACCGATGTGGAAGGCGACGCGACGAGTTATTATTTAGCCAAACGTCTTGCTGGAAAAGGGGTGAGAATTTCTCGCATCGCCCATGGGTTACCTGCGGGAAGCGGTCTGGAATTCGCTGACGAAATTACCTTAAGCCGCGCCCTCGAAGGTCGTCGCGAGTTTAGCTAACCGTCCTTTTGGCCCCTTGCTTTTTTGAGTTCGATTAATGAATGATGGCCATTCCACCATGAAAAATTTAAAAGCAGTTTCTCTTTCGTTAGTCGTTTTGCTAAACATCGCCGCGTCCGCGTTCGCCGATACTTTTTCCGTAAATGTGGTCGGATATTATAATCTTCGCATCTCAGCGGGAGACAACCTGATCGCAAACCAGCTATGGGCGACGAACAATACTTTGAATGGTCTTTTTGGAATCGGAACTCCTGAAGGCGCGACCGCCACCAAATGGGATCCCACGACTGAACAATTTCTTGCCACGTCCAGTTACACGAGTGGGTCAGGATGGAGTATCAATTACGATCTGCACGCTGGTGAAGGCGCACTCTTTAGTTCGGGCTCAGCGTTTACAAATACGTTCGTAGGCGAGGTTCGCGACTTTGATGGACAGTCGGTCGTTTTCACGTATCCGACTCTCGATCCAGGAACGTATCTGCTGTCCTGCTCTGTTCCTTTTCAAGCGGAGTTCAGTCATATCATCGGACGAAATCCCTTAGAGAATGAATCGGTTCGAATCATGGACGTGACGAACCAAAGTTATTACACGACAACTTTTCGTGAGAATGGCTGGGACAATGGCATCCCGACCTTAAGAGTAGGGGAGTCCGCGTTTTTCACCATTGTTTCTCCGACTGCTGCCGTTCCCGAACCGACCACGATTTCTATGTTGGCATGTGGCCTGGTTGCTGTGGGAGTTGGACGCAGGGCGTTTCAACGAAGAAAAACTGCACAAAACTGATCGCAATTCCTCTCCTTTTCCGCACTCCTTTTCACAATGAAAATTCCTGAAGTCGTCGTTTTCGATCTAGGCAAAGTCCTCGTTGATTTTGATTACAACATTGCCGCGCGAAAAATATCCAGCGGCGGACGAATGACACCGGACGAAGTGCAAGCGTACATCGACCACTCTCCGCTTCTTTATCGTTTCGAGACGGGCTTGATGACGAACGAGAACTTCTTCAACGAGATTTGCGCCGCGACGGGTTTCGGGGGCGAGTTCGACGAGTTCTGTTGTCATTTTAGCGATATTTTTTCGCCGATTGAACCGATGATTGCATGGCATCAATCACTGCGGGATAAAGGAATTCCGACGTACATTTTCTCCAACACCAATGAGTTGGCCATTCGTCACATTCGCCAGCGCTTTCCGTTCTTCGCCAATTTCACCGACTACATTTTGTCCTACGAACACGGCGCGATGAAACCTAACGTGAAACTTTACGAAGTGGTCGAGCGCATTTCGGGAAAGCGCGGCGATGCGATTCTTTACCTTGATGATCGTGCGGAAAACGTGGCGGCGGGAGCAGCACGCGGATGGCAAACCATTTTACAGGAATCTGCCGCGAAAACCTTGCCGCTCGTTCGGCAATTTGGATTTTGAAAACAGACACGAATTTCACGAATTAACACGAATTCCGAAAGGGTCTCCAATTCGTGTTGATTCGTGAAATTCGTGTCTCAATTTGTTTGTTCACTCTGCCGCAAGAGCGCGTGAACGAAACGGTCATTGTCGCCGAGGGAGAAAATGCGTTCTGACAAATCATTCAACGCCCGTCGCGCTGGTTCAAAATTTTCGGCGAGCGTGGAGAAAATGGGAGCCAGTTCATACCTTTGGGCGAGTCGATGATCGCTGGCGACGCGGTAATTTGTGCGGCCCACCTCCTGATAGTACCTCAAATCTGGAAATCCTTTTGACTCTGCGCGAAATCGGATTCGATCTGGAAACACGCCGGAGAGAAACAGCGAATGATTCCCGATATGTGCCCGTAGCAAAAACGTGGTTCGCTCATCCGCAGTCCGAAGTGCGGAGAGCATTTCAAAAAAATAATCGATTGGATTGGTCTGGCCGGGAACAATGCAGCGGCTTTGTTCGACGCGGGAATATTCGGTCAACATCTCGGCGACGTAATCCGCCACGGTGCGATCCTCAATTCCAGCCCGACGCAAAACCTGACGGACCAGAACGTAAAAATAAAAATGATTCGAGACGGGCAAACAACCGGTTTGCTCCAGCAATGCTCGAAATAACCCTTCGTCGTCGAGTATCAAATCACGCGTCTCGGGCTCGGTGAGCAATCCGATCAAGCAATCAGCGCTATTCATTTTTGTCCCGAGCACACGCGTGATGAAATCGATGTCCTCAGAGGTGAATTGAACTCGGCAATTAGGTTGGATCATTTTCATAGTGATTTGGGCTTCTCAAAAAAGCTGCATAACGTATGCCGCGCACCGGAAAAGAATCGTGAAGAAAAAACGTCCCGAAGAAAACTGGCGCTCCCATTCTCTATGTTCGTTAAATACATAGTCTGGTATCACTGCCGGACGCTGAAATGTAATCGATAAAATTTATTTCGCCAAGATGGAACCTTCGCACCGGCAAATTCCCACGCGCTCAAAACGCCAGGCCATGGATTGGAGCCTCGTCCTCGCGAGTCAGGAAATTGAAACCACGATTACGCATGAAGAAAATTGGGCGCTGCTCGTTCCTGATACCGATTACGAACGAGCGATCAGCGCGATCAAATTGTATCAACATGAGAATCGCGGCTGGAACTGGCGACAAAAATTGCCGGGCACTGGATTGATTTTTCATTGGGGCGGTATCGCCCCGTGCCTGTTGTTCGCCGCATTTTTTCTGTTGAGCGAATCACAGAATGCTTCACTGAAAACGCTCGGCCTGATGGATAGCAAAGCCGTTTCTGCGGGAGAATGGTGGCGGCTGTTTACCGCCATTTGCCTTCATGGCGACGCCGCTCATCTGATCGCGAACATTACAACAGGCTTTATTTTATTCGGAATGGCGATGGCGCGTTACGGCGCAGGTGTCGCTTTGCTCGCGGCATATCTGGCTGGCGCGGGTGGAAATCTGGCGGGTTTTATTTTGTATGCCGAACCCCATCGAGGCTTGGGCGCTTCTGGAATGGTCATGGGCGCGCTCGGTTTGCTGGGCGCGGAAGGAATCGCAGCCTGGCGCACCACCCGCGCGACGCATTGGATTCGACGCAGCGCGGCCGCCGCGATTTTAGTTTTGGTGCTGATGGGATTTTCCGAGGGAACCGATGTGATCGCGCACGTGGGCGGATTTGTCTTCGGCGCATTTCTGGGAATGATTTTGCATTTCGCTCCGCAAAAGACGCGTGGAAAGTTCACAAACTCGCTATGCGTCATTCTGCTGGCAACCGCCACCGTTTTGACATGGTGGCTGGCATTGAGGCATTGAAGGATCGCGCCTGTGTCGTCCTCGACCAATCGCAGCGGCGTCGCAACAACAGGCGTTTGAACTAACCTGATGCATTCCGAAATTTGTCCATGCTGCGGCTGGTGCAAGACGACACAGCCGCGCTCCTTTTCAATTCCACGACAAATCTTCCGGACTTTGCGCCGCCAACCGATATTTCCATCCTTTCTGATCCAGAATAGTTTTCCAGATGTCCGCCGGTTCAATTTTGAAAACCAGATCGAGCGACGCAGGATGGACGAGCCACGCGCCGCGTTTCATTTCTTCTTCCAATTGGCCGGCGCTCCAGCCGGAATAGCCCGCGAAAATTTTCATCTTTTGCGTCGCTGAAAACGATTCGCCAAGATCCACCAAAGCTTCGAGCGAATGGCTGAGATTCAAGTTGGCGATAACATTGGCGTCAGGAATGAACGTGTCACTGTGCAAAAAACTCAACGCGGCGGGTTGAACAGGGCCACCGAGAAAAAGGGATTGCTCTTTAAGCTCGTCCGGCAAATCCGCGACAATCATTTCGCCCACTTTATTTCCGCTGCTGCGATTGAGCACGAGACCGAGCGCGCCTTCCGCGTTGTGTTCGCAAACAAGAACGACCGTGCGATGAAAAAATGAACCGGCAAGTTTCCCGCCGTCGAGAAGCAACTGTCCTTTGAGATTTTTGGGGATCTCGGCCATGCGCGAGCTAATTTGCAACAAGCTTGCCGGGATGACAAATCGGAATAAATTGCGGCATGAAAAAGTTATTCCTCTTGGGTATCGCGCTAGTTTTGGCGGCAAGTTCGTTGACCGCTTGTAAAAGCAATTCGGGAAGCCGCGAATTTATTCCCGGCAAAGGTTGGGTTCCGACGAAGTAACGAAATGGTTGAACCGCGGAGGCACAGAGAACACTGAGTGGAGAACAATTCAGAAACTCTGCGCTCTTCGTGCCTCTGTGGTGATTCTTCAAACCTTCAACACTTCCACTTTCCCTTTGCGCGACCGTTGGAACGCATGGAGGCGACGTCCGTCCTGATCGATGAATTGCACGGTGGTTTTCTCCGGCGTGACGTGGATGTGATTGAATCCCAAAATCATTTCCGTGAATCCGCGATTCGACGGCGTCACGTCGTACAAACTCGCGCCGCCCGCGCCGCACACCACGAAACTAGTTTTGTAACCCTCCATTTGAAGATGTTGCAGGTTGTGATCGTGACCGGCGAGATAGAGCGAAAATGGATTCGCTTTTAAATGACCGCCCCATTCCTGGATCAATTTTTCGTTGTCCTTACGTTTGGTCGTCTCGGTAAAAATCGGGTAATGCGACACCATCCATTGCCACGGCGCCTTCGTTTTCTTTTTCAACTCCGCTGCCAGCCAGCGTTTTTGCGCGAGCTTTTCCTTCGGGGTCATGGCGCCTTCAAAAAAACTGCCGTCGAGGAAAATAATTTTGACCAAAGGATTTTTCGCGTCCGGCAATTCCACGGCATACCATTTCGCCGGCATCTTCCAGCGCGAACCGGGATTGTTCGCCGCGTAATCCAGTTGGATTTTCGCCTTGGCCGGGCCTTGATCGGAATCGTATTTCGGGCCGTAATCGTGATTGCCGAGAATGGCGTAGAACGGACAATCAAGTCCGTCTTTGGAATACATTTCCTCGAAGTGCGGGCCGAAACGTTCCGCATCGAGGTGTTTGTAAAAATTGTCGCCCAACGCCAGCACGGCCGTCAGCGGCGCGTTTAATTTTTTGGCGAATGCCGCCATTTGTTGCGCCATTTTTTTTTGCGTTTCATTG
>JBBQAX010000161.1:0-10130 GCA_038316905.1 Verrucomicrobiota bacterium | reverse complement strand
AGGCGTTGCGTTCGCCGAGATCGTGCTGCTTTGGCTGGCGATTCTTGCAACCATCCTTTCATTCCAGCGCAGCCACCGCATTGCCTCGCGGCTGCTCGTCCCATATCTCGCTTGGGTGAGTTTTGCGGCAGGGTTGAATTTTGAGTTGTGGCGTTTGAATTCCTAAATCAACCCAGCGATACGGTTTATGAAAATCAGAACCTTCACCACGGAACTTTGGTTGCCGCGTCCCGTAACGGAAGTGTTCTCCTTTTTCAGCAACGCAGCGAACCTCGACGCGATCACGCCACCGTGGTTGAGCTTTCGCATGGTCGGCCCGCCTCCCGTCATGCGCGCAGGAATTTTCATCGATTACCGGCTGCGTGTTCGCGGTATCCCGTTAGGCTGGCGCACGCGCATCAATGTCTGGGAACCGCCGCACCGCTTTGTCGATGAGCAAATCAAAGGTCCTTACCGGCAATGGATTCATGAACACACATTTGAATCGCGCGACGGCGGCACCGTCGTGCGAGACAAAGTCGAATATGCCGTGCCGTTCGATGGCCTGACCCACCGCTGGCTCGTGCGTCCCGACATTGAAAAGATTTTTGCCTACCGCACACGGGCGCTGGAAAAACTTTTCTCAAATCGCGAAGCGGTTATCCGTAACGATACGGCTTCGACAAACTAAACGTGTTCGGCAAATGCCGAATCTCATTCACCGCGCCGTCCTTGAGCAAAACTTCCACGATGTCGAAACGCATTTTCACTTCGGGATTTTTGAGTAGCTGCAAGTAATCCAGCGCGCAGCCGGAAAGGAGTTTTCGCTTGCGCGCATTCACAGCGGCGGCGGGGCGAGTCCATCCTTCTGACGAACGGGTTTTAACCTCGATGAACACGAGGCAATCTTTTTCGCGAAAGACCAAATCAATTTCGCCGCGTGCGGAACGAAAGTTCGCGCAAAGAAATTTCAGGCCATTCTTCTGCAAATATTTCTTCGCCGCCTCTTCGCCGAGCACGCCACGTCGCAAATGTTCGGGCAAAATTTTTCCGGCGAAGATCGCTTTAAGCTTTTGCAAAAAAAGAGTCACAACCACGAATGAATGGATGAAAATGAATCGAAATCGGGGATGGTAGGGCGCGTCACTCCGTGCGCGCCGCTGGCGAAATATCGTACGACGGCGCGCACGGAGGAGTGACGCGCCCTACCCATCTGTTTCAATTCGTGCTGGTTCGTGTCCATTCGCGGTTCAAAAAATTCCCTTCTACTCCGTGGATAAAAATTCCGTCTGCACAGGACGAATGGGGGCAAAGGTCATCCGGTGAAGCGCACACGGTCCGTGCAACTTGATGGCGGCGACATGCTTCGGCGTTCCGTAACCTTTGTGTTCATGAAAACCGTAGGCGGGATAAAGCGTGTGATACTCAACCATCATCCGGTCGCGCGTGACTTTCGCGATGATGCTGGCGGCGGCGATCGAATAACTGAGGCAATCGCCATCAACGATTGCGGTTTGAGGGCAGGAAAGCGTTTTCACGGGCAACCCATCGACAAGCGCGTGTTGCACGGCGGGATTAAGTTGCGCCAATGCTAAATTCATTGCGCGATGGGTTGCTTGCAAAATGTTAATCTGATCAATCATCCGTTCGTCCACGTGCGCGACGGCGAAACGAATTTCGGATCGTGAAGTGATCTCGGCAAAAAGCGCTTCACGTTCCTCGTGACTGAGTTGCTTGGAGTCGTTCACCTTTTTCAACTTCTTCGGCATGCCGCCAAGAATCCAGTCCGTGGGAAGGATTACAGCGGCAGCGACAACCGGTCCCGCCAGCGGCCCGCGGCCCGCCTCATCGACGCCGGCGATTTGCAGGACGCCGCTTTGCAAAACCCGGTGTTCGTAGCGAAATCGGCGTGGAATTTTCAGCAGCGTAGCCATCTAAAAACATGTTCCGGTTGAAACGAGGTCGAGGCAAATCAAAACACGGGTGGATCGATTATTTTGGTAGTTCCGTGGTGGCACGAAGTTCAAACTCGTTCGTGCCGCCGATCGAAACTTTGCCGTGGATCAATCCGCGAACTGTGGACGTTTCAGACCGTCCCGCTATTGCGGCTTGCACTGCGTCTCTTGTTGTTGCCGATGCTATTTCGTTCAAAACGACAGGTTCATTCGAAGGCGCAAATTCCCCGGTGAAACTGACGACACGATTAAGCGGCTGGTTTGTTCCAACGACGCGGAAAGCAAATTGAGAATTTTTCTTAAGACCTGGCTCCAAATCGTTTTCCTCTAACTTGTCTTCCGCCACGGCGAGAATCTCGCCCTCGTAAATCGAGCCGTCAGAATCGATGAGACGGATTTTATCTCCAGTTCGGATGAGTTCGAATGACTGGAGAATCTTTGGCTGTGCCGGTGATAAAAGGTTTTCCCGATACCTGGCGCGAAGATCCTGTTGCACAAACTGCCAGCGGTTTCGTGATTCCATATCCGCGTAAAGTTTAGTTTGGGCGGGGGCGGCCGGTGTAGCGCCGATTCCGGCTGAGGCCGATTCATCTTCGTTTTTCGCAACGCTGTCTCTGGAAAATTTTACGGGCGCTTCGGTAAACGGCTGGAGATTCCTTTCCGGCTGGGCGATCTGGCCGAGGGGTTTCGAGTCTGTTTTCTGCGAAAGCCCTCCAATAACTGCGGGACCGCTTCGTCGCGCGATCTCGGGTTCGCCCGTCGGCGAGGCCTCGGGAGTTTTGGCCTTCGCCAAAGCACTACTCTCGGCACGGTCACTCAAGACTGGCTTTCCAGAAGGGCTGGATTGCGATGGCAATGGCACCCTCTCTTTGGAGGAGGTTTGCGCGACTTCCGTTCCTTTTTCCTTGGGCTTGTTCAAAACCATCACCGTGACAGCCAACAGCGCGGTAAATGCTCCGGCGATTGCCAATCGCGGCCACAACAGGAAGATCAACGATCTCTTTTTGCCCTCGCCAGTTTTGGGGAACCTCCGCGCCACTTCGCTTTGTAACAAGTTGCGTGTCGCCGGGTGCAACTCAAAATCCGCGCGCGCCTCGCCCTTCCGTTGTTGCACATAACGCTTCAACAACTCGTCTATTTTTGGATTCGGCTCCGACGACATATCAGTTAGACGGGAAAACTGGCTTTCTTCTCCCGCGCAAAAATCAGGAGCAAATTTTTCTCAAGTTGATCCAGGCATTTACTCAGGCGCGAACTGACGGTTTTTTGATTTAGCTCGAGCTCGCGCGAAATCTCCTCGTAACTCAAATCCGCGAAGTAACGCAAATGTATGACTTCGCGACACGGCTGGTTTAGTTGTTCCAGCGCAACGCCGACTTGTTGTGCGCTCTCGGCGTTCGCCAAAATTTCGCCCGGCTCGGGAAAATTGCCGGGAACATCGAGAGTCATACCTGTTTCGGGATCTTCAGCGTGCAATGATAGAGGAACTTTTCCGCCACCGCGTTTGGCCGCGTGTTGCTTCTCGCGAAAATCACGCGCTTTATTGGAAGCAATCCGAAAGATCCATGTTTGTAACTGGCTGGCACCATGAAACGAACTCAGATTCTTGATGACCGATAAGAAAACTTCCTGGCAGATTTCTTCCGCGTCCTCTTTGGAAAACTCAGGTGAAAGCTGGAAGATAAAACGCGCGGTCGGCGCGTAATGCAGCGCAAAAAATTCGTCCCATGCCAGCGAATCACCCCGGCAACAACTTGATATTAGCTCTGATTCCAAACTCATCCGGCGCAAAACATAAAGCGAAAGTTGCGATTGGTGAATGTCAAACTGTCGCAGGCCAAAGGCATTTCATGTTGCGTCGCTTGAAATCAGAATTTCAGAAACGGTCTGGTCGTCAGAAATTCTACGTAACAAAAGATGCGGCCTTTGCCTGATTGGAAACATAGCCGCATTGCCTCATGTTAGGAGATGGATATGGCAGCACAATTTTTAATGCGTCGGGATCGAACTGCGAATCATACAGATCGCGTTCGCGCTCATACATCACCGAGTTTTCTGGAGAAAATTGATGAAGAAATCGAGACGCGAGTGCAATTTTACGCTACGCAGCCGCGGACTGTGATCACCGCCCGAATCGAGGAACTAGAACGGGAGTGGGATATTGAACGTGTCCTTGAAACCAATGCGTCGGCCTTGGCGCTTACCGGACTGACACTCGGGCTGACGGTGAATAAAAAGTGGTTTCTACTGACCGGCGGCGTGCTGGCTTTCCTTTTTCAACACGCGGTGCATGGCTGGTGTCCTCCAATGCCTTTGCTGCGCAAGGCAGGAGTCCGCACGCGTAGCGAAATTGAATTGGAGCGCTTCGCTTTGAAAGCTTTGCGTGGTGATTTCGAAAACATCCCCGAGAAAACGGACAGCAACGATTTGGCGCGCGCCCGGAGTACGCTCCTCGCGGTTAGTGTCTAAAGGCGAATTTCCTCGCGGGCTTCGATCTTGGAATCGCAGCATTTTCCAATTTCCATCTCCAGAGAACGATTCGTCGATTAGATCGCCTGAGGATTAATGGATTCCTCGGCTGCAAAAGACTTGAGACGCCTGATTGTTCACCAAGTTGTTTCCGGCCAAGTATTTCTACAATCAAGCCACCTATGAAAATAATTTACGATTGTGAAACTGAAGTCGGCAAGTGCGATTGCGAATGCGGAAACCCCCTTACAATACGCTGAACCCAGTTACGCCACCATTCTGGCCCACACCCAAGCGTCATTAAATTCAAAAGGACTTCTGAAAATCGAACAGCGTTGTTACTTGAGCAATGGAGTTAAGACAGATCAACCGTGGGTTCGTCCACAGATCAAGTTCGCGCCCGGCCTCAGTTCCGAGGACGAAATGCTCGCAGTCGCGCAAACGATGCATCAACGATTCCTGATCCATACCCGTCATCAGGTTCCGGACGAGTGTTTCGTCTGATGGTTGCACTTAATCTTCTCCTCATCGATTCCTGCCTGCTTGCACCGTTTGAAGCACGGCGGCATTTACAGGGGCAAGCTGATATACGAACGATAAAAACGGGTGGCATTATTCCGAGCGTCGATTGCACAATGACCCATTGTTGAATTCAGTTTATGCCGAATAAAACTCGCCGCCCCAGACCCCGCCAGATCTATTCTTCCATTTTCCTTGCGGCTGGGTTGTTCGTGCTGATCTCAGTTTTTCCGGTGATTTCACCGATCCTTCTCTCTTTCATCCTCATCCTGCTGATCGCACTGGCCATCAACCCGATTATTCTCAAACTTCGACGGCTGAGCGGGGGGAGAACAGTTGCGACCGGATTGGTTGTGCTCACCTTTTTTTGCGTGGCTGCATTGACGGGCTGGGCGTTTTACCAACCGATGAAACGTTCCACGACGAAATTCGTTCAACAGCTTCCGCAATACTGGGAACGGGTGCAGAAACCGATCATGAGGATGGAGCAAAAGGCTGTCATGACGGAACAACGGTTGAAAAGGGAGGTCACTACGGAGGTCGCTCAGGAAACTGCTCAAACCAACGCTCCAGCCAAGCCAGAACCGGAGCCAGCCATGGACGAACCCACCAGCGAACCACCTGCTGGAAATCTCATGCGATCGGGATTGGGCGCATTGATCGGCGGAGTCACTGGAACTTTCAAGTCCCTTGCAGCAGATGCTGCGTCGCTCGTTATTGTCATAATCACAGTCTTCGTCGGTGTCATTTTCACGCTGCTGAAACCGCGGCCGATTATCTCAATGATGTTCGCCATGGTCCCCGAGCAACATCATTCTCACGCCAGAAATATCCTGCATCGCATTGTCGGTTTCGTCCCTCGTTGGGCGGCAGCGACGCTGATGGGGATGGCCATAATCGGCGTTTTGATTTTTTTAGCGATGTGGCCGCTGTTCGGCTTTCAAGACGCGCTGGTGCTCGGAATAATTGCGATGGTCTTTGAAGCCGTGCCGTATATCGGACCGATTCTCGCCTCGCTGCCCGCGTTATTGCTGGCTGCAGGCGAGGGCGGGATGAAACCACTCTGGGTTCTGCTCGCTTACTGCACCGTGCAGGCTATTGAGAATAATTTAATCATGCCCGTGGTGGTGGGGGGACATTTGAAACTGCACCCGGTCGCCGTCATTTTTTCAATGCTGCTTTGTGTCGCCACATTTGGAGTCCTCGGAGTGTTGATCGCCATGCCGACCGTGGCAATTATCCTGATTTTCCACGCCGAACTTTACCGCCCACGCTTTCTACCCAACGTAACGGACGAAGATCTGGACGGCATCGCACAGGCAACGTTGGAACAAAAACAGATCCTCTGCGACATCAACGATGCTCCGTCAAAGAAGCCCACGGCGAGTTGAAATCTGGCTCCGTTTCTAGCGTTTCGAGGAAACCATTATCTGCATTGGTAGTTTATCCGCCGGGAGAAACATGGCTCACCCTGATTGTTGCAGTCAGCCGCTTCATCTTAGTTTCAGACCCGCCAGAGCTTCTTAAATAAATCGAAATCTAAAAAACAAATGGACCTGTTGTCATATTGGAATTTGCAGGAACGCCCCTTCGAAGCGACGTGGGACACGCGTTATTATTTTCAAAGTCGCGACCACGATGAAGCGCTCAGCCGCCTCAGCTTTCTCGTCGGTGAACGCACTATGAACATCGGGATGCTCACCGGAGAGATCGGCTGCGGCAAAACGTTGACGCGTGCTGTCTTCACCAGCCAGTTGGATCGAGCGAAGTTCCACGTCGTCACTCAGGAAAGTTCCGCGTTCGCGTTCAAAGATTTGCTGGGTGCCGTCCTCAATTCTTTGGATCCCGAGGGCAAGGGACAAACCAAATTCGCGCGTTGCGAACGGTTGCGCATTGCCGCTGAACGTATCCATGCCGAGAACCGTCACCTGGTTTTGATTTTCGATGAAGCGCAGGAAATGTCGTTGTCCACTCTCAACGAACTGAAGCTGCTCACGAATTTGAACGGTGGCGGGCAAAATTACCTGACGATCATCCTGCTCGGGCAACCCGAGCTTCGTGGTCTCGTCGCAAAATTGCCCGCCATCGACCAACGGATTAGTCTCCGGTTCCACCTGCGTTCACTTGCACAGGAAGATGCGCCCTCCTATATCCAGCATCGGCTGAAAATGGCAGGACATCCCACGGGAAATTTATTCGCACCGGAAACTGTCGCGCGCGCCCACCAGGTTTCGAAAGGCGTGCCGCGCGAACTCAATCGTCTTGCCAAACTCGCGCTTGAATACGCGTGGTTGCGCGAAATGCCGCTCGTCGAAGAAACCGCCCTCAGTACCGTCGTCCGAGATCTTAGTCGTCATCAACAACTTTGCGCCGCATGAGAGAAGAAGCCGAACTCAGCATCAGCGAACTTCGCCAAAAACGTGGCGAGTCGCACAACCAATCCTCCTCAAACGCCCCTGTCAACGGAAAGGGCAATGGCCATGCGAATGGCGCGCCACACGCGGCGAACAATCAACGGCCACGCCATGGGGCTGATCCCGAAGAAATTTGGGCACGTCCGCGCGCGACCACGATTGAGGAACCAGAGCGGCGGCCCATCTCGCGAGCAGATGTGGAAGGTTTGGACGATGACTCGTTCCGTCTGCCTTTCGATCCAGTCCGGTTGTTCGATGTTTTAAAGCGGAGATGGTATTTATGGATCGGCGCGGGCGTGATCCTGTTTGCCGCAGGCGTTTGTTACACGTTCTATGCGACACGTTCGATGGTCCAATTGCAATTGATGCGCCGCGATACTCCCGCGCTTTTCCGTGGTGACGACAAGGGTGAAGCCGTCAAAACCCAGCAGTTCAACGAACAAACGCTGGTTGCTTTGATCAAGAGTCCGCAGGTGCTTCGAAACGTCAGCGCCAAGGCGAATCCGCCAATCTCTCCCGCTAATCTGTCGTTAAATCTCACGGTCATTCAGGAACGCGACACGGATTTGGTCACGCTCACGTTGAAAGGAAAAACCAAACCGCAGGAAGCCGTCAATCTATTGAACCTTTACGCGACCGAGTTCGTTGAGTTCACGCAGGAGATGCAGGTTAAAGAAGCGGAATCCATTGCGAGTTATGTCGGGCAAAAACTTGAGAAAATCGAACAAGAGCTCGCGACCGTGGACGTCAAGATCAAGGAACTGCCGCCGGAAACCAAAGTGACGAATCTCACGACGGCGCGGGATGAACTTGCGGCGCTGCTCGTCAAATACACCGAGGCGCATCCGCTTGTGCAGGATCAACAATTGAAGGTCAAAGCGCTCGAAGCACAGCTTGCGACTGCGGCTAAAATCAACACGCAAGGAAGCGAGGCGGAACGGCTTCAGAATCTTAACCAACGCATCAACGGGCTTTCTGAAAACAGTCTTGATTATTCGATCACCAAGAGCCGTTTCGAATCGTTGGCAACGCTGCGTTCCACTCTCGCCACGCGCCAGCGTGAGGCGCAATTGTTGATGGAGAACGCGCTCGGATATTTCCAGGTCTTTACTCCCGCAACCCTGGATCGCGTCAGCACCAAAGGTCATTTGAAGAAAGGTTTGTTGCTCACCGTGATGGGAACGCTTTTCGGAATGGTTGGCGTCGCTGGACTCGTGCTGCTCTTGGAACTTATTGATGACCGCATCAAAACTCCTGCGGATATTAAACGCGTCACGGAACTTCCGTTGCTCGCCAGCCTTGGGGATCTGGACAAAATGAGCCCGACCGAGCAATCCGCGTGGGCATTCCGAACCTGGACAATTCTGAAAGGGAAACTCACGCGATCGCAGACGCAGGGAATGGTGTGCGGTTTCATCTCGGCCCGCCACGGTGAAGGCCGCACTACGTGGATAAATTTGCTCACTAAAACGGCGAACCAACGTGGCCTTCGTGTTCTAACCGTCGCGACCAAACCTTCGGAAGAACCCGCGGTTCATCCACACGAATCGACGGACGGAAATGCTGAACCCAGCCTCACCACGATGTTGTCCACGAGCGCGTTCTCGTTCCCCGCGCAAGTCTCTCAACAATTGAGCGATCCCAGTGCGCACAACGTGGTTCACATTCCCCTGCCCGGCTGGGTTTGGAATATGGAACGCCGCGAACAATGGCACACCGCGTTGGATCATTGGCGCAAAATTGAGAACCTCGTCCTGCTCGTGGAACTGCCGCCTGCGTCGGAACCCGAATCTGTTTTGCTCGCCGAAAGAATTCCGCAACTCGTCTGGTTGACTGACAGTGGAAAGACGACTGTTCACGAAACACGCACGCACATTGAGACGTTGCGCCATGCGGGTTGCAATCTGGTCGGCGCAGTCTTGAATCGCGAACCGTCATCGTTCTGGCAACGCCACGTAGTTCGCCGTTTTGGGATCGGCATGCTGTTTTTCGCGATGAGTTTTTCTTCCGTGCAAGCCGTTGAGCCGGCGGAGGAAGACACCGCAGTGACAAACGTGACGCGTTCTTTTTCGGTGGTTTCTCCGTCGCAACGCGCCAACTGGCAAAAGCGTCTTACGCTGGGTCCCGGCGATATTTTGACGCTTGGCTACTACGGTGAAACGAACCTGACCAAAACCGATGTTGTGGTGAGACCCGATGGGCGCATCAGTTACATGCAGGCGCACGATATTCTTGCGACGGGCCTGACGGTTGATGAACTGCGCGAGAAATTTAACCAGGAACTTTCAAAATATTACCGCTCACCACGTGTTCTCGTCAGCCCGGTCGCTTATCACAGCAAAAAATATTACGTGCTCGGGCGTGTGACGCTGAAAGGCGCTTTCACGCTGGATCGTCCAATGACGGTTGTCGAAGCAGTCGCGCGCGCGCAAGGTTTGGAAACAGGGATTCTCGATAATCGAAACAGTATTGACCTCGCGGATTTGCAACGAAGTTTTCTGATCCGCGACGGCCAGCGTGTTCCGATTGATTTCCAGAAATTATTTCAGGAAGGCGACCTTTCGCAGAACATTCCTATCGAGCCCAACGATTATCTTTATTTTCCGCCCGCCACACTCCGGGAAGTTTACGTGGTCGGTGAAGTGACTTTTCCGGGAGTGGTTCCATTCACCACCGACACGTCGGTCTTGAGTGCGATTGCCCAGCGGAATGGCTTCACGAGGCGCGCGTATCGATCACACGTTCTGATCGTGCGCGGTTCGCTGACCAATCCAACCACCTTTGTCGCCAACAC
>JBBQAX010000160.1:0-10163 GCA_038316905.1 Verrucomicrobiota bacterium | reverse complement strand
TTCGGCGTGATGGGACGAAATCTTTTGCCGGAACTTTATCTCGGCGCAGGCTCGAAAGGGACGGACAAGGTGGTGCTGGAGTTGCCGAGGATTCTAAACCAAAAAGTCGAGGGTCGAGCGTCGAGCGTCGAGAGCCGGACGCCCATGCCCTCGACCCTCGTCTCTCGACCCTCGACCGGGCTTCCGTGGGGTTCCATCCTCAGCGGCATCACTTGCGCCGGAGCATTCGCGGCGTTCATGAGCACGTTCAGCGGATTGCTCGTCTCCATGACCGGCGCGCTCGCCCACGATGTTTACGGAAGAATCCTGCGCCCGAAATCGACGCCGGAACAACGGATGCGGATGTTCAAATTCGGCGCGGTGCTCATCGGCGGAATTGCCATCCTGCTCGGCACACAGGTCGAACTGTTGGACATTAATTTCATGGTCGGCCAGGCTTTCGCCATCGCGGCGGCGAGTTATTTTCCGCTCCTGTTCATGAGCGTCTGGTGGCGCGGCATGACCATCAAAGGCGCGGCGACCGGAATGTTGAGCGGCGGTTTGCTGGCGCTGGCGGGAATCACTTTGACGAGCGTGAGCGACATCGCTTTGAAAACCAGCTTGAGCAAAGGTACGCCAAATACGTTTCAAGGATTGGAAAACTTCTGGATAGCGCATCCCGCCATCCGAATCCTCTGCGAACAACCGGCGATCTGGACCGTGCCTCTGGCGATTGGTTTGATGATCGTTGTCTCGAAATTAACGAAGAAAGATATTCCATCCGACATCCGCGCCAAAATGCTCGTCCTCCACGCGCCGGAAAAACTCGGATTGAAACAGGAATACATTCAGGAGCATCAAGGGATGGGGCATTGACGTTTACGGACCGCGGCTGTGTCGTCCTCGACCAGCCGCAGCGCGTGGCAAGTGAGAGCGCATAGGAAAATTCAAAGTATCAAATGTTAACAACATGCTGCGGCTGGTCTTGCACTTGCTGTTGAAGGATTCATCTATCGCCACGAGAAGAGTCTCGATATTTTTTTGGATGGCCCAAACGCGAGTGCGCGAGAGGCCGTGCATATTGTTTTCGCTGGAGAAAAAGTTCGTTCCGAGAATTCTTCTGTCGCCCCGGACGTTTCCGAATCAGAGGAAACAGAAACTTTCCGCCTCGTAACGCTCGATGCTTTGGTGCGGATGAAGTTGACTGCCTTTCGTGACAAAGATCGCACGCATCTGCGCGACCTTCTCGAAGTCGGATTGATTGACGCCAGTTGGTGTGACCGGCTTCCGCCGCCGCTCGCCCTGCGACTGAAAGAATTAGTTGAAAATCCCGAGGGCTGAGTTTTTCGCGCGAAGTTAAAACCGCACCCCCGTCGTAATCCCAACCCAGTGAATCCCGATTTTCGTCGCGCTGTTGGAATATTCTCCGGCGCGCAAGCCGCTGTTTCCCACGCGCTGTTCAGCGGGCAAATCCCATTGGTAAGCCAGATCAAATTTGTAACGGCCCTGTTCGTAACCGAAGCCGGTCGTCACCGTGTGTTCGGTAATCACGGCGGTTAATGGAGTGAGTGTCTTGTCCGGCACGGGACTTTTGGCGTAACTGTAACCGCCGCGCAGCCGGAATTTTTCTGTGACCGCAAATTCCGCCCCGACTCGATAAACAATCTGGTCGCGCCAACTCAGCGGAACGTAATCTTTCGCGGAATCGGAACCTAGCAACGCATTGAAGTCGGCGTTGTTTCCGTTGGATAATTTTACCGGCAAGCGATCAAAGGCGTCGCTCCAATTGACCCAATCGACCTGGCCGGAAAATCTCCAGCGCGCGTGCGGTTGCCATGAAAGTCCGGCTGCGACGATTTGCGGAAAATGATTCACCACTTCGGCGTCGTAATGAAAATCGGGCCGCGCGCCCGCGAATCCGCCGCCGAGCGAGGTGAGTTGCGCCTGCGCATTTCCCGAAGCATCGCCTTTACTGTGAACCGTCGTGCCGCTTTTATAAATCACGCCAAATTGCAGGTTCGTGATCGGCCGAAATAAAATTCCGAGATTTCCATTCCAACCAAAACCGCTCGTCTCCAAATCGAGCAACGTTTTGAAACCTTTGAGCGTCGGTTGCGTTTGGAAAATGTAAGGCGCGTCCAAACGATTTTCGTTGTAGATCAAACCGAGGCCGCCGCCGATGGACAATTTTTCGTTCAATTGCATTCCAACACCAAGGCCCGAGCGCAACACGAGAATTTCCGAGCGATGTTTTTGCAAACCATAACTCGTCACGCCATCAAGACCGCCCGGCGCATCGACATAGCGCCATTCGGAGACAAGCGCAGCTTCGGGAATGCCGCCAGAAGTGAATGCGCGTTTGTTCGAGCCGTTTTTTACGACGAAGGAAACTGGAAAAGGAACCGGCCTTGGTTTGGCGACGTGTCACGGCATCGTCAAACAAAGCAACGGACACATCGCCGTTTATAGCGAGTTGGGCCAAGGCACGACGTTCAAAGTTTATTTGCCGCGTGTTGCCGACAAGATGGAAGTCGTGCCGGAACGAACGCAGCCGGTGGAAACGCCCCGAGGAAATGAAACGGTTTTGCTCGTGGAAGATGAACCGATGTTGCGCGAATTAGCAGCGACGATGTTGGGCGAACTGGGCTATCGCGTTTTGGAAGCGGACAACGGGCAACACGCCTTGCGGGTTATTCAGGAAAATTTGGCGACACCAATCGATGTTCTCGTCACCGACGTGGTGATGCCGGAAATGGGCGGGAAGGAATTGGCGGACAAGTTGCGCACGATTTCGCCGCAGACCAAAGTGCTGTTCAGTTCCGGCTACACCGAGGACGCCATCGTGCAAGGCGGCGTTTTGGATCCAGGAATTTCTTTCATGCAAAAGCCTTATACTTTTACCACGCTCGCGCAAAAGGTGCGCGAGGCGCTGGAGAAAAAAAGTTAACCGCACTCGGTTCACGGATTAAACGCAGAGGACGCGGGGGTTCACGCAATGGGCGCAAAGAGAAGTAAAATTTTTGAACAGAAGACAACCAAGAGAACAAAGACGGATTGCTTCTTCGTTTGCTTCTGTTCTTCAACTCTGCGTTCCCTCTGCGAAAACTCTGCGCCCTCTGCGTTGAAGATCGGGAGGAGCCAAAAATCTGTTTTGATTCTCTGTGCCTCCGTGCCTCTGTGGTTGATTCATCCGATGTTGAGAACCGTTGACAGCGATTCTCCAAACTGTTTCCGTTTGCCGTCAGAATTTTAAAATGAAAGTTTTGTTCAAACCAATTTCCGGTTCCATCTCCGCGCCCAAAGGTTTTCTCGCCGCCGCAGTTTTTTGCGACATCAAAAAACTCGGCACCGGCAAAGGTTCCAACAAAGGAAAAAAACGCGACCTTGCGCTGATCGTCTCGCAGTCGCCCGCCACAGTCGCTGGCATGTTCACGACAAACCAGATTTGCGCCGCGCCGGTGAAAGTGTGCGTGCAACGGGTCAAAAACGGTGTCGCGCAAGCGGTCGTGGTCAATTCCGGCAACGCCAATGCTTGCACCGGAAAACAAGGCATGGCCGACGCGCTCGAAATGACGCGGCTCGTTGCCAAGGAACTTGGACTTGCTGAAAAAAATATTCTCGTCGGATCGACCGGACGCATCGGCGTCAACATGCCCATGGAAAATGTGAAGCGCGGCATCATGGACGCAGCGTGGCGATTGAACAGTTCCACCGAAAACGCCAATCACGTCGCCGAAGCCATCATGACGAGCGACACCAAGCCCAAGCAAATCGCAGTGGAGTTCAAGCTGGGCGGCGAGCGCGTGACGATTGGCGGCATTTGCAAAGGCGCAGGAATGATTCAGCCCGGCATGAGCGCAACCGGCGCGCGTCCCGCCGCGATTCCGCTGCACGCGACGATGCTTTGTTTCATCACCACCGACACTGCGATTGAGAAAGTTGCATTGCAAACCGCATTGCAAGAAGCCGTCGCGCACAGTTTCAATCGCATCACCGTTGATGGCGACATGAGCACCAACGACACGGTTTTGGTTCTTGCGAATGGTTTGGCGGAAAATCCCCAACTCAAAACTCAGAACTTAAAACTTTTCAAGCTGCGTTGAATCACGTCTGCCTTGAACTCGCCAAAATGATTGTGCGCGATGGCGAAGGCGTTTCCAGATTTGTCACCGTTCGCGTGAATGGCGCAAAAAATTTTGCGGACGCCGATGCTGCCGCTCGCGCCGTCGCCAACAGCGCGCTGGTGAAAACCAGTTGGCACGGCGGCGATCCGAATTGGGGTCGCATCATTGATTCAATCGGCTATAGCGCCGCACGCATTGTCGAAGAAAAGGTGGACATCGGTTACAGCTCGCCGGGTTCAAAGAAAATTGTTTGGAGTTTGAAACGCGGCCAGCCGACGAAGGCGAGTTTCAAAGAACTTTGCGCCGCCGTCGCGCCGAAGGAATTCGATTTGCATATCCATCTGAATCTCGGAAAAGCCAGCGCGCTGATGTATGCCGCCGATTTGACCGAGGAATACGTTGAGTTCAATAAAGGCGACGTGACTGATCCGACGACACTGGGCGGTTGATTATGGACGATCAAAAAGAAAGCCTTAATCAAATACGTTTAGCAAACGACAGGAGCCAAACTGCGGTCGTTGTCGAACTTTGCAAAAAGCATCTACAGAAATTTCCGAAGCACGGTCTTGCCTGGCTGTCTTATGGGATGGCGCAGGTCGAACTTGCCCGATATACAGAGGCGGAACAAGCGATCCAACGAGCAATGACGTTTTGTCCCGAAAAGGCATTGCCAATAGCATATTTGCAGATGGGACATTTATTCGAAGCGAAAGGTGATTTTAAGCAAGCAGCGATTTGGTATCGCAAAGCTTCGAAACAGAGGCCGAAGGATGCAACTTTTCATGTTTTTCTAGGCAGTAATGCTTTTAAGCGTGGCTTGCTTAAACAAGCGGCAGTGCATCATCGCCGCGCACTTAGATGTTCTGAAGGCTGTTTGGACGAAGCCCACTTTAATTTGGGCGGCATTTTGCTTGGTGAGAGGAATTATTCTGAAGCGATAAAATGTTACCAGGAGGCCCTGAAGATTGACCCGAAATACAAAATTGCCAAGGAGCGGTTGGACGATGCAAAACTCGCTCTCCTATTGAAGAATCTTTAATCGACATGCAAGACCTTATCTCCAAAGCCGCGACGCTGCTCGAAGCGTTGCCTTACATTCAAAAATCCAGCCGTGAAACGTTTGTCGTGAAAAGCGTGCCGCTTCGGACGCTTGACTCCCATTGGCGATAGATAGAAATTTCATCTGTATGAGCCAAACATTGACTCCCTATTACAAGCGCATCGTCCAGCGGCAGATCGCCACGGGACAGTTCGCCAACGAAAGCGAAGTTATCCGCCATTCGTTGCGGTTGGCCGATGCGCTGGAACGCAACGCCGGGCCTCGCGGGTGTTCGGTGAACGGGCGCGAAGATTTGGAAGAGTTGTTGCTGGAAGGACTGGACAGCGGCGCGAGCGTGCGGATGACGGATGAACGTAAGAAACGCATTTATCATCAGGCGTTGAAAGCGAAATGAGCGGCTATCGCACCAAGCCGAAAGCCGACCATGATCTGGTGGAAGGCGCGCGCTGGATTTTTGCGGACAACCCGAAAGCAGCAAGGTGTTTTTTGGACGCAACGTTCAAAGCGTTCGACCGATTGGCGAAATTTCCTGAATCCGGCCCGATAGCGCGATTGAAACATCGCCGTCTCGCCGGGGTTCGCTTTAGCGTCCTGCCACCACCTTTCAATCGCTGGTTGATCTTTTATCGCGGTTTGGGAAATGAGATTGAAATATTGCGTGTTATTTATGGCTCGCAAAACTGGCGGGCAAATCCGGCTTCGTTTTTCATTTAACTCATGCAAGACCTCATCTCCAAAGCGGCGACGTTGCTCGAAGCGTTGCCTTACATTCAAAAATTTAGCGGCGAAACTTTTGTCGTGAAATACGGCGGGAGTTTTATGGATTCGCCGGACGCGGCCGTTCGCAATGGCGTGGCGCGGGACATTGTTTTTCTCGAAGCGGTGGAAATCAATCCAGTGGTGGTTCACGGCGGGGGTAAAGCGATCACTCGCGCGATGGAAAAGGCGGGACTGAAGGCGAATTTCATTCAAGGCCAACGCGTGACTGATGAAGCAACCGTGAAGATCGTGGATGACGTTCTTTCTTCGGAAATCAATCCAGAGATCGTCGCGACGATCAATTCACTCGGCGGCGCGGCCAAAGGTTTTTCTGGAACGGAAATTTTCAAATGCCGCAAAACTTTTGTTAAAGATTCGCAGGGCCAACAACTCGACATCGGTTTTGTCGGGGAAGTTTTTAAAGTGAACACCGCGCCGTTGATGGCTTGCATCAAACAAGGCATCACACCGGTCATCAGCCCAACCGCACTCGGCGAAGACGGGAAAATTTACAACTGCAACGCCGATGTCGCCGCAGCGCAAGTTGCCATCGCGCTCAAAGCCAAACGCCTTGTTTTCATGAGCGACGTTCCTGGCTTGATGCGCGATCCAAAAAATCCTGAAACGGTGATTTCGCATCTGCAAATCAGCGAAGTTCCCGAGTTGAAAAAAACCGGCGTGGTGGACAAAGGGATGATTCCCAAAGTGGACAGCGCGGTGGCGGCGATTACTTCTGGTGTGGAAAAAGTTTCGTTTGTGGACGGCCGCGTTCCGCATTCTGTGCTTATGGAGATTTTCACCGACGCCGGTGTCGGGACAGAAGTTGTCTTGTGATTTTTGTTTGAGCGGTGTTTGAGAATCCCTTCAAGACTTGTAGCAGCCGAGGTGACGAGGCTCAAATATCTCGGCCTCCACGAAACAATTGCCAAAAAGTTAGAGCAGTTTCAGAAATATGTCTCTCTGGTCTGGCGCGGACGAACCGCGCGCCAGCGTTTTGGAGTGCGGCAGTCCTCTGCCGCTTTTCCACCGCAAGGCGCACGGCCCAAAGTGGCAGAGGACTGCCGCACTCCAAGACCTCGCGGAATTTGCGCGCCGCCTTTCCAAACCCGGCCACAGTTTTGTTGAAAACGCTCTAGTGCCTCGTTACCTCGGCTGCTACTTCAAACAGGCATTGAACCTCCACGTTAAAAATGCGACTTTCTCCTCGTGACTGATACCGAAGCGTATTTACTCCGCGAAAACACCGGAACTTCCGGTCTGGAGGCGACCGCCCGCAAGGTCGCTTCAGTACTTGCGGAATACGATATACCGCATTTCATCGTCGGTGGTCTTGCGGTGCAGGAACACGGCTACGCTCGCCTGACGCTCGATGTCGATGTCGTCGTGCCTGACGTTCAGGAAGCGGCTGAATTTCTCACCGCAGATTTAACCGGTCCGTTTGTGCGCGTTCCGAATTTCGAAGATCGTTTGAACGACCGGCGCAACGGCGTCAAAGTTGATTTACTTCCGGCGAACAGAGTTGTGCGGCGCGGCTGCAAAGTTCCTTTCCCCGAACCGACAAAAGTTTTCGACACGCCGCAAATAGTCAGCCTTGAAGTTTTAATTTCGCTGAAACTCGATAGCTGGTCAGAGAGTCGCTTGCACCGGACGAAAGATTTGGCGGATGTGGTTGAAATCATCAAGAGCCGGAAATTATCGCGCAATCTCGCTGTCGCGCCTGCCATTCGTCATTTCTATCTCGAGACATGGGACGGGCTTCAGGCCGAGCGCTGATTTGTGTCCGCCCTTAATTTTCATGACGATTTTTCATTTCCGAATTGCGCACTCCCCCGCGAATCCGTAAATCGTCATTCGCCAATCCTAAATAAATGAAAGACATTGTTCCACCGCCACCAGCGATTGTTCGCAATGACGTTGCCGCCATCAAAGGCTTGTTTGAAAAGAATGTTGTTCCCAGCTACGCACGCTTTGAAATCGTCTTGAGCCACGGCTCGGGAAGTTACGTCTTCGACATCACCGGAAAACGTTATCTCGATTTCGGTGGTGGGATTGCGGTTTCGTCCCTCGGCCACGCGCATCCGGCGATTACGGAAGCTCTGATCGAGCAATCGAAAAAACTTGTCCATACCTCGAACCTATATTTCCACGAGCCGCAAGGTCGCCTCGCGGAAAAACTTGTGAACGCCATCGGTCCGGGAAAAATTTTCTTCTCCAACAGCGGTGGCGAAGCGAACGAAGGTTTATTCAAGCTCGCGCGAAAATTCGGTCATGACGAAGGGCGATTTGAAATTCTCACTGCGCAAAATTCTTTTCACGGACGGACGCTTGCCGGAATTTCCGCGACCGGTCAGGACAAAGTCAAAAAAGGTTTCGAGCCGATGGTTCCGGGTTTTCGCCATGTTCCTTTCAACGATTTGGAGGCAATGCGAAATGCGATTTCTCCCGCAACCGTTGCCATCATGATCGAGTGCGTGCAGGGAGAAGGCGGAATTACATCCGCAACTCCAGAATATCTGCTCGGTCTGCGCAAACTGTGTGATGAGAAAAAACTTTTGTTGCTGTTGGACTCAGTGCAGGACGGACATTTTCGAACCGGACGCTGCCAGGCTTTTCAACGAATTTTTGAAAACATTCCGAGCGGTGAAACTTTTCAGCCCGACGGAATTTCCATGGCCAAATCGCTTGGCGCAGGATTTCCCATCGGCGCGTTTTGGGTACGCCAACCTTTTGCCGATTTGCTGAGTGCCGGTTCGCACGGCTCGACTTATGGCGGCGGACCGCTTGCGTGCGCGGTGGCGCTGAAAGTCTTTGAAGTAATTGAGCGCGAAAATCTGGCGGACAACGCGCGGAACGTCGGTGAATTTGTGAAAAGTGAACTGTTGCGCCTGGCCGAGAAATTCCCGCGCGTTCTGAAAACTGCTCGCGGCCTCGGCCTCATCATCGGCCTGGAACTCGCGGAAAATATTTCCGCATTTTCGAGCAGCGAAAAATCGCACGCCATCCAGTTCGTCACTCGTTTGCATGAAGCTGGAATGCTCGCGATTCCCTCCGGCACACAGGTGATTCGCTTTTTGCCGCCGCTGAATCTACGTCGTGATGAAGCAGAGCAGGGGATCGAGATCATCGCGTCGGTCGTCCGTGGTTTGTAGGAAATGAACCTTTTGCCTCGCTCGCTCACTAAAGGTATTGATGGAACTCGACGTGGCCAGTCGCGAGCAAATCGATTCCCGCAGCGACGACGAACTGATCGCCAGCCTCAACGCTGGCGACGTTTCGGCGTTTGACGCGCTCTACTTTCGTTACCGCGATTGGGTGGTGAATCTGGCTCTTCGTTTTACCAGCGACCGCGAAATCTCCCTCGATGTGTTGCAGGAAACGTTTCTTTATCTTCTGAAAAAATTCCCCGGCTTCCGGCTCACCGCGCAGATGAAAACGTTTCTTTATCCGGCGGTGCGAAATTTATCCATCGCCGCGCGTCGGAAGAATCAACGGTTTCAATCGAGCGAAGAGGAATTGCAAAAGATTGAAGACACACCTGCTGTCGACACTTCATTTGGCGAAAACGATCAACTCTCTGCCGTCATCGCGAATCTCTCGGAAGAGCATCGCGAAGTTTTACTGCTGCGCTTTGTTGACGGTCTCAGTCTGGGAGAAATTTCCGAAGCATTGGAAATTCCTCTCGGCACCGTGAAATCGCGCCTGCACAACGCGCTTTCCACATTGCGCGCCGATCCGCGCACAAAGGTTTTTTTCGAGCAATGAACCTTTTGCCCGACTCACGCACTTAACTCATTGGAATGAACGAACACGACGAAAATGAAAATCTGCAAGCACCGGCGAAATTCGCTGAGGCGTTGCGGAATCTTCAGAAGGAACGCGTCTTCGTCCCACCGCAAGTCGATGAAAAGATTTTGGCCGAAGCTCGGAAACAGTTTAGCGAACATAAGCGCCGGATTGTTTTTTTGCCGCGCTGGACTGCGATGGCTGCTTCGTTTGCTCTGGTGTGTGGATTGATTTATTTCGCGCAAAAGGAAAATCAAAATTTCGTCGCCAAAGACATCAATCGCGACGGCGTGGTGGATATTCTCGACGCATTTGCACTGGCGCGAAAAATCGAATCAGGCGAAATGCGCAATGCGGATTTCAACCGCGACGGCGTGGTGGATCAGCGCGATGTCGAGAGCGTCGCAAACGATGTCGTTCGATTGAACAAAGGAGAGCGTTCGTGAAATTGATCCGCC
>JBBQAX010000159.1:0-10256 GCA_038316905.1 Verrucomicrobiota bacterium | reverse complement strand
AGATCCAACCACCAATGGGAATCTTTCTGGAATTAATCTCACCCACTTTTAATCACACCCGTCGATGACTTTCTGAAAAAAGGCGGCACCATTGAGGAAACGAAAAATCGCAAATGCGTTTGCAACGGGCTGATGGCCACCATTGGTCTCGGACAAGTTCGTTCCGAAACAGAATTTGAACTGGCGCTCGTGACCGCCGGCAATGACATCACGCATCTTAACCGATTTATACAGCCCGGCTGCTCTTCCTACACGGCGGTAGAAGTGATTCGTTATTTATTGAACAACGGCGAGTAACACATCTTCATTCGATATTCGGTGTTCGGTGTTCACATTTCCTGAATTGCGGAAACGTTGAACACCCAACATCCAACACTGAACATCGAAAGAAGAAAAAGAAGCACACCCGCCGGAGGCAGGTGCTACCCGATGCGATTACCTTCACAGCGTTCTCAACAAATTCGCCGCATCCGAAAACGAGGGTTGAAGTTCCAGCGCGCGTTCGGCGGCAATTCGCGCTTCTCGATTCCGTCCCAGCCTTGCCAGAATCGTCGCGCGTGCGTAGGGATATTGCGCCTGATTCGGGTCAATACTTTCCGCGCGCCGCAAACTTTCCAGCGCCAGTTCCGGTTGTTGTAGCGCGGAATAGCCGAGGCCGAGGTTATACCAAGCGCGCGCGAATTGCGGATCAATTTCCGTCGCCCGTTTTAAAGCCGCGACGGTTTCTTTCAAATTTCCCGTTTCATTCAGCGCGAGGCCGAGTTTGTAAAAATATTCCGCGTCATTCGGCGCAAGACGACAGGCGGTTTTTAATTCTTCAATCGCTCGTGCTGAATTTCCCAGAACGCTCAGGCAAACCGCCAGCGCGTGATGGAACGGCGCGGAATTCGAATCCCATTTCACCGCGCGTTCGAAATAACCGAGCGCCCGTTCATTTTCGCCTCGGCCAAAATAAAACGTGCCCAGTTGCAACGCGCCCGCCGGTTGGTCCGCATTGTTTTCGAGAGACTCCAGCAGTTCGCGTCCCGCCAACGAATTCGTATCGACGTTCGCGCTCAAACCCCAAGCCGCTTCGACGCGCACGCCGCGCACGTTATCCGTCAGTTGCTTACGGAAATTCGTTTGCAATCCTTGCGACGCCAACGGTTCCAGCGAACGCGTCGCCGTCACTCGCACCAGTGAATTGGTGTTCTCCATCGAAGCCAGCAAAGTGGATCGCACGCGCGGTTCGGCCACCCAGCGGCGCAACAAACCCACCTCGACCGCGCGCCAATACGAATTGGTTTCCTGCGGCAAAATTCCCAAGAGCTTCGCGGAAGTAGAATTTTCGGTGCGCGCTTCGGCAATCACTTCGGCGCGTGTTCGCGTGAATCGATCCATTTTTGTGCCATACCATTTTTCCACAAAACCAAGTGCCCAATCCGCATCGTGATCGGTGTGACAGCGGTTGCATGCGTTGGGGATTTCAAATTTTTTCGTGAGCAACGGATCGGGAATGGTGAAGCCGTGATCGCGCCGCGCGTGTCGTTGCATGTAGGTCGTTTGCGGCATGTGGCAATCGACGCATTGGCTCCCCGGTTTTCCCGCCGTGTGAAACGTGTGCGTCTGTTCATCTATTTTTGGCGCAGGCGGAACGGGCGCGCCGTGGCATTGCAAACAAATTGCGTTGCCGGGAAATTTAATTTTTGCCGAATGCGGATTGTGACAATCGACGCAGCGCACACCGGCTGCGTGCATTTTGCTGCCGAGAAACGACGCGAATTCGTAATCCTCGTCGTGAACCTGGCCGTCAGCGAAATAAATATCCGTCTCGTCTGGAATCGTGAGCGCAAAATGGTCGAAGAATTTGTCGCCCGGTTGAAAATTGCCGGTGAGTTCTGCGCGCCGCGAATGACACGAGCCGCACGTATCGAGAACCTGATCGCGATTGAAATGCGCCAGCGTCGGATCGGGCGTGTTGACGTGTTTTTCTTTTTGCCAGGTGACATGCGATTTCATCGGACCGTGACACGCTTCGCAACTCACCGTGCTTTCCGCCATCGTGGTGGAATAACGGTCGCTGGAATCCTGATAATTTTTTCGCACGCGTGTGTTGTGACAGGCGGCGCACATGTTGTTCCAGTTCATGCCGCGTCCGAGCCAATGTCCCCATTCGCCCGGCGTCCGATCTTCCGAACCAAACATGTCGAACCAATCGCCGCGTTTCGGATCGACCGCGAGTTCGGTCACTTGAAATCTTCCATCGTGCGTGGGCGCAAGAAACTGTCGCAGCGGCGCAACGCCAATCACGCGTTCGAGCGGAAAATCTTTTATCCCACCTTCGAGCGATGCGGCTCTCAATTGCGCAGGGCCATTGGTGAAACTAGCGAAGGAAGTTTGTGTTCCATGATGAATTTCGTGGGACGGATCGAAAAATCGTTTATCGTTTTTTGGATCAATCGGACGTTCCGCCAACGCGTGATGAGAGTTGGTGAACAAATCAAAAACCGGCGCGTGACATTCGCGGCAGGTTTGCGATCCGGCATACGCAGAAAAAATTTCCGCATCACTTTGCTTTTTGGGAATGTCGGCTGACGCAGTGGATTTTGACGCGTCGCGCGATGATGTTCTGCGCGACGCAATTTTTTTTGTGATCCAGAATCCGAGTGCGCCAGAGATAACCAGCGCGACCAGCAGAGCAAGCAGCCAACGGCCATTTCCTCTTTTGGGAGAGGGGGCAGGTTTCCGTTGCCGCGTGCGTTTAGACATCGGAATGCAGAAGAGTTTTAACGCAAAGACGCAGAGACGCGAAGACGCCAGGCTCTGAATGATTTTCTTTCCCGATTGGGTTGTCACCGTTTGAGGAGCACAGAATCAATCGCGATTTCCTCGTTTCCAACTTTGCGTCTTTGCTGCTTTGCGTCTTGGCGTTGAATTCCGACTTCATCCTTTCGGTTGAGTTCGTCATTAAATTATTTCTTTTTTGGCAACGGCGCGGCAACCATTTCGGGTCGCAACGTGTAAACCACGCGCTGACCGGAAATTTCTCCTTCAATCGCCTCTAAAAATCCATTGCGACAGGAAATCCATTGGCCATTGCGTTGCAGATGGATTCCCGCTTCGGATTCAACGGTAAAAGTCTGGTGACTTCCTGACAAGGCGACGCTGGCTTGTGCGCCGTTGATGGAGATTTGCGCCGCATTTTCGCCGTCAAACGCGAGAGCGGGAAAACGAACTTTTATTTTCGAAACGTCGCCTTGAACTTCCGATGCGACGCGAATCTGGTCTGGCGTGACTTCGTAATTTTCAATCATCGCCGTAACGTCCGGTTGATTCAGTTCGTATCGCACCGCGAATTTCACAAGATTAGTTTTCGATTCAGTGACGGTGAGCTTCGCACCTTTGATTTTGTCGCCGGTCATTTCGGCGAGCGAATGCCATCCGTCTTTTCCGAGCCACGCAATTCCCGTGGCCAAAGCGCCGCCTTTGATCGGTGTGCTGTCGCTCGGTCCGACGAGCGCGCCGACGCCGCTTTTGTGAACGCGAATCAACCCCGTGCTGTTGTAATGCGGGTCCGCAGCGGTATCGATTTCGAGATACATCCCGCTGGCGTTGGCGAAAATTTTGTGCATTTCCGGAATGGCAAAAACAAACCCGCCCACGTCCGCCGGACACGCGCCTTCGGGAATTGTTTCATCCGCAAAATGCCACGCCGTCGCCAGCATGCTCGCGGTCAACAAATTGTATTGTGAATGGGAAGAATAACCTTCAAAGCCGTGACGCACGGCGGGATCGAAACGGTTTTTCACAATCGACAATTCGCCGGAAGAACGCACCCACCGTTGCACGGATTCCAGGGAGAGATGCGCGGCGCGTTTGAATGCTTTCGCGCCGAGTTCGTCATTCGCGCGCTCACTACGACGCGCCCAGATTTCGTAGGTGACGCATTGTTCGGCTTCGTTCCATTGATGTTGCGCGCTCCGTCCGCCGGTCGGCAATTCACCGAGCGGCGATTGCATGAAAAGCGAAGTCCAGGCGGCGCGTTGCAATAATTCCTCCAGCTCGGCGCGCTCTGCGCCGTCGTAACCGCGCTCCAGAATCGCCGCCAAAAAATGTCTCGGAAAATGGTCGTAAGCCATCGGCGTGTTTGGGTCGCGATACAAACCTTGCGCGGTAAAATATTTTAATTGCAGTGGCAAATATTTCTCGACGAAGGCCAGATCGGTAAATTCATTTTGTTCGCGCAGAAATTCGCCGGAAAGCGCGACCACATTCCAGTTGTGAACGCTGGTGCGTTTTTCACGAATGAGATCGTTGTAGCACTGTTGCGGATCCATCGCTTTGAACGACGCTTCGATGCGCTGACGTTGTTCCACTGGAATCCGGTCGCGCAAGGTTTCGTAGGCGAACACCAACGGAAACGTAAAGAAATCGCCATGATTATCCGCCGCTTTGTCTTCGGCCAATTCGCACACGGCGCGTTCCAGTGCGAGCGCGGCGCTGTCGAGCAGATTGGTTTCCTTCCCGCTGGCGATGAGCGTTGCCGCAGCCCAGGCGTAACACGGCGTGCTGTATTGCACTTCGCGATGGAGAAACGGATCGATGATTCGTCCGTCGCTCGTCTGGAAATGCTTGAAATAATTGACGATGCCGGAAATGACTTTGAGATAATCGTCTCGTTTTAGCCCCGTCGGTTTAACAACGGCGGCGGTGAGATTGGAACGACCTTCACGGACCATTTGCGCGAGCGGAAACGGTTCCAAAGTTTCGCTGCGTATGGAAAATGCGAAGGCGAAGAGAATCGCGTAGGAGAGTTTGATTTTCATTTCTTGGGTTGGTTACGTCGCGTGTGCCGGTGAATAAAGCGAACCCGCAATTGATTAGAAAGAGTCCTCATAAAAAACAAAGTCTCAAAGGGAGTTTACGTTGGCAATGTGGGCGAGGAAACCATTCACAGATACACGACTTGGCAATCGTTGCCCTCATTTTGTTTGTATGTGACAGCGAGCAAATGATTCTAAAAAAAAATTGGAAAACCCTCTCCCGGTGTATTATGTAAGCCGCCTAAGATGATCATGACTTTTCGAAAATGGATTTTTAGTTCACTCCTTGTCTTTTTGCTGATCTGTGTCGCCGGTTGCCAGAGCATTGGTTATTTCAAACAGGCGGTTTCGGGTCAGATGCAGATGTTTGCCAACCAGCAACCACTCTCGAAATTGATTGCTGATCCGAAGACCTCGCCGACGTTGAAAGAGAAATTTGAGTTGATTCTCGCGCTGCGCCAGTTTGCCCAAACCAATCTCAATCTCGAGACTGGCGGGCATTATCTTTCCTACGTCGATCTACACCGTTCGAACGCCGTTTGGAATGTTTATGCTGCGCCCGAGTTGTCGCTGAAACCAAAATCCTGGTGGTTTCCAATTGTCGGAAGCGTGACGTATCGTGGTTACTTTTCAGAAGCTGCGGCGCAAAAATATGGCACCAAAATGCGAAAGCAAGGGCTCGATGTTTTGGTCGGCGGCGTGGATGCCTACTCGACGCTGGGTTGGTTTAAAGATCCCGTGTTGAACACGTTTGTGGGAGATTCAGAACGACGTCTCGCCGCGCTGATATTTCATGAACTCGCGCATCAACGCGTTTTCATCGCCGGCGATACGACATTCAATGAAGCATTTGCGACCGCCGTCGCGGAGGAAGGATTGCGCCGTTGGCTGGCTGACAAAAATGATCCGGTAGCGGCCGGGAAATATCAGACGGAATTGCAACGCAAGAAGCAGTTCATCACGCTGGTGCGGAATGCGCGCGATCAACTAGAGGCGACTTATGAAGATAGCTCGCTCCGAGATGCCACCAAGCGTGAGATGAAGGCGGCGATTTTCATTCAGCTTCAGAAAGATTACGCGAAGATCAAGGAAGGGTGGGGCGGGTATCGGGGTTACGATGACTGGTTTGGCGATTCGCTCAATAACGCGAAGTTGAATACGGTGGCGACTTATTACGATCTCGTTCCGGTCTTCCATCAACTGATTCAGAATAACGGCGGACGTCTGGAAAAATTCTTTGCGGAGGTTAAAAACTATTCACGATTTTCGAAGACTGCCCGGCATCAAATGCTGGCGAAAATCAAAGTCCACGCGCCGGACGAGTTGCTCGCTGTTCATTCGCCTGCCACGCCAGACGCAAACCTTCCAGAGTTAGCATCGGATCCACGCGCGAAATCTCCGGCAACTTCTGTGCAATAAGTTTGGCGTAACCGCCCGTGGCGACCACTGGAAGATTGGCGCAATCCAGTTTGCTTTTAAGTTCGCTGAGAAGTTCGCGGATTAATCCGCGATAACCGTGAACGGCTCCGATCAACATCGCTTGCCTCGTGTTTTTTCCGATGATAGCTCGAACTTCACGAATCCTGATTTTGGGCAAGAGCGCGGTTTTTTCGTGGAGATATTCCGTCATCGCTGCCAATCCCGGCGCAATGATTCCGCCCACGTAATTTCCTTTGGCATCAATCACGTCAAAGGTGACGGCCGTTCCAAAATCAACAACGACCGACGGCGCGCCAAAATGAAATTTTGCGGCGATGGCATTGGCCAAACGATCAGGGCCAATTGTTTCGGGTTTTGGATAATCGATCCCCACGCCGCGAACGGTTTTGTTCGTCAACTCCAGGCAATTTAATTTCCATTTCTCCCAACAGAACTTATGGACGTGCGGCGTCGCCTGCGGAACAACACTGCACAACGCAGCGCCCTCAACGGACACCCGACGCACCAACGCCGCAATTAATTTTTCGGCGCGCCCCTCGAACCATGCTTTGGTGGGAATGTTGGTTTGTTTAATCACGCGCTTCTTATCGGCGAGGCCGAGGTGCGTGTTGGTGTTGCCGATGTCGAGCAAGAGAATCATTCGATCAAGGATTTGTGCCAGACGGATTGGCGATTACAGGCTGGGCAATATCTTCGAGAATACTTTTGGTTTCTGTGCCTGCCTTCGAACTTTGTTTCAGGAGTTTGGCAGGCTCGGAAAGGTCTCGGAGGTTTCCGCCATTTAAAAGAAAGGCGGCACCTGCTTTAATCGCGAGAACCGCCGCGGCAGTTTGAAAATCTGTTTCCGTTTTCAAGTTTCGGAACAATTCATTCTGAATGCCAAAATCCGTTTCCATGTTTTGCTTCGGATCCCGCAGGTTCGTAAACCTAGTCTTGCGCAGAGTTATTTCCAACGCATCGATTCCATCGAACATAAATGGATTTTCATTCTTGTTGGTCGATGTCTTAGATGATTTAGGTTTTGCCGGGTGTTTCTGCAAATCATCTATGTTTCGTTTTCCGTCAGCATTTTCTATGACGTGAATGCTCGCGATATTGATGCGGACCAGTTTCAATCGAAGCTTGCCCGCACGCAGTGCCTCGCGGTCATATTCGATGTACAACTCGGGCATTTCAACGAAGCTTTCACCACCGAACTCCGCAGAATTCTTCATCACAAAATTCTCAATATGAACGTTCCCCGAAGCCAATCCGACGCTGAACTTCCCAATCTTTGTTTCCATTCCAGTTGCGGCGCGCACCCGGCGTTCCGCGGTTAGCCGTGCAACGGTATCAATCGAAAAAATTCCGGCGACGATGAGAAGAAGCAGGGCGATAAACGCCCCAATCATCCACCGAAACACCTTTTTTTTCATGCGGTTTGATTAACACGCTCCCATCGGCGGGGCAATGGGGAACGCGGTTGGGAACTGCGGGGATAAAACAAAAAAGCCGGGATTGCTCCCGGCTTTTTTGCGTTAACTCTATACTGATTACGGGGCTTGCAGGCGATAGAACTTCGCCGCGCCTGTTACCGTCGTAATATAAGGGGAGGCGTTGACACCCACATTCGTCCAGGTGGCGTCGCTCAAGCTATCTTTGGATTGCAGGTTGAACGTGCCGGTCCAAGTCAATGTGAGTTGATCACCAGACAAGCTGTAGCCGATGGTCGGCGGTTGCGCCGGCGGTTGGATGACTGTCCCTACTGGCACAATCAAAAGGCGAACCGTGATAGGATCATCCAAGTTCACAAGGGGATTTGCTGCTGTTCCGGCTGCCGATGTCGTCAACCGCAACCATCGTGATGTGTTGGTGCCATTCCATTGGAATTTAACGTTCAACGAATTTGTTCCAGTGTCGGCTACCAAGTTTGTCACCATGGCTAGGTTCGGGGCTGTAAGGATATTTCCCGAGGTTGTTCCTGAGAAGCTTGGGGATCGGAAACCGTAATTCTGAGTTCCAGAGGGGACCGTTTCAAAAGTCTGGAACACCGTCGAACCATTTTGAATGTTATCCACAAAGATATTGAAAGGACCCGCATCTGAATCGACCTTGAAATTGAGTGATTCTAAAATACCCCAAGGTGTAGCCGGACCGTTTGTGCTGGTTCCGTTGTTCCATTGGATCGACGGGCTGAGGTTTGAGCCGGTCGGTAAAGTGTTAACGTCACCCCCCCATATTCCATTGTCGGTGTCGCTAAAACTGTTCGTGCCGATGACGTCAGTGCTTTCAAGAAATCCGAACCCACCCACATTTCTCAACACTCGATAACCTTCGGCGCCAGGAACCGCGTTCCATGTCCAATTCACTGCAAAAGCGTTGGCGCTTTCCACGAGGGCAGATTGGGCGACTCCGGTGGCCGAAGAATAAATACGCGACTCATTAAGCGTTTTGAACGGATAAACTTGGATCGCCACTGAGGCAAACGGTGGGCTGTATGTGCTGCCGGCAATTAACGTTCCCGCTACGTTTGCAGAATTTGGAATGGATGATTTTCCTCCGATTGTCACGGTCTGCCAATTTGTGGAAGGTGTAAGAACCACAGCATCAACAGGAGCGCCCCCGGAGGTCGCTGATGCTCCCACGAAATGAAGATTTAAACTGCTTAAATTCGTGGCAGAAGCGCCGACCGGTCCAAGGTCTGTGGTTTCTTTGATGGTGATAGCGAACCGAACACTGGGATTAGCGCCGCCTCCGACAAAAGTTCCCGTGGCTGGAACGCAACCTTGTTGTCCCGCGATGGTTTGCGTAGCTGCAACTTGTGCATCTTTTACAAGTCCTGTCACGGTAACTATATTATTTCCAGCGGTAACGTCGGTGGTTTTTGTTCCGATTTGAACCATCCCTGATCCACTGTTCTGATAAACTGTCACCGCTGTCGCATTTGAAGCTACGCCCGTAACTGTGACGGTTGGAACACTGACTCCCAACGGTCCAGTAACATTCACTGTTGGAGTATCCAAACATGGCTCGTCCAAAGTAAATCTGAAGCAATCCACGAGTAAACGGAGAGTAAGCGCGTCAGCTCCAGTATCTTTCAAAAACAATTCAAAATAATTACTTACTCCTGGACCTGCTGGACTATTAGTCAAATACCCTAAAAATGTCCAAGGCTGAGGAGCTGGTTGACCATATTTCCGCTGGAACGCGTCAGTTTCTGAAAATGAAAGCGAGAAGCCGACGACGTTGGTTATGCCCATAATTGCCGCAGTCGAGGAATTGTTGGCCGTTGAACTGTGTGTGTAATGCACCCGGTAAATTCCAGCGGGCTGAGCCAAAAAGGGACTAATTCTTACAATTGGTTCGCCATTAGTAAAACCGCTGAGCGCTCTGAACCGAGATGCCGTTCGAGCAGGGGCGCCTTGTGCGGTACTAAATGCACTTGTTCCCGATAAAAGGTTTGCGTGTAGCTCAGTATATTGTCCGTCTGCATTGGCCGTGAGTCCCGAAGGTCGCGTTGCAGCAGTCACATAAACAATTTCCGATGCGAACAACGACGTCGCTGAAAGGCTCAGCACGCCAAGGAATGCAATAATTCGTCTGTTTATTCTGTTCGGGCTTTTTGATGTCAGTATGTTTTTCATAATTAGCTATTAAGATTCAGCGTCAGCCGCTGTAAGACAGAGTTGGATGGGTTAAGGAATAAGTGCCGATAAGATAGAATTTTCCGCTGCTATGTCAATATCACTTTCCAGTTTTGTCAGGGCTGACGCATATCAATTGGTCAGGACGAGTTTGAGGTAAGCAGGGTCAATGGCGGCGCGGAGGAGTTTGCCTTTGATACTGCGTGAGCAGGTTTTGTCGCGGCGCAGAAGGTTGACGGCCAGCCGTCTGGTGGCCGCCAGATTTTCGGCGGCGTGGCCGGTGCGCGCCCGGCTTTGGTCTTCGCCAAAGACCACATCGAGGACCCAGTGCAGTTGGTTCTCCACTCCCCAGTGGCCCCGCACCGCTCGCGCAAAGTTCTCCGCATCGGCC
>JBBQAX010000158.1:0-10283 GCA_038316905.1 Verrucomicrobiota bacterium | reverse complement strand
TGCAACATTGCCGCCGGTGCGAAATGCGAGGCAAACGCGAATGGCAAACCGAGTTGAGCTGCGAGTTGCGCACTGAACAAACTCGAACCCAATAACCAAATCGGAACATCCAGCCCGGCACCCGGGACGGCGCGAACCTGTTGGCCGGGCGTGGCCGGCTGAAAGTAAGACTGCAATTCCACGACGTCTTGCGGGAACGTGTCCGCACCGCCCGTCAAATGACGTCGTAATGCGCGCGCGGTGAGTTGATCTGTTCCGGGCGCGCGGCCCAATCCAAGGTCGATGCGCCCGGGATAAAGCGAGGCGAGCGTTCCAAATTGTTCTGCGATTACGAGGGGCGCGTGGTTTGGCAACATTACACCGCCTGAGCCGACGCGAATGGTTGAAGTGCCGCCCGCCACATGTCCAATCACGACAGAGGTCGCAGCGCTGGCGATACCCGGCATGCTGTGATGTTCCGCCAGCCAATATCGATGATAGCCCCAGCGTTCCGCATGTCGCGCGAGGTCCAGCGTGTTACGGAAAGCGAGGGTCGCATCGCCGCCAGCAATGATTGGACAAAGATCGAGAACAGAAAATGGAATCATAAGTTGTTCAGACGTTCTTAAACACCTTCATTCACTCGAGGCGTTCTGACAAAAATGAAATTCCCACGACGGAAAAGAGATGAAGTCCGCTCATGCTGATTTGCATATCACGAACGCGGAATTCGACGCGGCAGTCGGCGATTTGAAAGCGTCGCTCGACAAGCTTCAAATCCCGAATCGCGAACAGAAAGAGCTTCTCGCGATCGCGGAAAGCACACGCCCACAAATTGTGGTGGAGCGATAAGTTTTAAAATACGGCGGGGTGAAGAACGCTGTCCCTAGCTCAACGCCGGGCAGTGTTCTTAAGCTGTTTCAGGTGACGGTAGCCGACCAATCTTTTATTCGCTTCATCCCAAAGGCGGAAATTCAGCGATTTAAAACTGGAAAGGAGTGTGATCGGTTTAACGCCTTGGAAAAGCTGATGTGCCTTGTGGCAACGTTCGAGATTGTAGTTCGGGATTTTGGCGCTCAAATGGTGAATGTGATGGTAACCGATGTTGCCGGAGAACCACTGGAGGATCCTCGGCAGTTTATAAAACGAGCTGCCTTGCAGGGCTGCCGTAGCGTAATCCCATTCATCTTCATGTTCCCAATACGTGCCTTCAAATTGGTGTTGCACATAAAAGAGCCAGAAGCCTGCCCCGCCTGCGACTGCCATGACGGTCAATTGGATGATCAAGTAGGGCAGAACCCCGAAAATCATGCTCAAACCGACGGCCATTCCGAGAATTGCCAGATTCATCCAATGCACCGAGGAGCGCTCGCGTTGGTTGGCGCCGGGCGAGGGGAAGCGTTGCTTAATCATTAAAACGACGACTGGCGCGATGACGAAGAGGACAAATGGATTGCGAGCCAGGCGATACGCGAACCGTTTCCAGCGTGAAGACTCGAGATATTCCTGCACCGTCATGGTCCAGATGTCGCCCGTGCCGCGTTTGTCCAGGTGACCTGAGGTTGCGTGGTGAATAGCGTGGTCCCAACGCCATTGATAAAACGGCGTGAATGTGAGCAATCCCGTGATGAATCCGACCACTTCATTGGCTCCGCGAGATTTGAAAAAAGAGCCGTGCCCGCAATCGTGGAAATTGATAAAAGCCCGGATCACAAAGCCACCGGCCTACACTGCCAATGGTAAAACGAGCCACCAGGAAATCGGCAACGCCAGATACATCAGATACCAGGTGAGCGCGAGGGGTGCGAGGGTGTTAACAATCTGCCAAACGCCGCGCGCGGTGGAGGGCTTCTGGTATTCCAGTACAATTTTTTTCCACTCGGCTGAGGCGGCTGGCGCTGGGTCTGCACTAGGATCGAAATCTTTCATCATAATTTATCTAAAAGTCTGCAAGGCCAAAGAAACAGGTCGCCGTTGAAACGTGGCAAACCTTACACCAAATCAACGATGCCGCAACGACGCGTATTCAAATACTTTTAAATGGTGAAAGCACGGAAAGGACATGGCCCGTCGAGCCACTTGATATTTCTTTCCTCTCCAATTCATTGCGACAAGCTTATATTTTCTCGGCATGGCAGAAATTGGCAAACGCAACACGCTCTCCATCGTGAGAGAATCGGCTCCGGGCCTCTACCTTAACGGTGGAGAACTCGGAGAAATCTTGTTGCCGGGAAAATATATTCCGCGCGACCTCAAGCAGGGCGAAAAGCTGGATGTCTTCGTTTATCTCGATTCTGAAGACCGCCTCGTTGCCACGACTGAGATTCCCTTCGCCACCGTCGGCGAATTTGCTCTGCTTGAGGTTGTCTGCATCAACCCGCGTGTCGGCGCATTTCTGGATTGGGGACTTGAAAAAGATTTGCTCCTGCCGTTTCGCGAACAGGACAATCCCATCCGCCTCCATCAGAAGGTCATTGCAGCGGTTTATCTCGACCCGATCACGAAACGCGTTGTCGCCAGCACCCGGCTTTCGCGGCATCTAAGTCAGGACACGCCTGCGTATCGCGAAGGCCAGCCCGTGAATCTGCTGATTACCAGCGCGACGCCGCTTGGCTACAACGCCATCGTGGAAAACGCCCATCGCGGCTTACTTTATCGTGACAACTTAAGCGCACCGCTCGAAATCGGCCAAAAAGTGAAGGGATTCGTGCGTGCGGTGAAAGCAAATGGGAAAATTGATTTGAGGCTCGACGCCACGGGTTACAAACGCGTTCTGCCCTTGCAGGTGCAAATCGTCCAGGCACTGGAACGCAACGGGGGTAAACTTGATTTTGACGACGCGAGTTCGCCGGAAGCCATCCGCATAACGTTTGGCGTGAGCAAAGGCGCCTTCAAGCAAGCTCTCGGTGCGCTCTATAAATCGCGTCGAATCCAGTTCAGAAACCCTGGAATCGAATTGCTCGATAATTCAGAGTGGGTTCCGGGTAAGCCGATTCCGAAGTAAGGCGCGAAGCACGACGTTGACATTTCCAATAGCCCCCAGGCCGTTCCCGATATTTTTATTTCTTATCCGGTGGATTGGGTTCGGCGCATTCAGAGGAAGCGAGACTGGGAATTTTGCAAATGTTCCAAAAATCGAAAAGCAACTTCAGCATGTGCGCGAGTTCGTCGGTCGTCCTCGGTTTCTGCATATAACAATTCGCGCCTTCCTGGTACGCTCTGACGACGTCCTTTTCCATGGCGGAAGCGGACAGCACCATTGCTGGGATAACGCCACATTCGGGATGGTTTCTGAGCCATTTCAAAACCTCAAAGCCGTCAATCTTCGGCATTTTCAGGTCCGTGATAATGACTCCCGGGAAAGGATAGACGGTGCGATCTTTATATTTTCCTTCTCCGCGCAAGTAGGAGAGCGCCTGCTCACCGTCCTCCACCAATTGCACGGGATTCGTAATCCCCACTTTCTTCAAAGTCCTTTGCAGGATGTAGGAGTCGTTACGATCGTCTTCCGCAATCAAGATAGCTGGTCTGGGATTCCACATAATTTCATCTTTCCATTCGCTCGGGTCGTCAGGCAACCCAAAATAAATCGGCGATCGTTGTATGGAAAGGAATCGGAAAAATTCTTTTAAGGTGCATCCAATGTTTGACTCAGGGCAGCGCGTGTTGTTTGAAAAACTTCACAATCATGCCGGGCGCTTCTTCATGAAACTGATGTTCGCCGGGATGGATAAAAGTGACCACAGGCGCTTTGGCTTTCGACGGATAAATCGTGCAACGCTTGTCGTCTTCCCACGGCTTGCCTTCGCCGCATTGGTTCTTCTCCCGCAACGCATCAATCATCAACTTCTGCCACGCAAATTTTACCAACGGATCGTTTTCTCCAGCGACGTGCAACACCGGTTTGGCAAGAAACGCGCGTGATGGACTCGGCGCGTTTTTCTCCGAACGCGCTGGAGCATTCGTCTTGTTCGCTGCTTCAATGGGAAGAGGTAACTCGATCAGAGCGCGTCCCGCCGCAGACGATGGCGCGAAAGCCGCGAACTTTTCGCCGCGTTCTGACCAGAGCAGATAAGTGAACCCGCCACCATTGGAGTGACCAGTGGAATAGATGCGTTTGGCATCCACTTTGTAATCCTTTTTCAGGCTCGCCAGCACGGCATCGAAGAATTTCAAATCGCGGTCTTTCTGGTCGCCGACGGTTTTCTGCCAGCCCGGTTTTTTGCCTTCAGGATCGGTGAGCTGGCCTGGGGTGTTCAAACCTTGCATGTAAACCACGATCGCTTCCGGCCAAAGTTTTTCGTAACCGAATGATCGCGCCGCCTGACGCATCGTGCCGCCGTGTCCATGAAAAGCAAACACCACGGGCGCTGCATTTGTTTTGGCAGACGCGGGAACATGAACCAGCGCCTCACGTTTGTCGCCGTCGAGGGTCCATTCGCGTTTGGTCAGGGCTTCCTCGGCGCGGCCAACGAGTGCAGTAAAAAGGAGTGCAAGGATGAGGCTGAATTGTCGCAGAGCAGGGGAGATCAAACGTTTCATAGTGCTGACTTTAGGATTTTGTTTCGCGCGAGCAATGGGAAAAACGCGGCGCGCAATATCGTTGCGATTACAGCAAGCTCTCGCCGAAACGATCCATGCGAGGCAGGTAATAGCGATTTCGATTCAAGGAAAACGCCACCTTCGAAACGCGCCCAATGATATTGTCTCGCGGCACGGCCCCGTAAAAGCGTGAGTCCAAACTGTTGTCCCGATTGTCGCCCATCATAAAATAACTTCCCTCCTGCACCATCACCGGAGCAAAGGAACGCATCGCATTCAGCGGCGGCGTTGCCATGACCGCGTGGTCGCGCGCATCCAATTTCTCGGAGGCGAAGAGGCTGGCGTTGCGTTCTGGAGTCTCGACGCGACTGCTGATCTCGCTCGCGAGCGTTTCGTATTGCAACGGCTGTCCATTAATGAAAAGGCGATTGTTTTCCATCGCAATGGTGTCGCCGGGCAAACCGACGACCCGTTTGACCAGCCGCGTTCCATCCGTCGGAGAGAAAAACACCACGATGTCGCCGCGCTTGGGATTTCCCCATTCGGCCATGTGCCAGGTGGTGAATGGCACCTTGAGATCGTAGGCAAGTTTGTTGATCACCACGCGGTCGCCTTCGAGGATGGTCGGCTTCATCGAACCTGTGGGAACATCATTCCAATCCGCCACCGCTGAACGCAGAGAACCAATAACCAGCCCGAGGACCAACAGCGGTTTGACCCATTCTTTCCACGCCCGACGAAGCGATTTGTTCATACCGACTCAGACCGGTTGTCTGGCAAGTTGTTCAAAGCGGTTTCAATCTCCCCATTGCCTGAGACATTTTTGTCGCCGCGACCGTTGCCGGCGGCATATTGATTTCACATTCAACCCAACGTGAAAACACTCTCTCGTTCGATTTCATTCTCCAAATTGAAACCTTGGACCGTTATCACATTAGTCATCATCACGATCGTCCCGGCGTTTGCTCTGGCCGACGTGGTTCGCCCCGTGGCGCAAACGGCTCCGATGTTGGGTAGTGGCGACGTGGCGGACGATGTTTGTGTGTGGATTCATCCGGCCGATCGCAGCAGCAGCGTCATTCTTGGTTGCAACAAAAGTGAGCAACGTTTCGGAGGAGTTTACGCATTTGGTCTCGACGGTTCGCGATGGAAAGATCGTGAGAAATGGCGCGCAGGAGTCAACTGGTTCGCAGGCGGGCAGAAAATTAACAATGTCGATATTTGCCGTGGCTTTCGCGCGGGCCATGAGGAATGGGACATTGTTGCCGCGGCGAATCGTTCGAGCCGCACCCTGGATTTATTTCGTGTGCGTGTCGATGAGAACGGAGATTTCTCGCGACTTGAAATGGCCGGTTGCATTCCAATCGGCGCGGGCTTTGCCGAAGGTTCCGATGCTCCCTACGGAATGGCGCTGGCGTTGCTGAAGGATGGACGTTGCATGGCGTTCACCAGTGATAAACACGGACGCGTCGCGCAATTTGAATTCAGCTACAACCAGCATGGATCTTCCACGAACCGCATTCTCGCCCGCCGCATCGACGACGCCGGACGCCTCTGGCAAATCAGCGGGCAGCGTGGCGAAGTGGAAGGCATCGTGGTGGACGCGCAACGTTCGGTCGTCTATATCGCCAGCGAAAAGGAAGGTGTTTTTCGATACGACCTGAAGAATGGTTTGCTCGATCCAAAGTCAAAGGTTGTGGTCGATAGGGTCGGTTCGCGATTGAAAGCCGATGTAGAAGGACTGGCGCTTTATTCCCTTCGTGATGGAACCGGATACCTGATTGCCTCAAGCCAGGGATCGAGCGAGTTCGCGGTTTATCAACGAGAGTTCGAGGGCCGCGCCGCCAATTTGCCCGTGAAGAATTTCACCATTGGAAAAAGCGAGAAGATCGATGCCGTCACAGAGACGGATGGAATCGAAGCAGTCGCGGTGGATTTTGGCGGCGAGTTTCGTGAAGGTGTTTTCATCGCTCACGATGGCGAAGGGGAGAGCAATTATAAACTGGTGCCGTGGTCAGCTATCGGTGTGATTTTAAGGACCGAATGAATCTCGAAGCTATTTACGGCGAGAGCGGACGCACCGCTTCGATGCGAAGAAAGCGTTGGTCCGAAGGAATGCTGAAGCTGACTTCTCCCGTCGTCGTTGGTCCTGGTTCGGGCGAAATCAATTCATTGATCGAACTAAAAGAGAATCCCGGGTTGAAATTGTCTGCGGAATTAAATTTATAAAAACGGGTGGGACGGCTAGTCCAGGTCAGGGTGTGAACGTCTTTTTCTTTCGAGGAAACCATCGAATAAGATGTGATTCTCAAATTGTCATTGGCATCCAGCGGATCAGTGTCAGCGAGATATTCCTGAACGTCAGAGAGGCCGTCGCCATCTTCGTCGTGACCTTCGCCGCTCAAAATTTCTATGTCGCCCGTTTGCAAATATTCCCATTGGTCAGGAATGCCGTCTTCATCCTTGTCGCCACCGTGAAAAAAGGAATCAGTTTTCACCACGGCAAATGCGTTGCTCAGAGAAATCCAACCGACATTCGCGCCCCAGACATAGCCGTCGAGAACGCCGGTTCTCAAATTCACGCGAGGATTGCCAGTGTTTTCAAAATTGATCCAACCGATATTTGCCCCGTAAGCGTAGCCGCGCAGATTTCCAACACCGTCGTGATTGACGCCGAAGTCGGAAGCAATTGTGTTCGCGTATTGAAAACCGTTGTCAGGAGCGCCGCCGCCGAGATTGATCCAGCCCACATTCGCGCTGTAAATGAAACCAGAACAAACGAACTCGCCGATGACCGCGCCAGTATTTGTGTCGCCGCGCCAATCCATCCAGCCGATGTTTGCGCCGTAGGAGAATTTATTGGCGGTGTTGATGGTGGTGGCGGCAAAGGCCGCGAATGAAGAATGCAGAAGGAAGAGCCAAGCCATGAGGAATCTAGTTTTCATGAATTCTTATTGAAAATTAGAATGAAAAATTCGCCCACGGATTTGAATTGGTGATGATACCCGTGTTCGTGATGAGCGGACCAACCACCTGACTGCTGGCAAAGGCACCGAACGCATAATTGTTCACTCCGCCACCTATGACGGAATTTCGAATGACGAAGTTGTTCGTGCCGCCGACGAACTGAATTCCTTTCCCTGCTGGGCCGCTTCCGGTAATGCGATTGCCTTCGATCCGGTTCCTCGATCCAAACTCCACGTAAATGGTTGCTGCGATTGAGTCATTCATGGTGTTGTTTCCAGCGAAACTGTTATCCAGAATCAAACAATCCGAACCGTAAACGTAGATTCCGATTCTGAGGTTGCCGTTCACGGCACAGCCCGTGATCTGGCTGCCGTCGGTAGTGCGAACGCCGAACTGGTTGCCGGAGATGTTCAGACGTTCGAAGATTCCGTTCCATCCGGTAGAATAAATTCCCGAGCCGTTTGACCAACCGCTGATCGTGCCGTTGCGCACGACCAAGTTGGTGTTGTACGAGGTACAAAAAATTCCATCAAACGCGTTTGATTTGCCCAGCAGAGAAAAGCCATTCAAGTCGAGTGAAACGTTGCTGGCTTGAATCCGGATTCCGCTTTTTCCGCTAACGGCGACGATATTGGAGGACAGGTAATATGAGCCGGGTTGAGTGATGATAAATTGCGCGGTTCCGCCGCCGGGCGTGTGAGAAGCATCGATTGGCGTGCGCGGCTCAATCTGATCGAGCGTCTTCATCGTCGGCCCAGGTGCGCCTGCCGGAGCGAGATCGCCTTGCGCGAACGCATGGTCGGCAGGAAATAAAAACAAACAGGAGAACGCGAACTGATAGAGAATAGTTTTCATAAAATTACGCTACCGTCGTCTTTCGTTTGACCTGTGTTGTCAACCCGGCTTTGAGGTAGTTCAGCAATATTCATGGCAGTGAAAAGTTTACGTAAGGATTGAGATTGGTGGTGACGTTTGCTCCGGTGGCGGTGGTGGAATGATTGGCTGCGCCCACCGTAATATTATTCGTTTGGCCGGAAAGGTGATTGCGGATGATGAGGTTGTTGGTTGCACCAGCAAAAAAGCCGTTCCAAATTCCGTAGTTGCCATTGCGAGTGATCGTATTGTTTTCAATGCGATTACGCGAGCCACCGAAGAAAAGGCCGGAGACCGCCCCGCCAGAGAGGCAGTTGCTGGCGATCAGACAATCGGTCACGACTGTGTTGCCGGAAATATAAATGCCGTAGTCCATATTACTGATAACCATTGACCGTTCGATTAATCCGCCATTGTAAAACAAGTTAATCCCATTGGAGCTATTGCCGATGGCGTTGACTTGCGCGTAATGGCTCCCTGCGCCGCTGGAAAAACCGTGGCTCAAGTTGTTCGCTGCTAAAGAATCCCGAACAAATGACCCAGCGCCCGTGTTCATTCCACCATTGACGTTGTTCTTCGCCGAACAGTCGCTGACCAACGCGCTTTCTCCCGCGCTAATTCCCGCTCCACTATTATTGTGCGCGACGCAACCTCGCAGCGAGACGCCTTTTCCCACCTGGAAACCGCCCAGCGAATTTGTGCCCGCGATCGAATCCTGAATGACACAACTGTCCAATGTAAAAATGCCAACCCCTCCATTTTCATAGCTGCGACAGGATCGAATCTGGCAATGAGCTCCTGCATCAATGCCACGCCCGCCATTGCGAATGGCCGTGCAATCAATCACCGCCGATTTGTCTCCCACGAAAATTCCGACGCTGGAATTGTCCACTGCGTTGACGCGTTCCACCTTCGTCTCGGAAGCAAAATTGAGCTGCAAACCAATTCCGAAACCGCGCACGGTGCCGTTGCGGACGAACAGGTTTGTGGAAAAACTCAGAATTCCCACGCTCGAACCCGCTGAACTTGCAAGGGTCCAACCGCCTAAATCCAAGGACACATCATCCGCGTTCACGGTAATTCCCGAACCAGAAGCAACGGTCAGATTCGTCGTCAGATAATACGAACCAGATTTGGTAACGGTGAACGGCAATGACGAAATAGGAATGCGCGGCTCGATCTGCGCGAGCGTTTTCATAGTGGGGTCGGGGGCATTCGCAGGAGTCAGACCGCCTTGTGAAAAAGCGTTGGCACAACAAAATAAAGCGCACAAAAAAATGATTTGAGAGAGAATCGTTTTCATAAAAAGCGGGGGAACAATTTGCATCAAGGTTGTCGCCTTTTATGACCCGTGTTGTCAATCCAATCCCGGGCCCGTAGCCGCCCTCGCGAGAGGGTGGCGTTCGTTAAGAGTATCCTAACGCCACCCTCTCGCGAGCGCGGCTACGAACTTTGGAAAGAAAGATTTGCCCCTGAATTTTTGCGAGCTAAACTAAGTCCAGTTACCCATGGAATTTCATAAGCCCAATGCGCTGCCACTTGGTTTCACGCGACGCGAATTTCTTTCGCGCTGCGGCATGGGCATGGGTGCGGTCAGTCTCGCTGGGTTCTTCGGCAACTTGTTGGAATCTCCATTGGCCGCGAGCGAAAATATTTCTCCACTTGCGCCAAAACTTTCGCAATTTCCCGCGAAGGCCAAACGCGTCATCCACATCTTCGCCAATGGTGGCCCGTCGCAGGTGGATACCTTCGACAACAAACCGTCGCTTACGAAATGGGGCGGCAAAATGTTGCCGATGGAAAATCTCAAGTCCGAACGCAAAACCGGCGCGGCGATGGCCTCGCCTTTCAAATTTAAAAAATACGGACAAAGCGGCATCGAAGTGAGTGAACTTTTCTCGCACGTCGCCGAAAGCATCGAT
>JBBQAX010000157.1:0-10368 GCA_038316905.1 Verrucomicrobiota bacterium | reverse complement strand
GCCGGATGCGCCGGAGAAAATCCATCCTCGCCGCCTGCTATACCCAAGCTCAATTGTGGCCGTAATGTCACCCTATTATGCGAGTCTCAATAAGGAAGAATGCCGCGCCGCTAGAATCTTTTTGCTTTTGAGATGCTTAATCAATGCATCAAACCCTTTGTCTCGCGAAACGATATGAAAGTAGCCGGTGGGATCTTTTTGAATTTCGACTCCGATTTCACAGGCGAGCACGAAGTCTAACGCGTTCTTTCCGTTTAGCACCGTTTCCACGAGGCGAATCTGTTCGGGATATTTCTGAATCAACTTCACCAGTTTGACCGGCAAACTCTTCTGCTTCTCCCCCAGAATCAGCGCCACCCTGACCGTCTTATTCGCAATGCAGCCAAGATCAGTCTCTTGAACATTCTCGAAATCAATAAAGATGTGGTTCGTTCGTGTCATAACTCGTTCTTTGATCCTGATGTTTTGATTGCGCCCGCCTTCTTCAATATTTCCAACGTGCGCTCCAGCGGCAGTGCTTCGACCGTCGCCCGAAATCCTTTTACGGTGGTCGCTTTAAACATCGAATTATAAATCGCTTCCTCCGTCGCTTCGGCCACGGCTTGAAACAGCGGTGACATGGATGCATTGGGAAGCTCCGCGATTTTGTGGAGCGGTCCACCCGCGCGACGGCGGCATTCCAGTGCGGTGGAAAAAGCGATGACGTAATCGCCCGAACCATTCGACATGCTGGAACCGGTTCGCGCCAAACCCACGAGAGCGCGCGACGCGAGACGTTCCAAATTTCTTGCGCTCAACGGCGCGTCAGTCGCGACGATGATCATGATGCTGCCGTCGCCGGTGTTATTCGTTTTAGTCTGCCGCTCCAATTCGCGACCGACCGACACGCCTGCGATGGTCAGGTCGCCACCGTAATTGCTCTGCACCAAGACGCCTACTTTATAGCCGCCCGCGTTGGTCGTTGTTTGACGTGAACTGGTTCCAATGCCGCCTTTCCAACCGAACACCACTGTTCCCGCGCCCGCGCCCACGGAACCTTCCTCGACTTTTCCGCTGGAGGCTTTCTCCAACGCGCTCGTCACATGTTCGGGGCGAATCGGGCGGGAACGAATGTCGTTGAGCAATCCATCGTTGGTTTCGCCGACCACGGGATTGATCGAGCGCACGTCTTCCATGCCGGGTTGAGCGAGCAACCACGCAACCATCGCATCCGCTGCTTTCCAAACGCCCAAGGTGCCCGTTAGCAGAATGGGTGTCTCCAATTCGCCGAGTTCCGCGACCTGCGTGACCCCGATCAATTTGCCAAATCCGTTTCCAACAAAAATCGCGGCTGGAACACGTTCCTGAAAAAGATTGCCGCCATGCGGAAGAATTGCGGTAACGCCCGTGTACACTGAGTCGCCATTGGTCACGGTGGTTTGTCCGACACGCACGCCTGCGACATCCGTAATCGCGTTCAACGGCCCTGGCGGAAGTGTTCCAACAATGATTCCGGCTTCACGCGCGCGCGGTCGATCCGCTCTGTTCTCGGCATGCACGCCAAACGAAAATACCAATAACGCAAGGAACACTGAGGATTTCCAGATCCGGGAGTTAAAATGTTTGAGCATACGTTCAGCAGATCATCGTGACGTCGCGCCCGATAATCAAACTCTGCGGGACAATTTTGTGGACGCAATTTGTATCTTGGTCAATTCGTTCTTCAGTCACGTCGCGTTCACGCTCGGCTGACTCCTGATTCTTGCGGCCTCGACGTTCCCCTGCCCGTGCGCTATTTTCCCGGCGTGAGCAAACTTTTGATTGGCCTTCTCAGTGCATTGATTTCCACCAACCAGGAGACGGTCGTCAGCAACCTTGTCGCTCAAACCACGGGAATCTCTGTCGATGTCGCCAATCCCAATGATCCGATTGAAAAAGAGTATTTAAATCTTCTCGCCGAAGATGACGCCGCACAGAGCGAGGTGGATGAATGGATCCTGGAAAGCCGCACTTCCACCAACGCGCCGTCCGCCACGCTCAACCTCCGCATTGATCAACGGTTCGCTTCCGTTAAAAAGAATTACACAGAATTTCTCCGCAGAAATCCCAGCCATGTCCGCGCTCATCTCGCTTACGGAAGTTTCCTCCAGGAAATTCGCGAAGAGGAAGAGGGCGTGAAGCATTGGGAGAAAGCGCGCGAACTCGATCCGAAAAATCCCGCCGCATGGAATAATTTAGCCAATTATTACGGGCATCGCAGCCCGGTGAAGAAATCATTCGAGTATTACGCCAAAGCCATTGAGCTGAATCCGAATGAACCGGTCTATCACTGGAATTTTGCGACGACCGTCTATCTCTTCCGCAAAGATGCGATGGAGTTTTATCAGATCAATGAAACCCAGGTTTTCGACAAGGCGCTCGCTCTCTATCGCGCTGCCATGAAACTTGCGCCCAACGATTTCATTCTCGCGACTGATTATGCGCAGAGTTATTACGGAACAAAACCGCCGCGTTACAAAGATGGTCTCGCCGCGTGGACCGACGTGTTGAAGATCGCGCGGGATGAAATCGAGCGCGACGGAGTGCGCATTCATCTCGGGCGTATCCATTGGAAACTCAGTGAATTCGATGCAGCGCGGAAGCAACTCGCCGCGATCACGAACGAAATGTACACGCCGTCCAAAACCAAGCTGCTGAAAAACATCGAAGAGTCGGAAGCGAAGTCGGCGCAAACGAATGCCGTTCCCTCAGTCACGGGTGAAAAATAGTTTTCGAGGACGCGCTGCTCGGAACTAAATCCATTCTATTTCTTCCCCAATTGCCCCAGCAGTTTGTTATGAATGTCCCCGAAGCCGCCATTGCTGAAGACACAGATGACATCTCCGCCGCTCGCGTTTTTTTTCAGATGGGAAACAATCGCATCCGCATCCGGCAAATAGTCGGCTGGCTTTCCTGTTGAGCGCAAATCCTGCATCAACTGCGTCGGATCAAGTCGTTCTTCCGGTTTCAGTAATTCGAGACGCGCAATTTGCGAGAGGACAATTGCATCCGCCTCAGCAAATGCGTCCGCCAATTCGAGTTGGAAAATATTCCGGCGCGTCGTATTCGTGCGCGGCTCGAAGATCGCCCAAATTTTTTGCGTGGGATGTTTGAAACGCAACGCGCGCAGCGTCTCGCGAATCGCGGTCGGATGATGGCCAAAATCGTCAATGATCGTCACGCCGCCCGCGATTCCGCGCACTTCCATGCGACGCTTGATCCCTTTGAACGTGTCAAACGCCGACTGAATTTGTTTGTTGGAAAGCCCGCAATGTTTCGCCGCCGCAACCACGGCGAGCGCATTTCGCACATTCAATTCACCGAGCAGATTGAGATGAAATTTGAAACTTGGAATCTCAAATTCCGACGCGGTCGCACCGAATTTTAAATTGAAGGCGCGGAATTTATTTTCTTCGCCAATGCCAAATCGTTGCACCGGGCAATGCGTCACATTCAAAAGCGGAGCGAGATTCGAGTCGTCGCCATTGGCGAGCAATAGACCGTTGCGCGGAATCAAATTGATAAAGCGTTTAAATTGAAGCTGGATCGCCGCAATGTTTTCAAAAATGTCGGCGTGATCGAATTCGACGTTATTGATGATCGCGACTTCAGGAAGGTAATGAACGAACTTGCTGCGCTTGTCGAAAAAGGCGGTGTCGTATTCGTCGCCTTCGATGATGAACCATTCGCTATCGGTGAAGCGCGCGCCTTGTTTCAAATTTTCCGGAATGCCACCAATCAGATAGCTTGGGTTCAATCCGTTGTGCTCGAAAACCCATGTCAGCAACGACGTCGTGGTGGTCTTTCCGTGCGTGCCACTGACGACAATGGAACGTTTGCCGCGAATGAAAAATTCTTTGAGTAATTCCGGCAATGAACAGTAGCGCAGTTTTTTTTCCAACACCGCTTCCGCTTCAGGATTGCCTCGGGAAATGGCATTTCCGATGACAACGAGATCGGGTTTATGCGCGAGGTTTTGTTCCGCGTACGTCGGCATGACCTCGATCTTGCGTTGCGCGAGAAACGTGGACATCGGGGGATACGTATTCGGATCTGATCCCGTAACGTGATAGCCCTTTTCAACCAAAGCAGCGGCAGCGGAACCCATGGCCGTCCCGCAAATTCCAACAAAATGAATGGATTTAATTTCCGAAGAGAACATGGGCGAGAAAGTAACTACCCCGCCATCAAGACACAAAGATTTTCAAAATTTTAAGCAGGATTTGTTGCGCGTGGAGAGAATCCACGGAGGCAAAAGAGAAAACGCGTTCCCTGCCTTTGCCTCCGCTTCCAAACATTAGCGCTGAATCCGCGCGCTGCCGCCTTTGGCAAACGCCTCGACTTGTTCGACGGTGGACATCGTGGTGTCACCTGGAAATGTCGTGAGTAATGCGCCGTGAGCCCAGCCAAGATTCACCGCGTCTTGCGGCGAAACACCTTTGAGCAATCCGTAAAAAAATCCTGCGGCATAACCATCGCCGCCGCCGACGCGGTCTATCACGTCGAGTTCGCACGTGGGCGAAACGAACGTCGTTCCATCAATCCACGCGACCGCGCCCCAACTGTGGCGGTTCGTCGAATGCACTTCACGCAACGTCGTCGCAACGATTTTGATGTGCGGATGCTTTTTGGTGACGTTGCCCATCATGCTGAAGAACGCGCTCGGATCGAGTTTGTCTTTCGCCGCGACTTCTGGTCCGGGAATTCCCAGGCCAAGTTGCAAATCTTCTTCGTTGCCGACGAGCACATCGACGTTTTTGACGATGCGATCCAACACGGCGACGGCGCGCTCGTTTCCGCCAACGATGTTCCAAAGTTTGGCGCGATAATTTAAATCGAACGATGTGATTGCGCCTGCAGCTTTCGCCGCCTGCATCGCTTCGATAATAACTTCCGCCGTCGTCGGAGAGAGCGCGGCAAAAATTCCGCCGCTATGAAACCATCGAACACCTTGCGAGAAAATCTCCTTCCAATTGAAGTCACCAGGCTTCAACTGCGCCGCCGCTTCGTTGCAACGATTGTAAAAAACCACCGGCGCACGCACGCCTTGCCCGCGATCGCTATAAACCGTCGCCATGTTCGGCCCGTGAACGCCATCGTGTTTGAATTTTTTGTAGAATGATTTTACGCCCATGCCGCGAACGCGTTCCGCGATTAAATCGCCAATCGGATAATCGGACATCGCGCTGGCAATTCCTGTGTTGAGCCGGAAACAATCCGACAGATTCGCCGCGACGTTGAACTCGCCGCCGCTGACGTGGATGTCGCATTGCGTCGCTTTGCGAAAAGGAACGACGCCAGGATCGAGCCGGTGAACGAGCGCGCCGAGTGAAAGGAAATCGAGGCCGCCCGTGGGAGAAATATTTAAGCCGTAATTCATGTGATGCAGAATTAGCCGCACGGAACGCGTCCTGTAAATCGAAAAACTTTGCGCAGTCTTCGTCGTTGTTGAAAACGTTTCACGCGCGCGTCTTGGCGACGCGCCGCAGCGGGTTCTCTGCGAACACAGCCGCAGTTCGTAAGCTCATCCAATTCTCAAGCTTTTAATCACCCGCGCAAAGGGGGTGGGACTAAAAGTGGACGAGGCTTGGCCATGTGGACTGCGGAGACATGTCTCCGCTTTGGCTGCACGGTGAAAAAGCGCAGAGCGTCTTTTAGTTCAAAACGATTTTCCTGTTGCCAACGTGCAGGAAAAGCGACGTCTTGCCGTCGCACTCCAAAGGTTTTCCAATTCTCACACGCTTTCAATTACACCCGCGCAAAGGATGGGTATCAACTATCGGTTGACGATGTAAAACCGCTTGCGCACATTATCGCCCTGCTGTCGGGAATCTCTCCAGCGGAAACTCACAACTCTAAATTTATGAATCTTGATGCCCTTTATTCGAACCTGTTGGTCAAAACAAATGCGAAGCTCGCGCTAATCGTCCTCGATGGCGTCGGCGACATCGCAACGAAAGCCACCAACTACATGACGCCTCTCGAAGCGGCGCACACTCCAAATCTCGACGCGCTCTCGAAAGATTCCGCGCAAGGCAGAATGATTCCAGTCGCACCGGGCATTACTCCCGGCAGCGGCCCCGGTCATCTCGGTTTGTTTGGATACGATCCGCTCGAATTCCAAGTTGGCCGTGGCGTCATTGAAGCGCTTGGCCTTGGTCTGGAACTGAAGGCGGGTGATGTTGCAGCGCGCGCCAATTTTTGCACGCTCGATGCAAAAGGAATTGTCACGGATCGTCGCGCCGGACGAATTGAAACCGAAGTCTGCGAACAACTTTGCGCTGAGCTTTCGAAAAAGATCAAAAAGATTGGTGACGCAGAAGTGATCATCAAAGCCGGCAAAGGTCATCGGTTTGTGGTGATCTTCCGAGGAAAAGGTTTGGAAGGTCCCTTGACGGATGCCGACCCAAATCGCGAAGGCTCACCCATTCCCACCGTGCGTCCGACAACCACGACGTCAGCAAAACAGAAAAAAGCGGCGTCATTGATCGCAGATTTTTACAAAGCGGCGTTGCCTTTGCTGGCGAAGAAAAAACCTGCGAATGGATTTTTATTGAGGGGGATTGCGCATCAACCCGCGATTCCCACCATTCAGGAACGATACGGAATGCGCGCCGCGTGTCTCGCGGTTTACCCGATGTACAAAGGACTCGCGCAATTGGTCGGCATGGAAAAAATCGAAGGGCCGCAAACGATCGCTGAACAGTTCGAGCGCTACGCGAAAGAATTTGATAACTACGATTATTTTTTCATTCATTACAAATACACCGACATGCATGGCGAAGATGGAAATTTCGAAGCGAAGAAAAAAGCCATTGAAGAACTGGATGCCGCGCTGCCAATCCTGCTGAAGAAAAAACCGGACGTCCTCGCGATCACTGGAGATCACTCCACGCCCTGCGCGATGAAAGGTCATTCGTGGCATCCGCAACCCGTGCTTCTCACCTCGGCAAATTCCGGCTCAGACAAATTGGAACGCTTCACCGAGACGGGTGCGAATTCTGGATCACTCGGAGTTTTCGAAGCGAAATTTCTCATGCGGTTAATGCAAGCGAACGCAAAAATGTTCGATAAATTCGGCGCATAAATTATTTTTTTGTGGCGAAAAGTTTTTCTCAGACAAAAAGTTTTTCAACAAAACACTAGTCAGCTAAAAAATTAATCGTTACAAAAAGTGCGTGTACCAAAAAACAATTTGTAAATTGATTGGAGGTGAATTGCATGGCCACGAAGAAAAAAACTGCTGCAAAGAAGCCAGCTGCTAAAAAACCAGCTGCTAAGAAAAAGAAGTAACCTCCTCTAAACATTTCAGGATGGGAATCTGAATCAAAACCAGGTTTCCATCCTGTTTCGCTTTAAAACCAAAACCTTTCTCAAATGGCTAAACTCGTTTTCGATATCGAGACCACGTCACAACCGCTGGAAAACTTCGACGAGACCCAGCAGGAATATCTTTTTCGCGACGCACAAAAGCTGCCCGAGTTGGAGCGTCCAGCTCGTCGCGCGGAACTACATCGGCAATTTAGCCTCTGGCCCTTCACGGCAAACGTCGTCTGCATCGCGATGCTCAATGCGGAAACTTCCCGCGGACAGGTTCTTTTTACCGCGGAAGATTTTGAAGAAAGCGGCGAGGAAGCTGGCCCGGTTGAGTTCGTTCCCTGCGCCGACGAAATTGAATTGCTCACGGCTTTTTGGGACGTCGCGAAACATTACGATTCCATTGTCACGTTCAACGGACGCGGCTTTGATGTTCCATTTATTTACCTTCGCTCTGCGTTGTTGAATGTGCCGATCACCAAAAAAGATTGGCTTGGCTATCGTTTCCAGACCGAACCGCATTGCGATCTCGCGGAGCAGTTGACGTTTTACAACGTGAGTGGGCGCGACGGGGCGGCGCGCAGATTCAATTTAGATTTTTACTGTAAGGCTTTCGGTATCGAATCCCCGAAAAGCCACGGCATCACGGGAATGGATGTAAATAATTTATTGGCGGAAGGACGGTTTCGAGAGATTGCCGAATATTGTCTGAGGGATGTGCATGCGACGGTCGCGCTTTATCGAATCTGGAAAGAGCGTCTTTCGGGAATTAAATGAAGTCAGAAGCCAGCAGCGGAGAATCTGAAACGATTCTGGTTTGTTTTGCGCTGAAAGAAGAGGCCGCACCTTTCCAAAAGCTCGCGGCGGAGAGAAAGGGAATTTCAATTCTCATCACCGGAATCGGGCGCAGGAATGCGGAAGAATCTGTGCGCAATTTCGTCGCGTCAAAAGTGCCGGAGTTCGTCGTGACTTGCGGATTCGCTGGCGGACTGAATCCCGCGTTGGAATCTGGTGCCGTTGTTTTCTCTACCAACGATCCAACACTTCGCGAATGGCTACTCTCAGCGAATACGCGACCAGCGAACATCTTTTGTGCGACACGAATCGCAATCACGGCGTCCGAGAAAGAACAATTACACATCAGCACCGGCGCGGATGTTGTCGAAATGGAATCAGAAGCAGTTCACTCGGTTTGCTGCGAGCACGGAATTCCATGCGCGACTTTGCGGGCGATTTCGGACACCGCGGGAGAAGATTTGCCGCTGGATTTCAATCATCTTTCCAAGCCGGATATGAATTTGGATTACGGCAAGCTGGCTTGGGCAATTGCAAAATCTCCAGGAAAGATTCGCGAATTGTTGCGCCTACAGAAACGCTGTCGGCTTGCCGCAGAAAATCTCGCCGGGGTTTTGGCGAAAATTACTTTTCGTTAGCAGAAGTTTGACTGGAAGAATTCGTGATGGTGTTCAGCGGTTTTGCTTTCTCGCTGAAACTAATCAGCCCCGCACCAAAGACGATGAAGATAACCCCTGCCCAACGGACTGCGGAAACGTGTTCTCCTAAAAAGAGGATCGCGGCGAACGTAGCAAAAACAAAACTTAATCCAGTGAGCGGCCACAGAAAGCTGATGTCGCTTTTCGACATTAGCATGAGCAGGCAGGCGAAGAATATCGCTTCAAAAAAAACGCCGAGCAGAATTTGCGGCGAAGTCGCGCCGGCTTTGAAGACGCGAAGGGCTTCCGCCACGTTGATCGTTTTCATGTCGCCGATGTTAGTCATGCCTTTCTTCAGCAGAACGACTCCGGCCGATTCAAAAGCGAGGCCAATGAGCAAAATGAGGAGGAGCTTGGACATATTATAAATCCTGGTAACGAATCAATTCGATGCCGAGTTTTTCGGTGAGTTCTTTTACTCGCGGGCTGATGAGCGCGTCGAATTCGTGTTTAAAATTGTTGAGGCAGGGGTGCGAGTAAAGCTCGGATTCGCCTGCGGGAAGGTCGGATGAGAGTCGCAGCAAAAATTCTTCGTCCACGCGCGCATTCTGCAAAAGTCCAAATACGTTTTGAGTGTGGCGGATGTTTTTTTGGCGCAGTGTCGAACGAACGCGGCTGGAAAGCACTGTGTAGATGAGAGCGTGCGATGTGCGATAGAGAAGATTTCCTCTGGCGAGCTTCAGATTGAGCGCGAGCGGATCAGCAGTCAGCCGCAGGTGGCGAATTCCCCAACGCTCCACATTCTCCATCAGAACTCCGAACACGACCGGATGCAAATGGATGTTGAGATGGCCATTCACGTGATCGAGCAATAGTCCGGTGGATCGGAATTTTTGAAACTGCGCCTCGATCTCCGATTGCAACTGCAACTTTAGCGACGGCAAAAAGAAAAAGCGCAAGCCAGAGACAACCGCGTTGTTGGAAAAATTGTTCTCGCATTCCAACAAACCCGGAATGTCCTGGGGAGAAAGCGCAGATTTCCCACAAACCAAAGAAAGATGCAGCCCAACCCCGAGTCGCGGATTTTGTCGAGCGAGACAAACGGCTTCATCAAACGCGGGTTCGTTCACCATCAAGCTCGCGCTGGTCAGAATTCCTTCGCGATGAGCGCGGACGACAGCTTCGTTGATGGAACGGGATCGTCCGAAATCGTCGGCATTGACAATCAGTCGTCGCCGTTCAGGAAGTCCCATAATTTGGTGTGGCATTTCCCAACGCAAACCGAACCCAAGCGCGCGCGATGAGCAAAATCTTTTGCGCTTTGTTCAGTCGGGTTGGACGCGGGCCAAACACGTTGAAATTTTGCCGTTCCAATTTTCGCAGCAATCGCCAGTAAACTGCGCCCATCAACTCTGCCGCTACCATTGATTTGCGATCGGCGGGCGGCAACGTCTCTTGTGCAAGTTGATAAAAATGTTTGGCGCGCGCCGCGACACTTTGCGCGAGTTCAAAATAACGGTTCGAATAATCACCTCGAAAAATCTCTTCAGCCGAAACATTGAACCGCGCCAGTTCTGAGGAAGGCAGATAAATCCGACCG